>JAEYPL010000275.1 GCA_023410905.1 Pseudomonadota bacterium
TGCTGATGCTGGCCGCCCTCTCGCTCGTGCTCGTCGCGAGCGAGGTATGGGCCGAGGTGCGCGTCAAGGACATCACGACCGTGCGCGGCGTCCGCCCGAACCAGCTCGTCGGCTACGGCCTCGTCACCGGCCTCAAGGGCACCGGCGACAGCCTGCGCAACGCGCCGTTCACCGAGCAGTCGATGAATTCCATGCTGGAGCGGCTCGGCGTCAACATGCGTGGGCTCGACATGCGGACGCGCAACGTCGCGGCAGTCCTCGTCACGGCTGAGCTGCCTGCCTTCTCCGTTGGCGGAAATCGCATCGACGTGTCCGTCTCGTCGCTCGCCGATGCGACGTCTCTTGCGGGCGGCACGCTCGTGATGACGCCGCTGCAAGGTGCCGACGGTCACATCTATGCCGTAGCGCAGGGGTCGGTCGTGGTCGCGGGCTTCCAGGCGCAGGGCCAGAGCGAGAGCTTGACGCATGGTGTGCCGACATCGGGGCGCATATCGAGCGGCGCGCTCGTCGAGCGCGATGCGCCGGATCTCCTGGCCTCGACGCGCACACTCCATCTCGAGCTGAAGAACCCGGATTTCGGCACCGCCGTCGCCATCGTCGACGCCATCAACAAGTACACGCTCGAGACGACGAAGCGCCGCCTGGCGAAGGAAGCCGGGCCGAGCTCGCTCGCCGTCGATGTTCCGAGCGGGACGAGCGCCGCGCGCTTTCTTGCGAACATTGGCCAGCTCACGATCGAGCCGGATGTGCCGGCGCGGATCATCGTGGACGAGCGCACGGGCACGATCGTCATCAGTCGCAATGTCAAGATCAGCCGCGTCGCCGTCACGCACGGCAATCTCACGGTGCGGGTGATCGAGACGCCGTCCGTCTCGCAGCCGGCACCCTTCTCGAAGGGGCAGACGGTCGTCACCTCGACAACGGAGATCTCCGCTCATCAGGAGAACGGCAATTTCGCGATCGTCGATGGTGTCGATCTGCAGAGTCTCGTGACGGGGCTTAACCGGATGGGCCTGAAGCCGCTCGGCATTATCGCGATCCTGCAGGCGATCAAGTCCGCGGGCGCGCTGCAGGCCGACCTCGTGGTGCAGTGAGGGTGGGCGTGGAAAACAACATGCAGAGAGAGCTGAGGAGAGGGGCAGGACGCGCAGCGCTCGTGCTCGCGGTTCTGCTCGCCGCTTGCGCTCCGCCATATGAGGCACAAGCGCAGGCCCCCGCTGCTACGGAAGCGCCGCGGCCAGCGCCCAAGTCCGGGCCTCGGACACAAGCGTCGGCGCAACCGCCGCGCATGATACCGATCGTGCCGGAGCCGAAGCAGGCGCCGGCGAAGCGCGAGCCGGACAAGTCTCTGACCGTCGCGGAGCAGTACTGCCGCGCCGTACTCGAGCCGGCACGCGAGGCGCGCTACGCATTCCAGACGGCCGAGATCGAGGCGCTGAGCCGCGCTCTCGACGAGCGCATGGTCAAGATCGAGGCGCGGATCGCCGAGCTCAAGGAGTGGGTGGCGCGACGCGAGGATTTTGCCAACCGCACCAGCGACCAGCTCGTGTCGATCTATTCGGGTATGCGCCCCGATGCAGCTTCCGAACAGCTTGCGAAGATCGAGGAGAGCACGGCCGCGGCCATCCTGAGCAAGCTGACACCGCGTGTTGCCAGCCAGATCCTGAATGACATGCCATCCGACAGGGCCGCGCGCCTCGCCATGATCCTCATGGGTGCATCGCGCAAGAGCGATCCCGGAGGCGGCTCGTGAGCGAACTTCCCGGCGAACTGAAAATCTCGACGCGGATGCAAAAGGCCACCCTTGCGCTCTGGCGGTCGCGTGTAGGGCTGCTCGCACTGGTTGCGACTGTCGGCGTCGGCTGCTCGGCAAAGCTCGACGCGATCAACAAGGAGCCGCTGCTGAGCCCCGTCGGTGCTGGCATCGAACAGAAGCCGGTGACGCCGGCGACGTACGACCACATGCATCGCGCCGCCTTCCAGAAGCCCGCTGGTGGCAACAGTACATCGCTCTGGACGGTGCGCGGCGCCGATCTTTTCCGCGATCGTCGCGCACGTCGCATGGGTGATATCCTGACGGTCAACATCTCCATGAAAGACCGCGCGATCATGGACAACCGCTCCAAGCGCACGCGTGATTCGGCGCATGGTTTCGGGCTCGACTGGTCGCATGGTGTCGATACCTTCGGCTTGAAGACGGAAGGCAAGGCAGCGGTTAATTCGGCGCTCAAGTCCAACACTGCTTCGGATGGCAAGGGCGAGATCGAACGCTCGGAAAGCATCGATTTGCGGCTCGCCGCTGTGGTGACGGACGTTCTGCCAAACGGCAATTTGCTCATCCAGGGCTCGCAGGAGGTGCGTGTCAACTTCGAGCTGCGCGTGCTGACGTTCACCGGTGTCGTGAATATCGGCGACATCCGGGCCGACAACACGATCCCCTACGAGCGCATCGCAGAGGCGCGCATATCCTACGGCGGTCGCGGCCGCTCGATGGAGGTTCAGCAGCCGGCCTGGGGACACCAGCTCATCGACCAGTTCAGCCCCTTCTGACCATGGGAATAGAGAGCGCACATGGCTGAGGAAGCGGAAGGCAAAGCTGCGGGTGGCGGTGGCAAGGGCGCTTTCATCATCGCGCTGGTGCTGCTTGCCGTCATTGGCGCGGGCTCCGGCGCGGGCTTCAGCCTGATGCTCATGAATGCGGGCGCATCGAACGATGCTGCAGCAAACCATCGCGATCTGCAGATCGTCGGAGGTCAGGGTAAGAAGGGGGAGGGCGCGGGCGCATCGAAAGGCGCCGCCGAGGGTAACAAAGTCCAGATAGCGAACCTCGATCCGATCCTCGTGACGCTTTCCGGGCCGCAGCGGAGCTGGGCGCGCCTCGAGCTCGGCGTGATCCTCGAAGGCCCGAGTGCGCCGGATGATGGCGTGCTGCTCAAGTCCATGACCGAAGACATCATGAGCTTCATGCGGACGGTGCCGCTCGTCCATGTCGAGAGCGCAGCAGGCGTCGAGTATCTGCGCGAGGATATCCAGGAGATTGCTCGTCTGCGCAGCAAGGGGCGCGCCCGCAGCGTCATTCTGCGCTCGCTGGTGGTCGAATGAGGAGGCGCCTTGCGGTCATTGTAACGCTGGTGCTGTTGCTGCTGCCGGGTGCGGCATTGGCGCAGACCATCAACCTTCAGGATTTGATACCTGAAGGGCAGGGCTCGACGAGCGCCCGCATTCTTCAGCTCATCGCACTCCTCTCGGTGCTGTCGATTGCGCCGGGCCTTCTTGTCACGGTCACCTGCTTCACGCGCTTCATCATCGCGCTGTCGTTTCTGCGCTCAGGAATCGGTCTGCCGTCCACGCCATCGAACATCGTCCTGATAAGCCTCGCGCTGTTCATGACGTTCTTCGTGATGGCGCCGGTCTTCGACCGCATGTGGACGGAAGGCGTGCAGCCTTTGATGGAGAACCGGATAAACGAGCGCGAGGCCTATCAGCGCATGACGCGGCCGCTTCGCGAATTCATGCAGGCCAACGTACGCGAGAAGGACATTCAGCTCTTCGAGAGCATCTCGAACAGCCGCCCGCCGCCGGCCACGCCCGACGCATCAGGTGCACCCGTCGAAGTCGACATGCGGGTGCTGGTGCCGGCCTTCATGATCTCGGAACTGAGGCGCGGATTCGAGATCGGCTTCCTGATCATCCTGCCGTTTCTCGTGATCGATCTGATCGTCGCGACGCTGGTGATGTCGATGGGCATGATGATGATGCCGCCGACGGTGATCTCCCTGCCCTTCAAGATCCTGTTCTTCGTCCTCATCGACGGCTGGAGCATGCTCGTCGGCAGTCTGGTGCGGTCGTTCAGCTGACGCCGCCAGACCCGCTGGGCGACCCGAAGGCGTGCCGGCGGCACGCCTTTTTTGCTTTCTGGCGGCCCGTCTCCACGCCACCGGAGGCGCGCGCAGGCGCCGTCCGCGCGGAAGCGGGCCGGCGCGATGGGGAGAAAAATGCCGCCGGCACCGCCCTCGCCGGCAGCGCAA
>JAEYPL010000316.1 GCA_023410905.1 Pseudomonadota bacterium
CTTCGGCCTCATGCTGGTGACCGGCCTCTGCCTGCTCTGGTTCGCGACGCCGAAGCTACAGGGCCCGATGTTCTTCCTCGTGCTCGCGGGCTACGCGCTGGCCTTCGCGGGCGCCGAGTTCGCAGCCGTCTTCAACAACGCGATCATGCCGCCGCTCGTGCGCAAGGATCAGCTCGGGCGGCTGTCGGGCATTGCCTGGGGCCTCGGCTATGCGGGCGGCCTCGTCAGTCTCGCGCTCGTCGCGGGCTTCATCGTCACGGATCCGTCGAGCGGGAAAACCATGCTCGGCATGGATCCGATCCTGAACCTCGATCAGGTGAGCCGCGAGGGCGATCGTCTCGTCGGGCCGCTGTGCGCGGCGTGGTTCATCCTGTTCGTCATCCCGTTTTTCCTGTTCGTGCCGGATAACCGGCAGCCCTTGAAAGCTGCCTCCGAAAGCCCGATCCGCGATGCGCTCCAATCGCTCTGGAAAACAGTCCGCAACCTGCCGAAAGACGATCGCAACATCCTCTGGATGCTCATCGCGCGGATGCTCTATGCGGACGGGCTCGCCGCGATCTTCGTGTTCGGCGGCATCTACGGCGCCTCGGTGTTCGGCTGGCGCACGTTCGATCTCGGCCTCTTCGGCATCATTCTCGCCGGTACGGGCGCAGTCGGCGCCGTCATAGGCGGCTTGCTCGACGACCGCGTCGGGGCCAAGACCGTCATCGTCGGCTCGATCGTGATCCTGCTGATCGGCTTCTTCGGCATTTTGTCCGTCGACAAGGGCAGCGTGCTCTTCGTTGTGCCGATTGCGGAAAAGGCGCCGGGATCGGGCGCGTTCTCGTCGCACGGCGAGCAGATCTTCCTGTTCTTCGCGATCCTCATCGGACTTGTGGCAGCCCCCGTGCAGGCCGCCGGCCGTTCGCTGCTCGCGCGCCTCGCACCGCCCGAGCGCATGACGCAGTATTTCGGGCTCTTCGCTTTCTCGGGGAAGGCAACGGCATTTGCCGCCCCGCTGGCGATCGCCATCGTGACGACGGCAACGGGTAGTCAGCGGTGGGGCATCGCCACGACGGCGCTTTTCCTGATCGGCGGGCTGATCTTCATGCTGCCTGTGCAGGAGACACGGCGATCCGAATAAATGGACCCCGACGCAGCGGGGGACTGCGCCGGGGTCTGGGGTACGGGACGTGGACTGCAAGGGATCAGTCGTCGTCGCCGTAACGGCACTCGTGGAAGCGCTTCCACCAGTACTTGCTGCCCGTGTTCACGGCCTTGCGGTACAGCCAGCCGCAGCGGCGAACGTGGTAGCCGTGATAACCGTAGCCATACCCGCCGTAGACGATCGGCGCGCCGAGCATGATGCCGACACCGATCTTGCCGAAATGCTTGTGCTTGTGGCCGGCTTCGGCCTGAGACGAGGCGAGGCCGCTGCCGCCGATGACGGCGAGCGAGAGAGCGGCGAGGGTGGCGGACTTGATGATGGTGGACTTGATCGACATAAAGACTTCTCCTCGGGGCGTGGGTCGTTGATCGATTTTCGGCGGCGGGAACAACCGCCACTTGCCTGATCTGTCGCGGCGACCTCGAAAGTGGTTCAAAGCCCCGTTGATTTTTTTTCGGGGGCCGTCATCAGGGCCCGGGCGGACCTCCCGACCGCATCGACCCCACCTGCCCCACGTGTTAAGAGACCGCGGCCGCAGACTCGCCGGGGTCACCCGAGTTGCGCCTGCAGCCGCCATCACCCACGACAACCCACGCGCCGGAACGCCCCATGACGACCACACGTGATCCCCTCAAGCTCGGCGTTGCCGGCCTCGGAACTGTCGGCGCCGGCCTCATCCAGCTCCTCAAGGCGCATGGGGCCAAGCTCGCCGACCAGCTTCACCGGCCGGTCGAGGTCGTGGCCGTATCGGCGCGCGACCGCACGAAGGATCGGGGCGTGTCGCTCGAAGGCATCCGCTGGGTGAACGATCCCGTGGCCCTGGCCACCGACCCGGCCATCGACTGCTTCGTGGAGCTGATCGGTGGCGAGGACGGCGTCGTGAAGCGCGCGGTGGAAGCCGCGCTATCGGCCGGCAAGCACGTCGTGACCGCCAACAAGGCGCTGCTCGCTCATCACGGCTTCGAGCTCGCGCAGCTCGCCGAGAAGCACAACGTGGCGCTGAACTTCGAAGCAGCCGTCGCGGGCGGCATCCCTGCGATCAAGACCGTGCGCGAGGCGCTGGTCGGCAACCAGGTGCGCCGCGTATCCGGCATCCTCAACGGCACCTGCAATTACATTCTGAGCAAGATGCAGGAGGAGCGCCTGCCGTTCGCCGACGTGCTGCGGGAAGCGCAGGCGAAAGGCTATGCGGAAGCGGATCCCACATTCGACATCGGCGGCTTCGACGCCGCGCACAAGCTCACGCTGCTGACGAGCCTCGTCTTCGGCACGCGCGTCGCCTTCGACCAGATCCACATCGAAGGCATTCAGACCATCACGGACGCCGACATCGATGCGGCAGACGAACTCGGCTATCGCATCAAGCTGCTCGGCGTCGCGACACTCACCGAGAGCGGCATCGAAAGCCGCGTCACGCCAGTCATGATCCCCGTGGATGCCGCCATTGCCGGCGTATCAGGCGTCACCAACGCCGTCTCGCTCGACGCAGACTTCGCGGGCAGTCTTCTGCTCGTCGGGCCGGGTGCCGGCGCACGCGCCACCGCCTCGGCCGTCGCGAGCGACATCGTCGATATTGCTGCCGGTTTCGTGCTGCCGCCCTTCGGCGTACCCTCATCGCGCCTGAAGCCGCACAAGCGCGCCGCCCTCGGCCAGCACAAGGGCGACTACTACGTGCGTTTCTCCGCGTTCGATCGTCCGGGCGTGATGGCGGCGATCACGAAGCGCATGGCCGAGCAGGATGTCTCGCTCGACAGCATCGTGCAGCGAGGACCGCGCGGCGCGCCGGGTACGCTCGCCAATATCGTGATCATCACACACGAGACGACGGAAGCGGCCATCCGCAAGGCGCTTGATGATATCGAGGCTGACGGCAAGGTCGCCGAGAAGCCGCAGATGATCCGCATCGAGGAAGTCTGAGCGCGTGATCGCCTGGAAAGTGCGTTGAAAGATTCTCTCACTTTTCCGGCCATCTGCGTAATGCGAGATACCTCATCTTGTAATATCTGAGTGCGGGCGACCGAAATTGCTTCGCACTTAGAGAGCACCTTCCGTCGGCTTCCAGCTACATTCCGCTCCGTCAACAACAGCATCGAGCTGGTCCAGTTCGGGCCCAGCACGCCGCACCGGAAGCGATCCCCCCGCATCATAGCGTGGTCGATTGCTCTGGCCGCTGTGTGCTGCCCGTCCTCGACGGCTCGGCAAAAGGAGCATGTATCATGGGATTGACGCCGTACTCTCTCTTGCTTGCCAGCAGTATTGTTCTCGCCTTCGCCGCCGTCGTGCCCGCACACGCCGCCCCCATCAAGAACGTCGTGCTCGTGCATGGCGCATTCGCAGATGGCTCGGGATGGCGCGGTGTCTACGACGACCTCACAAAGCGCGGCTATCGCGTCACCATCGTCCAGAACCCGCTTACCTCTCTCGCTGACGACGTCGCTGCGACCAAGCGCGCGCTCGACCGGCTCGACGGCCCTGCCATCCTTGTCGGCCATAGCTGGGGCGGCACGGTCATCACCGAAGCGGGTGTCCATCCCAAGGTCGCAGGCCTCGTCTATGTCTCGGCGCTCTCACCTGATGCCGGCGAGACGACCGCGCAGCAATATGCGGGCTTCGTCACGCCGCCCGAGTTCGTGATCGACACGCATGGCGACGGCTTCGGTTTCGTGAAGCCGGAGAACTTCAAGATCGGCTTCGCTGCGGACGCGAGCGATGCCGAAGCGGCCTTCATGCGGGACTCGCAGGTGCCGATCAATATGTCGGTGTTCGAGACCAAGCTCCAGCACGCCGCCTGGCGGACAAAGCCGAGCTGGGCCGTGATCGCGACCGACGACAAGGCCTTCGACCTTCGCATGCTGCGCCACATGGCAAAGCGCATCGACGCGAAGATCATGGAAGTCGCAGCAAGCCACGCAGTCTTCATGACCCAGCCGAAGGTCGTCGCCGATGTAATCGACAATGCGGCCAAGACCGCGTCCAAGTGAAGCTTCGACAGAAACGACGATGCCCTCGGCTCGGACCGAGGGCATCGCAAATTTCGACAGTAGATCGCAGGTCGAGACGGCTGAGGCTCAGCTCTCTTCCTCGTCCTTGCTCTCGCCCGTGCCGAGCTCCTGAAGGCGGGCGAACACGCGCGACGCCTCGGCCTCCTCGGATTCAGCGGGCTCTTCCGCGGCCGGCTCGGGAAAGCTCACATCAGGCTGCGGACCGAGGCCGGGAACGGTCTCGGATGTCGGAAGCAGCGTGCCAGCCTTGGCCTCGGCGGGAGCGGCACCCGCGGGAACCTGCGGCGCACGCTTTGCAGCCTTCGCCACTTCGGCGTCGAGATCGATCTGCGAGCATAGGCCGAGCGTCACGGGGTCCTGCGGCGTGAGGTTCTGCGCATTCCAGTGTGTGCGCTCGCGGATGGCCGCGATCGTCGGCTTGGTCGTGCCGACAAGGCGGATGATCTGACTGTCCTTGAGCTCGGGATGATTGCGCAGCAGCCACATGACCGCATTCGGGCGATCCTGCCGGCGCGAGACGGGCGTGTAGCGCGGGCCGCGCTTGGTCTTGACCGGAGGGATCTCGACTTTCGATTCCGCCAGCCTCAGGCGATAGTCGGCATCTTCCTCACCGCGCTTGATCTCCTCGCGGCTGAGCTGGCCGGACGCGATCGGATCCATGCCCTTGATGCCCTGCGCGACGTCACCATCGGCAATGCCCTTGACCTCGAGATGATGGAGGCCGCAGAACTCCGCGATCTGATCGAAGCTCAGCGAGGTGTTTTCCACCAGCCAGACGGCTGTTGCTTTGGGCATCAGCGGTTTGCGGTTGCTCATGGGGCGCGCTTTCCAGGTAATGGGCTCTTGGGGCCTGCCCGATAGCGTCGAGCAGCCGTGTCCTTGAGGATAATGAAGGGGGTCAGGCGTGCTTATAGCGCGATGCCCGCCGAGAGAGCAACCGGGAGATGTGTGAACGCTGACGATTGCCCGGCAACCTTACGGCAAGCTCGCAGTGCCGCGGTCCCCCTATCCAGGCCATGGTGAACGCAGGGAACGACCATGCCAAAGCTCGAATTCTGGTACGATTTTGCCTCGACCTACTCGTACCTTTCCGCCATGCGCATCGAGGCCCTTGCCGACGTGGCCGGGGTCGAAATTGCCTATCGGCCCTTTCTTCTCGGTCCCATTTTCAAGGCCCAGGGCTTCGACACGTCGCCCTTCGTGCTCAACCCGACAAAGGGGCAGTATATGGCGCGGGATATTGCCCGGATCGCCACCGCGCGCGGCCTCGCTTTTCACGTACCCGATCCCTTTCCGGCTCACAGTCTCCTGGCAGCCCGCATCGGCATGATCGCGGAGGAAGAAGGCTGGATCGGCCCTTACACGCGCGCTGTTTTCGACGCCGAGTTTGCCGGACGGGCCAATATTGCCGCTCCAGATGCGCTGGCGCCCGCGATTGCCGGCCTAGGGCATGATCCGGCCCAGGTGCTGGCGCGCGCCGGCTCCGACGCAGTGAAATCGGCTCTTCGCTCGCGCTCGGAAGCTGCTGCCGGCAAAGGCATCTTCGGGGCGCCGACCTTCATCTCGGAGGATGGCGAACTCTTCTGGGGAGACGATCGCCTCGAGCATGCGCTGGCCTGGGCTAACGGTGTCGAGAAGCGATTCGGCTGAATGGATGTTCACCATAAATCAGTACTTTAGCGCCCTGCGCGGTGATATATTGCGCGCGGCATCAACTAGGGAGCGACTGCCGTGAGAATGCATCGTTGGGTTCTGGGATTGAGCGCGATGGGTCTGTCGCTGGCGTTGATCGGCGGGGCTGCGTACGCCCAGGCGCCGAAGGCAGAACCGAAGGCGGCCCCTAAAGCCGAGACCAAGGCCCCCGCGGCAAAGAAGGCCCCCAAGAAGGCCGCGTCGGCCTGCCAGGGTCTAGATGAGAAGGGCTGCGGCGCAAACACCGGCTGCTCGTGGATCAAGGCAACGAAGACCAAAGCTGGCGTCGATCGCAAAGCCTACTGCCGCCTGAAATCCACACCACCGAAAAAGGCCGCTGCACCGGCCAAGAAATAAGCTGTCCGTCACAACAAAAACAAACCTTCCCGCCGCCGGAGTATCACTCCGGCGGTTCTTTTTTTCCTGCCCGCTGCAGCTCCAGCCCGCAAAACTTGCTTTCCCGTGACGCGCCTCTACCGTTGACCAGGACGGGGGTGGCATGGGGCAGCTCTTCGCCGCAGCTTTAGGTGCGCTCGAGCGCGAGCAGGACCGCTGGTTCCTCTGGGCGCCGGTACTGCTCGGCTGTGGCATCGCCGCTTACTTCGCGCTGACTTTCGAACCCGCGCCCCTCGCCACCGCAGGCGCGATCACACTGGCCGCGATCGTGCGCTGGCGGTGGCGCGAGGGAAGCATGGCGGCCATCGCAGGCGGTGCGATCTTCGCTATCGTCCTCGGCTTTGCCCTCGCGCAGGCACGGGCGCACTTCGTCGCCGCACCGGTTATCGCCATCGACCGCAGCGCGCATGTCGTGACGGGCTGGATCGAACTCGTCGAACCACGCGAGGAACGCGGCGAGCGGCTCACCATTCGTGTGTATGCCATCGCCGGGCTCGGAACCGAGCAACTGCCGACACGCATCCGCGCGCGCACTCTCACAGCGGCTGGTTCGCTCAAAGCCGGCGATGCCGTGCGCGTCCGCGCCATGCTCTCACCACCAGCGGCACCATCGCTGCCCGGGGGCTATGATTTCTCACGACAGGCCTGGTTTCTCGGCCTCGGCGGCGTCGGATACACGCTCTCGCAACCCGAGCGCGTGACGATCCACGCACCGATGCCATGGGACCTGAGAGCACGCGCGGCCTTCAACCGGCTGCGCCAAGCGATCGCCCGGCGCGTCATGGCGATCCTTCCCGACGAACGCGGCGCGATCGCCGTCGCGCTCATCACGGGCGAGCGCGGCGGCATCAGCACGGCGACCAACGCGGCTTATCGCGACTCCGGCCTGATCCACATCCTCTCCATCTCCGGATTGCATATGGCGATCATGGCCGGCGCGATGTTCTTCACGGCGCGCTTCCTGCTGGCGCTCATTCCGGCGATTGCGCTGCGCTACGACATCCGCAAGTGGGCTGCGGTCGCAGGCGCCATCGGTGCGCTCGGCTATCTCGCCATCTCAGGCGCTTCACCACCGGCCGTGCGATCGTTCCTGATGGTGCTCATCATGTTCATCGCCATCCTGCTCGACCGGCCGGCGCTGGCGCTGCGCAATGTTGCGCTCGCGGCCCTCGCCATGCTCATCGTGATGCCGGAGAGCCTGATTGATGTGGGCTTTCAGATGTCGTTCGCCGCCGTCGTCGCGCTGGTCGCGGGCTACGAAGCCTGGCGCGACCGCGGTGATCAGGGGCAGTCGCCGCGCGCGAGCGGGCTTTGGCGCGCACCGCTGCTGTTCTTGAGCGGCATCATTGCTTCGACCTTGCTGGCGAGTTTCGCCGTCGCGCCCTTCGGCATCTACCATTTCCACCAGAGCCAGCAGTACGCCATGCTGGCGAACCTCCTCGCCGTGCCGGCCGTCAATCTCCTGATCATGCCGGCAGCGCTCGCGACGCTGCTGGCGCTGCCGCTTGGCCTCGAAGCCGTGCCGATTCATCTCATGGGCCTCGGCATTTCTTTCATGAGTGCCGTCGCGACGTGGGTCGCAGCGTTGCCGGGTTCCGTGATCCGCGTCGGGGCCATTCCAACTGCGAGCTTTGCTCTGATTGTCATGGGCGGCGCGTGGCTGCTGCTGTGGCGCACGCGGTTGCGTACCTGGGGGCTCGCCGTGATCGCTGCGGGGCTTGCATTCGCACCCTTCGCGCCGAAGCCGGACATTCTCCTCAGTCGGTCGGGCACGCTCGTCGCAGCGCGCGGTGAGGATGGCCGCCTGTCAGCTCTTGCTGGCCGCTCGGATCAGTTCGATCTCGGCCGCTGGCTCGAACGGGACGGCGACGGTCGCCCACCGGCAGCCGTTGCGGATACGACGCAATCAACGTCGGTCTTCAGGTGCGATGCCGATGGCTGCGTCGCGAACGTGAAGGGGCGCCGGCTGGCCGTTCCGCGCCACGCTTCAGCGCTCCGCGACGACTGCGCTCGGGCGGCCATTCTCGTTTTGCGGCACGCTCGCCCCAAGGAATGCGCTCCGGCCGCGCTCGTGATCGACACCAATGCGCTGCGGCACCAAGGCGCGCACGCCATACGCTTGCGGGGCGCGGAAATTACCGTCACGACGGTCGCGGACCTCCACGGCCAGCGCCTTTGGACGCTGGAGCCGCGCAGCCAGCCCCCCGAGCGCCCTCGTACGCCACTGCGCTCCCGACCGCCGGCCGAGCGGAAGCCATCGGCTAGCCTATTGGAGGTCGCCGCCCCGGAAGGCGTCCCTAATGCCGGCGACGATTAGCGCGGGTTGACAGTGGGGGCCGTGCCGCATAGGTTGCGCCACCTTTTCAATGGGCACCGCTGTTCGTTGCCGCACCGCTCCACCGGGAGCGCGGAAGCGCCATGACACATTGCCCGCAACCGAGGCCGTGGTGTCATGAAAGTCCGCAACTCATCGAAATCCCTTCGTGGCCGCCATCGCGGGAACCGCCTGGTGCGCCGCAAGGGCCGGGTCTACGTGATCAACAAGTCCAACCCGCGCTTCAAGGCGCGCCAGGGCTGAAATCCAACTGCTGTTTGACTATCTGGGCAGGGGAGGTGGTTCACCTCTCCTGTTTTCGTCGTGCGCGACGTCCAAGCCGGGCGTCGCCCAAGGCTCCCGCCTCACTCTTCTTCCCAGAAATCGATCAAGCGCGGCCGTAAGGCGCCGCCCATCTGCAGGGCCTGAGCCTTCAGCGCGAGGCCGGTCTTAGGATCGATCTCGACCGCGAACCCGCACAGCGTACCCGCCCCGAGCGATGGCTCCATGCGCCCCTTGGGTATGCGCGTCAGAAAGCGATTGAGCGGCTCCTCGGGCTGCATGCCGAGCACCGAATTGTAATCACCGCACATGCCGGCGTCGGACATATAGGCCGTGCCGGCGGGCAGCACGCGATCGTCGCTGGTCGGCACATGCGTGTGCGTGCCCACGACACACGACACGCGGCCGTCGAGATAGAGGCCGAGCGCTTCCTTCTCGCTCGTCGCTTCGGCATGGAAATCGACCAGGACGGCATCCGCACCCATGCCGAGCGGGCAGGCTTCGAGCTCCGCATCGATGGCGCGGAAGGGGCAGTCGAGCTCGGGCATGAAAATCCGGCCCATGGCGTTGATGACCAGCACCTCGGCACCATTGCGGGCCTTGTAGAGCCCGGCTCCACGCCCCGGCGTTCCCGGCGGATAGTTGGCCGGGCGCAGGAGGCGCGGCTGGCGCTCGATGAAAACGAGAGCTTCGCGCTGGTCCCAACTGTGATTGCCGAGCGTCACAGCATCGGCGCCGGCGGCCAGCAGGTCATCGCAAATGGCCTCGGTAATGCCGAAGCCACCGGCCGAGTTCTCGCCATTGATGACGACGAAGTCGAGCCTGTAGCGGCTGACGAGCCCCGGCAGGTATTCCATGACCACGTCGCGCCCCGCGCGACCGACCACATCCCCGAGAAACAGTAGACGCATTTTATCCGTCCGAACGCTGCCGGGCCCCCGACGGTGTCAGGACCCAATCAAGGCGTTCGTCATAGTCGAGATGGGGAACGACGTCGACCTCCAGCTCATCTAGGGCCAGTCCGACCGCCAGGACAGACTTCACGGATCTGAGGGCGCGCAGGGTCCGGTCATAGAAGCCGCCGCCATAGCCGAGCCGGTATCCCCTGGCGTCGAAAGCGAGCAGCGGCACCAGCACGATATCGGGAAGCACCTCCGGCTTGTCCGGAGCCGGCTGGCGAATGCCCCAAACGCCGGGGATCAGCGGGTCACCGGGCGTCCAGGCTCGAAAGACCAGCGGCTCCGCCTTGCCCTGCATGACGGGAAGCGCCAGCGAATGTCCCTTGGCCTTCAGCGCCGCCATTAGCGGGAGCGGCCAGATCTCGCCTTCCATGGGATAGTAGCCGGACACGTAACCGGGCCCGCGGGCGCCCAGCAGCGCCATGCCGTGCCTCACGAGGCCTTCGCTGACGCTCGTCCCGAGCGTAGAGAGCGCTTCCGCGCGCCGCGCCTTCTGACGCGTTCGCAGATCCCGCTTGAGAGCAAGAACGTCGTCGGACGTTCCGTTCGAAACGCTCGACATGTCAGGCCTGGGGGGCGCTCACCTGGGGAGCGGGGTGCAACTTCCGGATGGCAGCAAGCGCTAGCGGATCGAGCCCGGCACCACCACCCGCGACGTGTTCCAGGATACCACGGCGCATGCGCGGATCCCAGAAATCCTCAATGTGCTTGGCGATCTGAGGCACGGCACGCGCCTCGCCCTGCGGCTCGAAGGCCTTGGCGATCTGGTTCGCCATCATGACGAGCTTGTCATGCTGCTGCATTTTTGGCCGGCTTTCCAAGTTTGCCATTAGGCGCGGTCGCCTCGGGAATGCGCTCTGGATGCGTGAAGACCTCGAAGCCGTCCTGGCGCGCGATGGCGACGAGCGTGATGCCTGCAGCATCAGCCGTCTCGAGCGCCAGCTTCGTCGGCGCCGACACGGCAACGATCATCGGCGCCCCAGCCCGCCCCGCCTTCTGCACCATCTCGACGGACACGCGGCTCGTCAGAAGAACAATGCCACCGCCGATGTCGGCATCGCGACGCCGAAGTCCGCCGACGAGCTTGTCGAGCGCATTGTGGCGGCCGACATCCTCGGCAATGGCGACAAGACCCTGCTCGCGATTCCAGAAACCGACACCGTGCACGGCGCGGGTGCGCAGGTTGAGATCTTGAGCCGGAGCGAGAGACGCCATGGCCTTCATGATCTCAGCGCCCGTGAAGGTGATGTCACGCACTACCGGCGACATCGGCGGGTTCGCCTCGTCCAAGCTCTCGACACCGCACAGTCCGCACCCCGTGGGGCCGACTATTCGCCGACGCCGCGACGCAAGCTCCAGCCCGCGATCCTTGGCGAGCCACATGCGCAGCTCGATGCCCTCGACGTGCTCGACGATCTCGAGACTTTCGATTTCACCAGGCGCCGCGATGATGCCTTCACTCAGGCTGAAGCCGACGGCGAAGTCTTCGAGGTCCGTCGGCGAGGCCATCATGACGGCGTGCGTCGTGCCGTCGAAGACCAGCGCAACCGGCGTCTCCACCGGCAGCTCGCGCTCCATCACGGTGGAGGCGGTGGCCGTCACCTTGATCGAGCGGGCGCGGATAGCGGCGTCTGTCATTCGTCTATGCTATTCCGCCGCCTCGACAGCCGCAATCCGCCGGCTTGCCTGCGCGAAGGCCTCGTAGTCTTCCTGGTACTGCGTCGGACCATTCGAGAGCCCGACCTGCACCGCCGTCACCTTGTATTCGGGGCAGTTCGTCGCCCAGTCGGAGAAGTCGGTAGTAATCACGTTCGCCTGCGTCATGGGATGGTGGAAGGTCGTGTACACCACCCCCGGCGCCACGCGATCCGTGATCAGCGCCCGCAGCGCTGTCTCGCCGGCACGCGACTGGATGCGCACCCAATCACCTTCCTTGATGCCGCGCTGCTCGGCATCGTGCGGATGGATCTCGAGGCGATCCTCCTCATGCCACACCACGTTCTCGGTGCGGCGGGTCTGCGCGCCGACATTGTACTGCGAGAGAATGCGGCCCGTGGTGAGTAGCAGCGGGAAGCGTGGTCCCGTCCGCTCGTCGGTCGCCACGTACTCGGTGAGCATGAACTTGCCTTTGCCGCGCGCGAAGGTGGTCGCGTGCATGATGGGCGAGCCTTCGGGATTGGCGTCGTTGCAGGGCCACTGCACCGATCCCATCTCCTCGATCTTCTTGAAGCTCACGTTCTTGAACGTCGGCGTCAGCGCGGCGATCTCATCCATGATCTCGCTCGGATGCGCATAGTGCCAGTCGAGCCCAACGGCCTGCGCGATGAGCTGCGTGATCTCCCAATCCGCGTAGCCGCCATTGCGTGGCGTCATCACCTTGCGCACGAGCTGGATGCGGCGCTCGGCATTGGTGAACGTGCCGTCCTTCTCGAGGAAGGTCGAGCCCGGCAGGAAGACGTGCGCGTAGTTGGCGGTCTCGTTCAGGAACAGATCCTGCACGACAACGCATTCCATGGCAGCAAGACCGGCGGAGACGTGGCTCGTGTTGGGATCGGACTGCAGAATGTCCTCGCCCTGGATGTAGATGGCCTTGAACGTGCCTTCGACAGCGGCGTCGAGCATGTTCGGAATGCGCAGGCCAGGCTCGGGATTGAGCTTCGCACCCCAGAATGCCTCGAACATCGTGCGCGTGGCTTCATCCGAGATATGGCGATAGCCGGAGAGCTCGTGCGGGAACGAGCCCATATCGCACGCGCCCTGCACGTTGTTCTGTCCGCGCAGCGGGTTCACGCCCACACCACGGCGTCCGAGATTGCCGGTCACCATAGCGAGGTTCGCGATCGCCATGACCGTCGTCGAGCCCTGGCTGTGCTCGGTAACGCCGAGGCCGTAGTAGATCGCCGCGTTGCCGCCGGTCGCGTAGAGGCGCGCAGCCGCGCGCAGCTCGGCCGGATCGACGCCCGTGAACTTCGCGGTCGCCTCCGGCGAATGGCGCTCTTCGGCGACGAAAGCAGCCCACTCCTGGAAGTCGTCCATCTCGCAACGCTCGCGCACGAACTGCTCGTTCACGAGGCCTTCAGTGACGATCACGTGCGCAAGCGCTGTCAGCACGGCGACGTTCGTGCCGGGCAGCAGCGGCAGATGGTGCGCGGCGTCGATGTGCGCCGATCGCACGAGATCAATGCGGCGCGGATCGATGACGATCAGCTTGGCGCCTTCGCGCAGCCGCTTCTTCATGCGGCTCGCGAACACCGGATGGCCATCCGTCGGATTGGCGCCGATGACCATCATGACATCGCAATCCTCGACCGAGTCGAAGTCCTGCGTGCCAGCCGAGGTGCCGAAGGCGGTCTTGAGGCCGTAGCCTGTCGGCGAATGGCAAACGCGGGCGCAAGTGTCGACGTTGTTCACGCCGAAGCCCGCGCGAATGAGCTTCTGGACGAGGAAGGTTTCCTCGTTCGTGCAACGCGAGGATGTGATGCCGCCGACCGCATCACGGCCGTACTGGAACTGAATGCGCTTGAACTCCGAGGCGACGCGACCGATGGCCTCTTCCCATGTCGTCTCGCGCCAAGGATCGGTGATCTTGTCGCGCACCATGGGATTGAGAATGCGCTCCTTGTGCGTCGCGTAGCCCCAGGCAAAGCGGCCCTTGACGCAAGAGTGGCCACGGTTCGCCTTGCCGTCCTTGTAGGGCACCATGCGCACGACTTCCTCGCCGCGCATCTCGGCCTTGAAGGAGCAGCCGACGCCGCAATAGGCGCATGTCGTGACGACGGAGTGCTCGGGCTGGCCGATATCGATGAGCGACTTCTCGCTCAGCGTCGCTGTCGGGCAGGCCTGCACGCAGGCGCCGCACGATACGCACTCACTATCTAGGAAATCTTCGGACATGCCCGGCGAAACGCGGCTCTCGAAACCGCGCCCCGCGATCGTCAGCGCGAACGTACCCTGCACTTCCTCGCACGCGCGCACGCAGCGATTGCACACGATGCACTTCGAAGGGTCGTACGTGAAATAGGGGTTGGTCTCGTCCTTCGGCATCCAGGCGTCGTTCGCGACACCGTCCTTGGATTTCGCGAAGACGTGGTTCGCGCCGTCATAGCCATAGCGCACATCGCGCAGACCGACCGCGCCCGCCATATCCTGCAGCTCGCAGTCGCCGTTCGCCGCGCAGGTGAGGCAGTCCAGCGGATGGTCCGAGATATAAAGCTCCATCACACCGCGGCGGAGCTGCTTCAGGCGCGACGTCTGCGTGTGGACAACGAGGCCGTTCATGGCCGGTGTCGTGCACGATGCGGGCGTGCCCGCGCGGCCCTCGATCTCGACGAGGCAGAGACGACAGGAGCCGAACGCATCGATCATGTCGGTTGCGCAGAGCTTCGGGATTTTGGTGCCAACCTCCATGGCCGCGCGCATGACCGACGTGCCCTCGGGCACGGTCACCTCCACGCCGTCGATGGTCAGCGTGACCGTCTTCTCCGACTTGGAGGCGGGCGTTCCGTAATCGATTTCGTGAACAAGCGTCATGGTGTCCTCACTCCGCTGCATGCGGCAGGCGCTTGGCCCGGCGGAAATCATTCGGGAAATGCGTAAGCGCGCTCATAACGGGGTACGGGGTAAACCCGCCAAGGGCGCACAGGGATCCGAATTTCATGGTGTTGCAGAGGTCCGTGACCAGCGCGAGCTGATCCTCGGGCTCGGCACCGGCGATGATCTTGTCGATGGTCTCGACACCGCGCGTCGAGCCAATGCGGCAGGGCGTGCACTTGCCGCAGCTCTCGATGGCGCAGAACTCGAAGGCAAAGCGCGCCTGCTTCGCCATGTCGGCCGTGTCGTCGAAGACCGTGATGCCGCCGTGACCGATCAAGCCGTTCTTCGCGGCAAAGGCCTCGTAGTCGAAGGGCGTGTCGAAGAGCGCGCGCGGGAAGTAGGCGCCGAGCGGTCCGCCGACCTGCACCGCCTTCACAGGGCGCCCGGTGAACGTGCCGCCGCCGACATCATCGACGAGTTCGCCGAGCGTCATGCCGAAGGCCGTCTCGAATAGGCCGCCATACTTGATGTTGCCCGCAAGCTGGATCGGCATGGTGCCGCGCGAGCGTCCCATGCCGAGATCGGCGTAGACCTTCGCGCCTTCGGACAGGATGAACGGCACCGCGACGAGCGAGAGCACGTTGTTGATGACCGTCGGGCGTCCGAAAAGGCCCTTGTGCGCGGGCAGCGGCGGCTTGGCGCGCACGATGCCGCGCTTGCCTTCGAGACTGTCGAGCAGCGCAGTCTCCTCGCCGCAGACATAGGCACCTGCCCCCGTGCGCACTTCGAGGTCGAAGGCCTGCTTCGATGCCGCAACGTTCGCGCCGAGCAGCCCGGCCTTGCGCGCAATGCCGATCGCTTCTTTCAGCGTCGCAATGGCGTGCGGATATTCCGAACGAACGTAGATGTAGCCCTTGGTCGCGCCGACAGCGATGCCGGCGATCGTCATGCCTTCGATGAGCAGGAAGGGATCGCCCTCCATGATCATGCGATCGGCGAACGTTGCGCTGTCGCCCTCGTCGGCATTGCAGACGATGTATTTCTGGTCGGCGGCGGTCTCGTGGACCGTCTTCCACTTGATGCCGGTCGGGAAGCCCGCGCCACCACGACCGCGCAGCCCCGACTTCGCAACCACATCGACGATGCCCGCACCGCCGAGCGCGAGGGCCTGCTCCAGGCCGACGTAGCCGCCATGCGCGCGATAGTCGTCGAGCGAGAGCGGATCGATCACACCGCAGCGCGCGAACGTGAGACGCGTCTGGCGCGAAAAGAAACCGATCTGCTCGACCGGGCCAACGGACTTGCGGTGCGTCGCGAGGCCAATGGAATGCCCGTCGAGCAGGCCCGCCGCGACGAGGCCGGGAATATCGTCGGCTTCGAGCGGACCGAAACCGTGGCGCACACCGTGGCTCTCGACCTCCAGCAGCGGCTCGAGCCACATCATGCCGCGCGAACCCGTGCGGATGATCTCGATGTTGCGGCCCGCGGTTTGCGCGGCTTTGGCAAGCGCGGCGGCAACGCCATCGGCGCCGACAGCGATTGCAGCCGCATCTCGCGGGATGAAGAAGCGGATGCTGCTCATGCCCCGGCCTCCTTCAGCAGCGCATCGAGACGCTCGGGCGTCAGGCGGCCGACGATCCGGCCGTCCATCATGGCGGACGGTGCCGTCGCGCAAAGGCCGAGACAATAAATGGGTTCGAGCGTCACGCGGCCGTCGGCGCTGGTCTCGCCGCAGGCAATGCCGAGACGGTTCTCGGCTCGCTCGACGAGGCTCTCGCAGCCCATGGACTGGCAGGCCTCAGCGCGGCAAAGCTTGAGCACATGGCGGCCGGCCGGTTTGGCCCGGAAGTCGTGGTAGAAAGTGACGACGCCGTGGACCTCGGCGCGGGAGAGATTGAGCGCATTGGCCAGCGCCGGGACGACCGCCTCCGGCACGTAGCCAAGCGCCGATTGAACATCGTGCAGCATTTCGAGCAGCTCATCAGGCCTGTTGCCGCGCTCGGCGGCGATGGCCCGGGCTGTCTCCTCTGCGGTCGTATCCGGCATTCAGGGTACCTCTCTCGGCAGCGCGATACGCGCCTAAGTCATTCATCCTACTCGTAAAATTAGGATGAACACGTACGCGATGGCACCCTGGCACCGCGCACCTAAAATCATTCCAGAAACGCATTCTGGCCTGTCTTGGTATACCAATCCAATCGGTTGTTCCGATGATTCAATCGGGGCCGCCGATGACCAGCCGCACTACTTCTTGCCAGATCCTGCCGGCGCCGCCGCCTGAACCGCCGACTCGAAAACGGCGAGCACCAGCGGCGAAACCGGGTCGCGGTCCACGGCCACCAGGCCGACACTGTGCTCGATCTCAGGCGACTTGAGCGGCACCGTGCGAATATCCGACATGGGGCCGAGGATCTTCAGGAAGTACTCCGGCACGATGCTGGCGAGCCCCATGAGGTGCACGTTCGCATAGAGGTTGATGACCGAGTTCGTCTCCAGCCGGATGGTGGGCGCAGCGTTCGCCGTGCGGAAGGCGCGGTCGATGATGCGCCGGTTCTGCATGTTGGGCGTCAGCAGGCAGAGCGGCTGCTTGGCCGCCTCCGCCCAGGTCACCGACGATTTTTCCGCCAGTGCATGATCATCCCGCACGAGCAGGCAGTAGCGCTCCATGTAGATGGATTCAGCCCGCATCCCCTCGATCGGCTCGTTGTCGAGGTAGGTGAGGCCCACGTCGATCGAGAAATCCTCGAGATTGCGCAAGATCTCGACCGAGCTTTGCGAGAGCACGGTCAGTTCGATGCCGCTGTGCCGATCCTGAATGGCCTTGGTGATCAGCGCCGCCATAGGGAGCGCGGACGGCACGACACCGAGCGAGAGGCGCCCGACCAGCGCCCCCTTGGCGCCGCGCAGCGTCGAAATCTCCTGCTGCAGCGAACCCCAGTTGTCGAGAATGGCGTGCGCCCACTTGAGCACGCGCTCGCCTTCAGCCGTCAGGCCGTGAAAGCGCTGGCCACGCTCGACGATCGGCACGCCGAGTTCCTGCTCGAGCTGGCGAATGCGCCCCGACAGCGTCGGCTGCGTGACGTTGCATGCCTTGGCAGCGCGCGTGAAATGCTTCTCGCGCGCAAGGGCGGACAGGTACTGGAGCTGGCGGATATCCATGGCCCCAGTATATCAAGCCATTCTAAAGGCGGCACGTCCGGCGGCGACGTTCTGCCCTGAAGGTAACCGTGCCTAGGCCGCCCCATACCCGCCGCCGGCCGGCGTCTCCATGTGATAGAGGTCGCCGGGTTGCATCTCCCGTCGATCATTGCCGTCCAGGTGCTCTCTGCTCCCGTCGACGCGCTCGACGATGTCAACGCCGCAAGCCCCGGGCTGGCCACCCGCAAGCCCGAACGGCGGCACTTTGCGCGATGATCCGAGCGTCGTCACGGTCATGGCTTCGAGGAAGCGCATCCGCCGGACAGCGCCATCACCGCCGCGCCAGCGCCCCGTCCCGCCCGACCCGCGCCGGATGCCGAAAGCTTCGAGCCGGACGGGAAAGCGCCATTCCAGAATTTCCGGATCGGTCATGCGCGTGTTGGTCATGTGCGAGTGCACCGCGCTCGCGCCATCGAAGCCGTCACCGGCGCCCGTGCCACCGCAGATCGTCTCGTAGTTCTGCAGGCGCGCATTGCCCCACACGAAATTATTCATCGTGCCGTGCGAGCCGGCCAGCACACCGAGCGCACCGAACAGTGCGTTGGTCGCCGACTGCGAGACTTCCGTGTTCCCCGCGATGACGGCCGCTGGGTAACGCGGATTGAGCATCGTGCCTTCGGGCGTGATGATCGTCAGCGGCTTGAGACAACCTTCGTTGAGCGGGATCTCGCTCTCCGAAAGCGTACGGAAGACATAGAGCACCACGGCGCGGCACACGGCGAGCGGCGCGTTGTAGTTGAATTCGCTCTGCGCCGACGTCCCCGTGAAATCGATCGTTGCCGTACGCGTTGCACGATCGACACGCACGGCGACGTGGATCGCCGCGCCGCTGTCCATGGGATAGTGGAACTCGCCATCCTTGAGCGTATCGATAGCCTTGCGCACGGCCGCTTCGGCATTGTCCTGCACGTGGCGCATGTAGGCATCGACGACCGGCTGCCCGAACTGCTCGACCATGCGCAGGATTTCGCGCACGCCCGTTTCGTTCGACGCGATCTGTGCGCGCAAGTCGGCCATGTTCTGATCGATATTGCGGCAGGGATAGCGTCCCGAGGCGAGCAGCGCACGCGTCTCCGCATCACGCAGCCGTCCCTGATCGACCATCTTGAAGTTGTCGATGAGAACGCCTTCCTCGTCGATATGACGGCTGTCCGGCGGCGCCGAGCCCGGCGTCCTGCCGCCGATATCCGCATGATGGCCGCGTGAGGCAACGATGAACAGAATCCGCGCGCCATCGCGGCTGAAGACCGGCGTCACGACCGTCACGTCGGGCAAATGCGTGCCGCCGCGATAGGGATTGTTCAGCATGATGCTGTCGCCGGGCCTCAATGTTCCTGCATTGAGGCGCAGCACCGTACGCACGGCTTCGCTCATGGAGCCGAGATGAACCGGCACGTGCGGCGCGTTCGCGACGAGATTGCCATCGGGATCGAAGAGCGCGCACGAGAAATCCAGGCGCTCCTTGATGTTTACCGAATAGGCGGTGTTTTCGAGCGTCGCGCCCATCTGCTCGGCGATCGACATGAAGAGGTTGTTGAACACCTCCAGCATGATCGGATCGGCCTCGGTGCCGAGCTGCTCGCGGCGTGCCTGCGCTGCCGTGCGCGTGAGCACGAGATGGCCGAGATCGGTGATCGCCGCGGACCAGCCCTCTTCGACGACGTTCGTACCCGTCGGCTCGATGATGATCGCCGGGCCTTCGATGGTATCGCCGGGTCCTAGCTTCGTGCGGTCATAGAGCGGCGTATCCAACCAACCGTCACGCGAGTGCATACGCACCCGTGCCAGCGCCGGCACATCGGCCGTACGGCTCGGTGGGAGCGTCCGCTCGACGATCGCATCACTGGCACCGATGGCTTCCAACGCCACAGCTTCGACGATCAGATCATCGCGCTCGACGGCAAAGCCAAAGCGCGCGCGATGGGCCTCGGCAAAGCGCACGCGTAGCTCGTCCTCGGTCCCGAACTCGACAGGTAGCGGCTGATGCGCGCCCTCGTAGCGCACATGCACGCGCTGCTCGACCCTGATGCGTTCGCGCGCGATGTCCTGGCCCAGCACCTCGTCGACCGCGCTTGTTTCCAAATCCGCAAGAGCATCCGCAATGGCCGTAGCCGAACCCTTGAGCGCTCGCTCGACCTGACGTTCGCGCAATGCGCGCACTTCCGCGAGGCCCATGCCATAGGCCGAAAGCACACCCGCATAGGGATGCAGCAGCACGCGCGTGATGCCGAGCACATCCGCGATCGCGCACGCGTGCTGACCACCGGCACCGCCGAAACAGTTGAGCGTATAGCGCGTCACGTCATAGCCGCGCTGGACGGAGATTTTCTTGATCGCATTGGCCATGTTCTCGACCGCAATGCGCAGAAAGCCTTCCGCGACTTCTTCGGGCGTGTATGACGTGCCGCTCGCCGCGTTGATGTCGGCGGTCATGCGCGCGAACGCGGAGCGTGCGGCCTCGACGTCGAGCGGCTCGTCACCACCGGGGCCGAACACGCTCGGGAAATGATCCGGTTGGATCTTGCCGAGCAGAACATTGCAGTCCGTGACGGCAAGAGGGCCGCCGCGGCGGTAGCAGGCGGGGCCTGGATTGGCGCCAGCACTCTCGGGACCGACCTGGAAGCGGCCGTCCTCGAACTTGAGGATGGAGCCGCCGCCCGCAGCGATCGTGTGGATGTGCATCATGGGCGCACGCATGCGCACGCCTGCAACTTCCGTTTCGAACGACCGCTCGTATTGACCGTCGAAGTGCGTGACATCGGTCGACGTACCGCCCATGTCGAAGCCAATGAGCTTGTCGAAACCGGCCATGGTGCCGGTCCGCACCATCCCGACGACGCCACCAGCAGGCCCGGATAGAATCGAGTCCTTACCCTGGAAAAGAGCCGCGTCGATGAGACCGCCATTGGACTGCATGAACTGCAGGCGTCGGCAGCCACCGCGATCGGCACCGAGTTCGTCGCGCA
>JAEYPL010000322.1 GCA_023410905.1 Pseudomonadota bacterium
TCCCAGAGCAGCCCGCGGCAAGAAAGCTAGTGCGCCAGGATCGCCAGCAGCAGCAGCGCCACGATGTTCGTGATCTTGATCATCGGGTTCACGGCCGGACCAGCGGTGTCCTTGTAGGGATCGCCGACGGTATCACCGGTGACCGATGCCTTATGCGCCTCGGAGCCCTTGAGGTGCTTCACGCCGTCCTTGTCGACGAAGCCGTCCTCGAAGGACTTCTTGGCGTTGTCCCAGGCGCCGCCGCCGGCCGTCATGGAGATGGCGACGAAGAGGCCGGTGACGATGACGCCGAGCAGCATGGCGCCGAGAGCCGCGAACGCGTGGCCTGTGCCGGCGATCCACTTGATGACGAAGAAGCACACGATCGGCGAGAGGACAGGCAGCAGCGACGGTACGACCATTTCCTTGATCGCGGCGCGCGTCAGCATGTCGACGGCGCGGGCATAATCGGGCTTCTCGGTGCCCTTCATGATGCCCGGCTTCTCCTTGAACTGCCGGCGGACTTCCTCGACGATCGAGGCAGCGGCGCGCCCGACCGCCGTCATCGCGATGCCACCGAAGAGGTACGGCAGCAGGCCGCCAAACAGCAGGCCGACGACGACGTACGGATTGGACAGCGAGAAGTCGACCGTCAGGTTGTGGAACATCGATCCTGGCTGGGCGATACTTATGAAGTATTTCAAGTCTTCATTGTAGGCCGCGAACAGCACCAGCGCGCCAAGACCGGCCGAGCCGATCGCGTAGCCCTTGGTGACTGCCTTGGTCGTGTTTCCGACAGCGTCGAGGGCGTCGGTCGTACGACGGATCTCTTTTGGCAGGCCCGCCATTTCGGCAATGCCGCCGGCGTTGTCCGTAACCGGGCCGAAGGCATCGAGCGCGACGACCA
Organism: Pseudomonadota bacterium; assembly: GCA_023410905.1. Taxonomy (GTDB): domain Bacteria; phylum Pseudomonadota; class Alphaproteobacteria; order Rhizobiales; family Hyphomicrobiaceae. The sequence goes on from JAEYPL010000322.1 coordinate 887, forward strand.
TGCCGGCGAGCGCGAGCATGGTCGTGACCGCGATCGCAATGCCGAAGAGACCGGCGAGCTTGAAGGTGACGATGATGCCGGCGACGATGATGAGCGCGGGCAATGCCGTTGCCTCGAGGCTGACCGCGAGACCCTGGATGACGTTCGTGCCGTGGCCGGTCACCGACGACTGGCTGATCGAGCGCACGGGGCGATAGCCGATGCCCGTGTAGTACTCGGTCACGACGATGATGGCAGCCGTCACGACGAGGCCGACCACGCCGCACCAGAAGAGGTCCATGCCGGTGAAGGTGAAGCCGCTGGACGTCTTGAAGACTGTGCCCATGCCGAGGATGTAGTCGGTGAGCGGGTACAACGCGATCAGCGAAAGTACGCCGGTTGCGATGATGCCCTTGTAGAGGGCGCCCATGATCGACTGGTTGGCGCCGAGGCGGACGAAGTACGTGCCGATGATCGACGTGACGACGCAGATGCCGCAGATCGCCAGCGGATAGATCATGAGCGAGCTGACGACGGGCTGGCCGACGAAGTAGATCGCCGCGAGCACCATGGTGGCGACGACCGTCACCGCGTAGGTCTCGAAGAGGTCGGCCGCCATGCCGGCGCAATCGCCGACGTTGTCACCGACGTTGTCGGCGATCGTGGCGGGGTTGCGCGGATCGTCCTCGGGAATGCCGGCTTCGACCTTGCCGACGAGATCACCACCGACGTCGGCGCCCTTTGTAAAGATGCCGCCGCCGAGACGGGCAAAGATCGAAAAGAGTGAAGCGCCGAAGCCGAGGGCGACGAGCGAGTCGATGACCGTGCGGCTGGTCGGGCCGTAGCCCAGCATGCCGGTCAGGATGCCGTAGTAGACGACGACGCCGAGGAGCGCGAGACCGGCAACGAGGAGGCCAGTCACGGCGCCCGCGCGGAAGGCCATCGAGAGGCCATCGGCGAGCGAGACCGTCGAGGCCTGCGCGGTCCGAACGTTGGCGCGCACCGAGACGTGCATACCGACGAAACCGGCGAGGCCCGAGAGCACTGCACCGATGAGGAAGCCGATCGCGACGAGCCAGCCGAGCAGGAAGCCGACAATGAGGAAGATCGGCACGCCGGCGATGGCGATGGTCTGATACTGGCGGGTGAGGTAGGCCTGCGCGCCCTCCTGAATGGCGCCGGCGATCTCCTGCATGCGCGCGTTGCCGGCGTCCGATGCCATGACCGCGCGGATCGTGAACGCGCCGTAGGCTATCGAAAGCAGGCCACAGATGATGATGGCCCACAATATGGACTGCATGAGTAGAGTGCTCCCCGTTGGTCAGATGCCCCCTTCAGGGCTTGGAGTGCGCGCCGCCTTGGTGATGATCACCAGGACCGCGGCCCGCACGGCAAAACAGTGACCTCGCCGCGCTCCGGCTGCCGCTGGGTTGCCGGATCGATGCAAGGAAAGATGTTGCGGCGCCGGCCGGCGCGCAGTGCCGACTCCCGCCGTCAGTACGCGCCCGGTCGGGATTTGGCGGGCGGACCATGCCAAAACCGGTGCGGCGATGCAACAATCAATGGTGCGTCTTTAGGCGTGCTTTGCACGGAATTGCAGTGGAGCCGCGCTCGGAGGGGCCGCCGGGCCACAGATATTGGCTCCGGCGGTTCCCGCCAGCATCTCAGTTGCGGGGTGCGCCGACGGTCGTGGCTGCGCCGCCCGTGGCGGTCCGGCCGCCGTCGACCACATATTGCGCGCCCGTGATCCCGCTGGCGAATTCGGAGCACAGGAACAGGACCGTGCTGGCGATTTCCTCGACGGTGGCGTAGCGCCCCATGGGAATGGAGGCCTGATAGCGGGCGCTGACGGCCTCCGCATCCGCCGGATTGATCATCTCCTCGATGGAATGGATCATCCGCGTGTCGACCGGTCCCGGGCAGACGGCATTGATGCGAATGCCCTGGCGCGCCACCTCGCCTGAAACGGATTTAGTGAGGCCGATGACGGCGTGTTTCGTGGCGACGTAGGGCGCCATGTTCGGGCTCCCCGTGATGCCGGCGACCGACGCCGTATTCACCACAGCCCCGCTGCCCTGGCCGATCATGATCGGCAGGACGTGACGGAGACCCAGGAAAACGCCCTTGAGGTTCACGCCGATGACGGCATCGAAAACCGCCTCGTCATATTCGGCGATCGGCGCCACTTTTCCTTCGATGCCGGCATTATTGAAGAAAGCATCGATCCGGCCATAAGTGTCGACAGCAGCTTTCACATAGCGGGCGACATCGGCCGACTTGGTAACGTCGGCGGCGACTGCAATCGCCTCACCACCGTTGCCGCGGATCTCCTGGGCGAGCTTCTCGACACCGGCCGCGTCACGGTCGACGGCGACGATCCTCGCGCCACGGGCGGCAAAGGCGAGGGAGGTGGCGCGACCGATGCCATTGGCGGCGCCGGTGACGACCGCAACTTGCCCGCTGAAATCCATTGTGTTTCCTCTTCTGTGTGGGTGGTGTTGCCCGTTGACGGGCATTTGCAGGCCGGGGCCTGTGTACTGAGCGACGCTTCAAATTCGCAGCGGCCCGGCGACGCGTCAACGCGGGTCTGCGGAGGGCGGAGCTGCAGCCTCACCATGCGCCCGCCGTCGCGGTACCTTCATACACCCTTCAGCTTATGCTCATTGAAAAGACACATTTCGACCATGGGCGCGTGATTGGTTTTCAAAGCGGCAAAACAATTGTCGCTTGGCAAAAAATACGGGGGCCAGAAATGTTCACGCGTAATGGTTCGACCTCACCCAAGGCTTCGGCGGAGCCGCAGCGGATAGACGCGTTGCGCCTGCAGACGGTGCCGCCGGCGGCCGGCCGTGTCCCAAGCGAGCCGACGCCGCCACCCATTCATCAGGCACACAACGACACAGTCATCCCGAGCGGACCCATGAGTGACGCGTCGGGGAGTGGCATCTCCATTATCGGCCAGGATCTAACGATCATCGGCCAGGGGCTGCGCATTATCTCCAAAGGCAAGATCCGCGTCGAAGGCGAGATTCAGGGCGATGTGCTCGGCACCGAGGTCATTATCGGCGACGTCGGCAAGGTCACGGGTGTCGTTTCAGCCGAGACGATTACTGTTTTCGGATCGATCATGGGGACGATCCGCGGCATTCGGGTGCTCCTCGAATCGGGGGCCAGGGTCGAAGGAGACGTTCATCACCAGACGCTTAGCGTCGATGAAGGCGCGCAGCTCGAGGGGCGCGTGCGCCGCGCACATAACGTCGACGAGCTGAAGCCCGATCTGACGGAAAATACCTCGTCATCCTGATCTGCAGGGTTCAACAGCCCGCATCGAAATGAAAAAGGCCCCGCCGTCAGACGGGGCCTTTCTTATTCGGTCGCGTAGGCACCAGCTGTGATCAGCCGAGCATCTCTTCCACGTATTCCCAGTTCACGAGGTTGTCGAACCAGGCCTCGAGATACTTCGGGCGCGCATTGCGATAGTCGATGTAATAGCTGTGCTCCCACACGTCGACGCCGAGAATCGGCTGGGCGCCGTGCATGAGCGGGTTCTCGCCATTCGGCGTCTTCTGAACCTCGAGCTTGCCGCCCTTCACGGCGAGCCAGGCCCAGCCCGAGCCGAACTGGCCGACGCCGGCAGCGATGAAATCAGCGCGCACCTTGTCGAATCCGCCTGCCTCATCGACGAGCTTCTGCACTTTCGAGGGCAGCTTCTTGCCGCCGCCGCCCTTCTTCATCCACTTCCAGAAGTGGATGTGATTGTAGTGCTGGCCGATGTTGTTGATGACCGGCGCGTCTTTCGCGGCGAACGCTTCCTTGCAGATGTCCTCGATGCTCTTGCCCTCGTACTTCGTGCCGGGGCCAGCGAACTTGTTGCCGTTGTCGACGTAGGCAAGGTGATGCTTGTCGTGGTGGAACTCGAGCGTCTCCTTCGACATGTAAGGCGCGAGCGCGTCATACGCATATGGGAGTTCGGGCAGCTTGAAGGTCATAGTCGGATCTCCTGTCGGTTCTGTCTTCGGCTCTGCCTAGAATTCTATCGAGGCACGCGCGCGCGATCGTCGAATTCGCCACAGCCGCTCGAGAGCGGCTCGTCTCATTGAGACACTCGCGGAGATATATGTCGGATCGCGGAGGCGGTGTGCAAGCGCTCTGGAGGATGCAACAGCGCGGATGTTTTGGCCAGTACTCCGCATGCAAGAGTTCCGCACGAATCCAGAGCGATCGAGTGAGGGCGCGAATGCCTGCTTAGCGCCGATACGGGGGGAAAGTTCCCCACATTGTTGCGCGGGCTCATCGAGATCACGCGCGGCACGGCGCATATGATGGGCCCGACTTTAACTTGTTGGTGAGAATTCAAGTGTGTGCCGGCGGAAAATGCGTGTCGTTCAGGCCACAATGTGACTCATTACGAACGCTGCCCACGCCTGCTGCGGTGCTTTCAACTCCAGGTTGTTAGACCGAAAACACGCCGAAACATATTCCTCAATCCATCAGTCGAGTCGTGCGGCGAGTCCTCCAGTCGAGGTCTCATCGAGGCGGTCCAAGGCATGAGGGTTCATGCTGATCGGATCGCAGCGCAGGAAGCAAGCCCGGCGCTCAATGGTCCTGCCGCAGGCCGCGTATCCAGTCCAGTTCTGCGTGATTGAAGTCGCGTTTCCTCGTGACGGCGTGCGCTTGAGGCGCGTGCGTGCAGTCCCGAAGAGACGTGAAATTGCCCGCCGCCGGGCTGCGCACTCTGCTTCCGCGCTGGAAGCAATTGGAAATGGAGCACTAGACAGATGAATGGGGGATCGATGACGACATTCAGTCGCATTTCGATGGCCGCCGTCGCTGCACTGATCGTGGGTATGGGCCCCGCGTCGGCTGCCGACCTCGGTGGTAATTGCTGCGCCGACCTCGAAGAGCGGGTTGCTGAGCTCGAGGCGACGACGGCCCGCAAGGGCAACCGGAAGGTCTCGCTGACCATCTCCGGTCAGATCTCGACCCAGCTGATGTTCTGGGACGACGGCATCCGCAGCGATGTCTACGTTTCTGGTCCGACGCAGTCTAACTCGCGTTGGCGCATGAGCGGCTCGGCCAAGATCTCGCCTGAGATCAGCGCCGGCTTCCTCTACGAGTTCGAGGCTTTCGCCAGCAACTCGTCCGGCCAGAACCAGCTCAACGGCGACGGCATGACCGTCAACGGCACGGCTGGTGACGACGTCGGCGGTACGGGCCACAACCTTCGTGAAGCGATGG
>JAEYPL010000326.1 GCA_023410905.1 Pseudomonadota bacterium
CCCCCCCCCCCCCGACGCAACCACCCGCCCCAGCGGCTCGACACGACCGGATCCCGCATTGTTGCCGACCAGAACCAGATCCTTGGCGCCCTGCTCGATGAGACCGTCGATCAGATGTGTGGGATGACCCACGGCACCGAACCCGCCAAACAGGACGGTCGAGCCGTCCTTGATCCCCTGCATCGCCTCGGCGACGGACGCCACCCTCTTGTCAATCATGATCTCTTTGCTTCCAACCCAGTGTCGGGCGTTCCTGTGCCCGTGCGGCGGCGATGCTATCCGAAAACGAGGCCGATGCCAGCCCTAGCCGGGACCGCGCAAAGGCCCGTGCACGAGGCACATGACCCGGATTGCCGCAGGAAGCTCGAAACACTACCTTCGGCAACATGCAATTTCCGACACCCCTGCTCCGCGGCACACTCATTCAGCGCTACAAGCGCTTTCTTGCCGATATCCGCCTCGACAGCGGCGAGGTGATCACCGCGACCTGTCCCAATACCGGCTCGATGATGGGACTGACGACACCCGGTCTGCCCGTATGGGTCTCGACGTCGGACAGCCCGACGCGCAAGTACAAGCACACCTGGGAAATGCTGGAAGTGGACCTCGGCAACGGTCCGGGCCTCGTCGGCATCAATACGAACCACCCGAACGTGCTCGTCAGCGAGGCGATCATGGGCAAGCGCGTTGCGGCCCTGAAGGGCTACAACAGCCTGCGCCGCGAGGTGAAGTACGGCACGAACAGCCGCATCGACATTCTGCTCGAAAGCCCGGACAAGCCTCCGGCCTATGTCGAGGTCAAGAACGTGCACATGATGCGGGAAGCCGGCGTCGCTGAATTCCCGGACTCCGTCACGGCCCGCGGTCTCAAGCACCTTCTGGAACTCAGCCAGATGGTTCGTGAGGGTCATCGCGCCGTGATGGTCTTCCTCATTCAGCGCAATGACGCAACGCGCCTCACGTTCGCGCGCGACATCGATCCGAACTATGCCGCCGGTCTCGCCGAAGCGCTAGAAATTGGCGTCGAGGCGATCGCGCTCAAGTGTACGCTGACGCCCGAAGGCATCAGCGTCCAGAAGAGTGTGCCGATCAAGGTTTGAGGGCATTTATTCCCTCTCCCCGCGCGCGGGAAGAGGGCTAGGGTGAGGAGCGGCGATATGCGCTGACGTCACTAAGTGCCGCCGCCCCTCATCCCGGCCTTCTCCCCGTAAGAACGGGAGAAGGGGAAGAAAGGCGGCGGCGAGAGCGCCTAGTTCTGATTGAGGCGCGCGAGAAGGCTCGACGTATCCCAGCGTTTGCCGCCGAGACGCTGCACCTCGGCATAAAACTGGTCGACGAGCGCCGTCACCGGCAGCGTCGAGCCGTTGGCGCGCGCTTCCTCCAGCGCGATCGAGAGATCCTTGCGCATCCAGTCGACGGCAAAGCCATAGTCGTACTTCGCATCGCCCATGGTCTTCCAGCGGTTCTCCATCTGCCAGGAGCCGGCCGCGCCCTTCGAGATGGTCTCCATGACCTTGGGCAGGTCGAGGCCCGCCTTCTGCGCGAAGTGAATGCCCTCGGCGAGACCTTCGACGATGCCCGCGATGCAGATCTGATTGACCATCTTCGTGAGCTGGCCCGCACCCGGGGCGCCGATCAGCGTGACCATGCGCGCGAAGGCCGCGATCACCGGCTCGGCCTTGGCAAAGGTATCGGCGTCGCCGCCGACCATGACCGTCAGCACACCATTCTGTGCGCCCGCCGAGCCGCCGGAGACCGGCGCATCGAGGAAGCCAAAACCCTTGTCCTTCGCCGCAGCATAAAGCTCACGCGCGATGTAGGCCGACACGGTCGTGTTATCGATGAAGACAGATCCCTTGCGGACCGTCTCGAAGGCGCCATCCTTGCCGAGCGTGACCGCGCGCAGATCGTCGTCGTTGCCGACGCAGGAGAAGACGAAATCCTGATCCTTGGCGGCTTCGGCCGGCGTCGCTGCCGTCTTGCCCGCGCCGTACTCCTTGACCCAGGCCTCGGCCTTGGCGCGATTGCGGTTGTAGACGGTCAGCTCATGGCCGCCCTTCTTGAGAAGGTGCCCCGCCATGGGATAGCCCATCACACCCAAACCGATAAAAGCCACCTTCGCCATCGTACCGCTCCCTGATGTCAATGATCGTTCGGGAGCCGTTCTAGCGGATGGGGGCAGCCTTGTCAGGCGTGGATCACCTCGCGGCGCCAATAGGCTCAGGAATGGCCGAGCGGGAGCACCATGGTCCGGCGCGCTCCGATGTCGTAGGCGCACACAGGCCCACCGGACGAGTTGGCCGTCGCGACGAATATGAAGGGCGTGCGGTAGCGCTCGCCCCAGCGCGCGTGGTCGACCTGCCAGACGGAGACGTCGGCGTGCGGATTGCCGACGCCGAACCAGACCTGCGAGGGGCTTGCCCATGCCGTGCGATCGGCGAGGCCCGTGGCCGTGGCATCGCGCTGGCAGGCGGCGACGGCCTGGTCCCTGAAGGTGGTGACCATCACATCGGCCGTGGCCGCACGATAGAGATACTGCTGATACCCGACCTTGCCTGCTGCGAGCAGGATCAAAATGACGGCGATGAACCTCATGACGCGACACCCTTCCGGCACGTGCACGAGCGAATGCCGGCAGCCTCGAGAGTCGGTCGCTACGGTTAACAAATGGTTGAGGCGCGACGGAGATCAGGCGCCAAGTTTGCCGAGATCACTGCTGACACGTGAAGCCAGCGCATCCCGATGCCGAACGAGACACTGAAGCGACAGCTCCATCTGCTGCAGCACGCGCTGGCGCAGGTTGCTGTCGATGGCGGCGTCCGCCTGGATCTCCGCCCGGAAACGATCGATGCGCCGGCGATTCTCGTCAATCAGATGGTTCGAGTGCTCGAGCAAACTCATGGACATAGCCCTACCTGCCGTTTTGCCACCCCGTGAACGCATGACCCGGGCGCACGTTCCCCAACATACGCAGCCGGACGTCTCCGGGGATTGCAAATGGTATGCCGATAAGCGCCAGGAGCGCGTACCGCTTTGGTTGCCCCTCAGGAAGGTTGTAAATCCATCCACCCATGCAGAAGACGGACGCTCCCGAGTGAGACTTTCAGCCCTCGTCGTGCGTTTTGGCCTTGGGCAGCTCCCGAGGAGGTAGAGTATGCGTACGAGCGCCATGGTTATTGGGCTTTTGGCCCTTGGTCTTCTGCACGGAAAGGCAGCAACGGCGGCGCCGCTCCCGTCCCATCGCGTGGCAGCGCCCGCGGCTATGACCCACACGGTCGGCCATCGAACTTATAATCGAACTCACAGCCATCACGCCAAGTACGGCCACCGCCACGGAAAGTACGGCCATCGGCATCGCAAGTGCCGCAAAGGATGGCTGCCGCCCCTGAAAGAGCACCGCCACCTGCCGGGCAAGTGGAGCCATAAGCACTGCGGGGACTGGCACCGCTGCCACTACTATTTCTACGGCTACAAGCAGTTTGCGAAGTGGAACCCCGACAAGTCACGGGCCTACTACCGCAAGCGCTATCATAACTGATGGGCGTCGTGCCGCAGCCCTCGAGATGAGCGACGAGGCCGCAGTGCCGATACTGCGGCCGCGTCACGCGAGGCCGCGCGCCAACCGGGGTCCGTAACCCATTTTCTCCATACGGCCACGGATGCAACGGGTCCTTTCCTCAGCGTACCGTCTCTGGACTTCGTGCCGCCTGCGCATTCTGCCGGGTGGTCTGTCCCGAGGAGACGACTATGCCCAAGCGCATCGTTGTTGTTTCTCTGATGGCGCTGTCCATCGTGAGTGTTCATCACAAGCCTGCTGAAGCTGCACCTCTCTCCCCACTCGGAGCGGTGGCCGGCACGAAAAGCATGGCCGAGCCCGTCAGCGGTTGTGGAGCTTGGTACGGGCCGCGCGTCGCTGGATATTCGCGCTGGGACGGCGGTTATTGGTATCGCCCGAGGGTCAGGGTCGTCCTGGGTTGGTCGCGCTGGGACGCGAATTACTGGTACCGGCCGAGAGCCGCGGGCTGGGCGCGCCGAGGCCCGGACTATCGCTACGGTCGGGTGAGCTGGGGCGATCAGAGAGCCTGGAGGTATTACGGCCGCTGGTGATGCTCGCTTAGAGCAGTGCGATCAGAAACACGCAGGCGATGCCGACAGCAGCTACGGCCGCGATCGTCGCCATCTGCTTTTGCCCTTCACGCCAGGGCATGTTCTCGATCAGCAGGACGCGAATGCCGCCGAGCAGATGAATGGCGAGCAGCAGAACGAGACCGAGCTCAGCGAACTTCACCAGCGGCGACTTCGTCCACTGCAGAAAGCCATCGAGTTCGGCTTCGCCCCGGATGGCGAGCCCGAGCACGAGGAAGTGCAGCGGCAGGAACGCCGCGAGCAGTACGCCCGAGACGCGATGAACCATGGCCGCGAGCCACAGGCGATCACGGCGATAAGCCGTCGTGTGCGGTGTCGCGCTCATGTTCCCACCACCGCATAGACGGCGCGCAAGCCGAGCACGATCAGAACCACGCCGAAAATCCACATGAGGCGATCCAGCGCCGTGTTGCCCCAGCCGAGCCACTCGCGCGCGACGCCGCGCACACCAATGGCCCCGTGGATCGAGGCAGCGGCCACAAAAAGCGTATAGAAGAGCCCCCACGCCACACTGCCGCGCGTACGCCCGAGAAGATCCGCGGCGCTGAGCCCACGGTTCGTCGCATAGATGATGACGATCAGGTGCACGGCAATGAGCGGCACCATGAGCAGCGCCGTGAGCCGCTGCCAGACATAGAGGCGGACCGCGCTCACGAAATCTCTCCGCGGATATAAGCCTGCATGGTGCGCCGCTTGAGGCCGGCAATCGACGCCGTGGGATTGAGGCCCTTGGGGCAGAGCTGCTCGCAGGACTGATGCGAGTGGCAGTTGTGGCAGCCGCCGCTGCTCGCAGCCGCGGCAAGGCGCTTCAGATTGCCAGTATCACGCACGTCATTGACGAGCGACCATGAACGGTTGAGTGCCGCCGGACCGAAATACTCGGGGCTCCAGCGAACCGTGTCGCACGCCGCGTAGCAAACGCCGCAGTTGATGCACTCGATGGCCGCATCCGCTGCCTGACGCTCGGCGCTTTCAGGGCTGATCGTCTCCAGCGGCTCATGGCGCGTGCGCGAGGGAACGAACGTGCCCTCGGCCTTCTGCCACTTGTCGAAGAACGGTGTCATGTCAGCCGCGAGGTCGCGGATCACCGGCAGGTTCGCGAGCGGCCCGATTTCGAGGCGGCCGTCCTCGATGACTTTCGACACATGCGTGCGGCACGTCCAGCGCGGACGGCCGTTGACGGTCATCGCGCACGAGCCGCACACGCCGACGCGGCAGGCAAAGCGATAGGCCAGCGTCGGATCGGCATGGCGCTGGATCCAGGTGACGACATCCAGCACAGTCTGGCTGTCGCGGCGCGGCACCGAGAAGGCCTGATACTCGCCCTCGGCGCCTCCGCGCCACACGCGCACGTCGATCGTGCCTTCTGCTGTCGTGCTCATGCGCGAACGGTCACTCCGATCTTGTGGACCATGTTATTGCCGAAGCCGCTGCGATCCCAGCGCTCTTCCAGGGGCTGCGTATCACCGTTCTCGTCCGTCGCGCGACAGGCGATTTCGTGCTCGCCTTCGGTCGCCATCCATTCGGCTTGCCAACTCCGCCAGGCATAGCGGCCATCGATCGGCCCGAGCTCGGCATCCTGCCACTTGCCATCGACGCCGAACTCGACGCGCGTCACCGGCACGCCATTGCCGCTCCAGGCGCGCCCGTAAATCGTGACAGGCCCCGGCGGCACGAGCCGATGGCGCGTGTACCAGTCAGGAATACCGGGCGGCACCATGAGCGACTTCACGCGAATATGCGTCACCGGCACGCCGGGGTCGTCGGCATTCTCCTTATAGACGTAGCTGCCGACCTGCTGGTGGCCCTGGTAGGGCGTATCCATGACCTCGATGCGGTCGAGCCACTTAACGCTCGCCATGCCGTACCAGCCGGGCACGATCATGCGCAGCGGAAAGCCGTGCTGCGGCAGCAGAGGCGCACCGTTCATGGCCCACACCAGCAGCACATCCTCATTGAGCGCCAATTGAGGTGCAAGGCTGCGGCCGTACTCGTGGAACACCTTATCGAAGCCCTGATCGATACCGAGGAAGGCAATATCCATGGCATCGTCGAGCAGCCCGGCCCGTTCGAGCACGTGACGGAGCGGCGTGCCCGTCCACTCCGAAGTGCCGACCGCCTCGTACATCCACGGCATGCTCTGGCGGCGCAGTCCGATGTTCGCGCGGCCGTTGCCGGCGCATTCGAGCGTCACGCGCAAGGTCTTCGCGGGCAGGGCCTGGATCTCGGCCAACGTCAGCTTCAGCGGCGTGCGCACGCGACCGGTGACGCTCAGCGTCCAGTTTGTCGCAGATGGAACGTACGGCACATCGAAGTGATTGAGCAGATAGTGCAGCCCAACCGGCGTTACGTCGTGGCGTAGCGCTTCTAGCAACATTCCGGAATTACGATTGGCAAGGCGGACCTCCTCCCTGAGGAAATCGCCTTCGACATTCGGTCGTCCCTTCTCGGCATCGAAAGGGGAGATCCGGCTTTCAGTGTCGGTCATTGAAGGGTCCTTTTCCGGCGGACCGTAGCAAAAAGACCAGTGCGGTCAATCGCACTCCATGCATGGCTCGCCTCCACGCACGTTCGTCCAGGCAACATTCTGAAAGTCAAGCCGAAGGAGATCCGCCATGCAGAACACTTTCCGCGCACTGGCCGAGCGCACGGCGCACGCGGTCGGCACACATTGGGCCTTCATGCTCGCGCTCGTCGCGATCGTCGTGTGGGCCGTAACCGGGCCTTACTTCGCCTACTCGGACACCTGGCAGCTCGTCATCAATACGGGGACGACGATCGTCACGTTCCTGATCGTGTTCCTGATCCAGAACACCCAGAACCGGGAGGCGCGCCTCATGGGCCTGAAGCTCGACGAGCTCATTCGGGCCGTCGAGGGCGCCCGAACCGGCTTCGTAAACCTCGACCACATGACGGACCGTGAGCTGGCCGCCGTCCAGCAGGAGTTCTATCGGCTGCGCGAGAGATATGCCCCGCTCATCGACGACGACCTCGCCCATGTCGAGCGCGTCCTCGCCATGCGACGCAAGGAGAACGACTGAAACCAGCCTTTCCCGACGCCCGAGCCGCCGATAATCCGACGCGAGATCATTTTTGCGACCTCCGGCAGGTCCGGCGAGGCCCGACTTGCCCGACGGCGTTACATTATGTATAGAGCGCCCAGCTTTTCACCCAGATCGCCAACACGCCCCGGCCCTGCCGCGCCGATGTTCCGGCTTTCCTGCTTTGGCCCGCGAGAACTGCCATGAAGAATATCGAGGACTTCCACCCCGACTACCACCTCATCACGGTGGCCCTGCCGAACGGCACGACGTACCAGACGTACTCGACGTACGGTAAGGAAGGCGACACGCTGCAGCTCGACATCGATCCGAGCACGCATCCCGCCTGGACGGGCGGCAACCAGACGCTCATGGACCGCGGCGGCCGCGTCTCGCGCTTCAAGAAGAAGTTCGAAGGTCTCTTCTGAGGTTTTGTGCGCTGCAGCGCATTCCGCTCCAGTTTTGCCTGAGTCATGACGGCCCCGCCTTAAGTCTAGGTGGGGCCGTTCTGCATTGTGCGTAAATCATTCCCATCAGCAATGCGTGAAGCTCAGTGGCCAATAGTGCTCTCAGCAGCTATAGAGAGTCTAAGTTGCAGGCCCCGCTGCGAACGGGACCGCGGCTAGGGCTGGGGCAAAATTCTTGCGACGGGTTCGGCGGGTGCAATCTCAACCCGCGGTGATGCTCGGCAAGGATGACCCCCGGCAGAGGAACGAGCCAGGGATAAAGGCCAGATGCAGGCGAGTGAAATCGCGGCCCGCGCACGCAAGCGTGGTCGTACACCTCCAACCGACATCAACGATCCGCAGTACTTCCACAAAGTCGTCGATTGCCAATGGGCATGTCCGACGCACACACCCGTCCCCGAATACATTCGTCTCATCGCACAAGGCCGCTATTCAGCGGCCTATATGCTGAACTGGGAGTCGAACGTCTTCCCCGGCATCCTCGGCCGAGTCTGCGATCGCCCATGCGAGCCCGCCTGCCGGCGCGGTCGCATTCAGGTCGGCGATGAGGGCAATGCGAAGGACCCCTCGAAGAAGAATGCCGAGCCGGTCGCCATCTGCCGCCTGAAGCGCGTCGCCGCCGACTACAAGGGCGAGATCGACGGCTACCTTCCTGAAATTCCGGCCGCGAAAAACGGCAAGCGCATTGCGCTCATCGGCGCGGGTCCAGCTTCGCTCGCCGTCGCGCGCGATCTCATGCCGCTCGGCTACGACGTCACGCTGTTCGAGCGCGATCCCGTCCCCGGCGGGCTCATGCGCACGAACATTCCCTCGTTCCGCCTTCCCGCGAGCGTGCTCGATGAGGAAGTGGGCCGCATTCTCGACTTCGGCGTAAAGGCCAACTTCGGCGCCGAGATCAAGAGCATGAAGAAGCTGCTCGGCGAGGGCTACGACGCCATCTTCGTCGGCACCGGCGCGCCCAAGGGCAAGGATCTCGAACTCGCTGGCCTTAAGGAAGCCGCCGCCAACATCCATATCGGCATCGATTGGCTGACGTCCGTCGCCTTCGGGCATGTCGAGAAGGTCGGCCGCCGCGTCGTCGTCATCGGCGGCGGTAACACGGCCATGGACTGCTGCCGCACGGCGCTGCGCCTCGGCGCCGAAGCGGTGACGGTCACCGTGCGCTCGCCGCGCAAGGTCATGAAAGCCTCGGACTGGGAGATCAAGGACGCCCTCCACGAAGGTATCCCGATCCTCGACAATCATTCGCCCAAGGCCTTCGTCGTGAAGGACGGCAAGCTCGCCGGCGTGACCTTCGAGAAGATGGTCGAGACAGGCGTCGACGCCAAAGGTCGCCCCAAGCTCGAAGCCTCGGGCGAACTCGTCACCATCGAATGCGACGATGTGCTGATGGCCATCGGCCAGGACAATGCCTTCCCCTGGATCGAGCGCGACATCGGCATGACGTTCAACGAGTGGGGCCAGCCTGCCGTCGACCGCAAGACGTTCATGAGCTCGATCCCCGGCGTATTCTTCGGCGGCGATGCCGCCTGGGGCCCCGAGAACATCATCTGGGCCGTCTCGCACGGTCATCAGGCCGCGATCTCGATCGATGCCTATTGCCACGGCAAGAGCCTCGTCGAACGGCCCAAGCCCGGCCACACGCTCGTCAGCCAGAAGATGGGCATTCACGAGTGGTCGTATTCGAACAACTACGATCCGCAGAAGCGCCAAGCCGTGCCGCACGCCGCGCTCGAAGCCTCGCTCAAGAACCTCAAGCTCGAGGTGGAGCTCGGCTTCGACGACAAGATCGCCGCGCGTGAGGTCGAGCGTTGCCTGAACTGTGATGTGCAGACGGTCTTCACGGACAATCTCTGCATCGAGTGCGATGCCTGCATGGACATCTGCCCCGTCGACTGCATCAACTTCACCGACAACGACGACGAGGCCGATCTGCGCATGGAGCTGCGTGTTCCCGCGCTCAACAAATCACAGGACATCTATGTGTCCGGCCCGCTGAAGACCGGGCGCATCATGGCCAAGGACGAGGATGTCTGTCTGCACTGTGGACTCTGTGCGGAACGCTGTCCGACCGGCGCCTGGGACATGCAGAAATTCGCGTACGCGGAAGCGCAGGCCGCCTCGGCGTGCCTGTCCCATCACAATGCATATATCGCTGCCTGATCAGCCACCCATCATGGGAGGAAGGGCCCGTCCGCACCTGACGAAAGAAAATCGCGGCGGGCGCCCGACTGGAATGAGGACAACGACGACGCCATGAGCGGGATCAACGATTTCGTCATCAAATTTGCCACCGTCAACGGCTCGGGCTCCGCGTCCGCGAACACGATGGTCGCGAAGACGCTTTTCCGGATGGGCATTCCGGTCAGCCCGAAGAACATCTTCCCCTCGAATATCCAAGGACTGCCGACCTGGTACGAGGTGCGTGTCTCCGAGGCGGGCTATCTCGCACGGCGCGACGGCATCGACTTCATGGTCGCCATGAACCCGCAGACCTACGCCGAGGATCTGGCCGAGGTCGTGCCGGGCGGCTGGCTGCTCTACGACAGCTCCATGCCGCGCATCTGGCCGCGCGACGACATCACGCTGCTGCCGATCCCAATTGCGCAAATCTGCGCCAAGCAATGGACGGACGCGCGCCAGCGCCAGCTCTTCAAGAACATGGTCTACGTGGGCGCACTCGTCGAGCTGCTCTCCATGGACATGGAAGCGCTGAAGGGCGTGATCTCCGATCAGCTCAAGGGCAAAGAGAAGCTCATGACGGCCAACCTGCAGGCCGTGCAGCTCGGGCGCGATTATGCGCGCGAGCATTTTTCCTGCCCACTCGCGATCCATGCCCGCGCCGCCGAGGTCGCGAAAGGCAAGATCATGGTGACGGGCAACGACGCCGGCGGTCTCGCGGCCGTGTATGGCGGCGCGACGGTCTGCGCGTGGTATCCGATCACGCCATCGACCTCGCTGCCGGAAGCCTACGAGAAGTACGCGCGGCGCCTGCGCGTGACGAAGGAAGGCAAGCGCCTCTACAGCATCGTCCAGGCCGAGGACGAGCTTGCAGCAATCGGCGTCGCCATCGGCGGGGGCTGGAATGGGGCGCGCTCATTCACGGCAACCTCCGGCCCAGGTATCTCGCTCATGAGCGAATTCCTCGGCCTCGCCTACTTCGCCGAAGTGCCCGTTGTGCTCTTCAACATCCAGCGCGGTGGCCCCTCCACGGGAATGCCGACGCGCACCGGCCAGCCCGACATCATCTCGTGCGCGTACGCGAGTCACGGCGACACGAAGCACGTGTTGCTGTTCCCATCGGACCCGACCGAAGTCTTCGACATGGGAGCCGAGGCGTTCGAACTCGCGGAGCTGCTGCAGACGCCCATCATGGTGATGTCCGACCTCGACATCGGCATGAACGACTGGATGACCGATCCCTTCACCTGGGACGACAGTAAAGAGCAGAGCCGCGGCAAGGTGCTCTCCGCCGAGCAGCTCGAAGCCTTCAAGACGGTCAAGGGCAAGCCCTGGGGGCGCTATCTCGATGTCGATGGCGACGCGATCCCCTATCGCACGCTGCCGGGCACGCATCCCTCCATGGGTTCGTTCTTCACGCGCGGCACGAGCCACGACGAATACGCCCGCTACACCGAGGATGGCCGCATTCACCAGCGCGTCATCGATCGCATCCGGCGCAAGTTCGATACCGCCGCGACGGTGGTGCCGAAGCCCGAGATCGACATCCGCGACAAAAACAGCAAGGCCGGCATCATCTACTTCGGCGCCACGCGTCCCGCGGTGCTCGAAGGCCTCGATGAGTTGGAGCGCGCGGGTGTTCGCCTGAACGCCATGCGCCTCAGAGCCTTCCCCTTCAACGAGGATGTGAAGGCCTTCTGCGATGCGCACGATCAGATCTTCGTGCTCGAACAGAACCGCGACGCGCAGATGCGCTCGCTGCTCATCACCGAAGCCAACATTCCCGCCAACAAGCTCATCGCCATGCTGAGCTACGACGGAATGCCGACTACGGCCGCCTTCGTGCGCAAGGCCGCGCTCGCGCATCTCCATCCCGAAAAAGCTGCGGCCGCCGAGTAGCAGGAACCAGACCCATGAGCTACATCGCCAAACCCTCTGCCCACCATCCTGCTCTTCCGCGCAATGCGCTGGGCCTCACGCGTCGCGATTACGAAGGCTCCATGTCGACGCTCTGCGCCGGCTGCGGGCACGACTCGATCACCGCCGCGATCATCGAAGCCTGCTACGAAATGGATCTTCCCGCGCACCGTATCGCGAAGATCTCCGGCATCGGCTGCTCATCCAAAGCACCGACGTACTTCCTCTCGCGCAGCCATGGCTTCAACTCGGTGCACGGGCGCATGCCGTCCGTCACGACCGGCGCCAACATGGCGAACCGCGATCTCTATTACATCGGCGTTTCCGGTGACGGCGACACGGCCTCCATCGGCCTCGGCCAGTTCTGTCATGCCGTGCGCCGCCGACTGAACATGACGTACATGGTCATGAACAACGGCTGCTACGGCCTGACGAAGGGCCAGTTCTCCGCGACCAACGACAAGAACTCACCCTCCAAGAAGGGCGAGGCCAATCCCTTCGACGCGATCGACCTCTGTCAGATGGCCATTCAGCTCGGTGCGGGCTTCGTCGCGCGCTCGTTCTCCGGCGACAAGCGCCAGCTCCTGCCGCTCATCCAGGCGGCGATCAGCTACAAGGGCTTTGCCTTCATCGACGTCATCAGCCCGTGCGTGACCTTCAACAATCATCCCGCATCGACCAAGAGCTACGAGTACGTGCGAATGCACAATATGGCCTCCGAGAACAAGCTCGACTATGTCGAGCCGAAGGAGGAGATCACGGCGGAGTACGACGAGGGCACCTCGACGGCCGTCGAGCTGCACGACGGTTCGCAGCTCATGCTCTACAAGATCGGCGAGGGCCACGATCCGCGCGACGCCGACATGGCCATCCATACGATCCGCACGAACGCGGCAAAGGGCACGATCGTGACGGGGCTTCTC
>JAEYPL010000332.1 GCA_023410905.1 Pseudomonadota bacterium
GAGAAGCCCCGCACCCTTGAGCTCCTGCAGTCCCGGCAGATCCTTGACTGTGTCGAGATTGAAGTGATCGAGGAAGGTCTCTGTCGTGCCGTACGTGATGGGCTTGCCCGGCGCACGGCGGCGGCCACGCGGACGCACCCAGCCCGTTTCCAGAAGAACGTCGAGCGTGCCCTTGGAGGTTTGCACGCCGCGGATCTCCTCGATCTCGGCGCGCGTGACGGGCTGGTGGTAGGCGATGATGGCGAGCGTCTCCAGCGCGGCCTTGGAGAGCTTGCGCTCTTCCTTCGCGTGCTTCTCGAGCAGGAACGAGAGATCGTCAGCTGTTCGGAAGGCCCACTTGCCGGCGACGCGCACGAGATTGATGCCGCGCGAAGCGTAGAAGCCCTGCAGCTCGGTGAGCAGCGCATTGACGTCGTCGCCCTCGGCGAGGTGGCTGGCGAGATGGCGTACGTCGAGCGGCTCCGAAGCCGCGAACAGCAGCGCTTCGAGGACGCGCAGCTTCTCGCGCCGGTCGGCCGATGGCAGAGCGGAGATATTCGCCGGCAGCGGGCGCAATGGCGGCCCCGTGCGCTCCGATGCGGACGGGCGCATGTCGCCGGCGTCAGGCCCTTGCTCTCGTTTCTCGTTACTCGTCATCTCACTATCCGATGCGACACTCAGCTTGGGTGGAACCATGTCTCGCCCCCATCCCTCACAGGAACCTGTGTCTCGCAGCAATACGTCTTCGCAGTCTATTCAGTTCAGCCGGTACTCACGCGCTCCCACGCGGCGCCCGCTTCCTTGCGCCTGATGTAGAGCGGCGCAAATGGGCCGGCCTGACGGATCTCGATATGACCTTCGCGCGCCATTTCCAGCGTCGCGCCGAACGAACTCGCGAGCGCTGTGCGGCCAAGCTCCGGCGCCGGGAGAAACTGCTCGAGAAAGAAATCGAGCTGTACCCATGATCCGGCAGCGCGCCCGACCAATGTTTCCAGGCGCTGGCGTGCATCCTTGATCGACCACACGGTGCGCTTCTTCACGACGTGCGCGCGACGGACGGTCGTGCGCGTGCGCTGCTCGGCATAGGCCTTGAGCAGGTCGTAAATCTCGGCCGAATGCTCGCGCGTGCGGATAGTCCTCACGCCTTCCGGCATACCGCGCGGGAAGATATCGCGATCGAGGCGCTTGCGCGTCAGAAGCTGCGCGGCGGCATTGCGCATGGCTTCGAGCCGCATGAGACGGAACGCGAGGCGCGCGGCGAGTTCCTCCCCGGATGGGCCATCGTCCGCCGTTTGCTCGCGCGGAATGAGCAGGCGCGATTTCAGGAAGGCGAGCCATGCCGCCATCACCAGATAGTCGGCCGCGAGTTCGAGCCGCAGCTTCTGCGCCTCGCGGATGTAATCGAGGTACTGGGTGACGAGCGTATTGATCGAGATGCGCGCGAGATCGACTTTCTGCGTCCGGGCCAGGGCCAGCAGCAGGTCCAGCGGCCCCTCGAAGCCTTCGAGATCGACAACGAAGGCTTCCTCGGGCGCAGGCGTTTCCCCGCGCTCCGGATCGCCCCATTCCTCGGGGCTTGCACTCGCTTCGCCCGTGCCGCCGTCCATCATGGCCGTCGTTTGACACCCTCGCGGGCAAGCTGGGTTATCCAGCCCTTATCCACAGGGAGCATTAGCTGATTCATGCGGTGACGGACAGCGCGCGCGAAATCGCGGCCTCGGCGAGTTGTGGCTCGAAGGGCTCACGATGTTGCAGAACGGCCAGGGCGGTGGCGAGACGCGTCCGCGAACACCCTGAAATAACGGGACTTTCCGTTGCGATGTCTTCCATCTCGCTCATGATGCCATTGCAATGGAGCACCAGATCCGAGCCGGCGGCCAGCACGGCCCTGGCTCGCTCGCTGAGCGGTCCGCCGAGCGCTTTCATGCTGACGTCGTCGCTCATGAGCAGGCCGCCGAAGCCGATGGTGCTGCGGATGACGTCGCGGGTGATGGACGGCGACGTGCTCGCCGGATGCTCCCGGTCGATATCCGTGAACAGCACATGCGCCGTCATGGCAGCGGGCAGATGTGCCAGGGCGTGGAACGCCGCAAAGTCCGTTTCCTCGAGCGTAGCGCGCGGCGTGTCCACCACCGGCAGATCATGATGGCTGTCGGCACCTGCACGACCATGACCGGGAATGTGCTTGATCACGGGCAGCACGCCGCCCGCCGTCAGCCCCGCCGCAACCTCCGCACCGAGCGCCACAACCTGCTGCACGGTCGCGCCGTAAGCGCGGTTGCCGATGACATCGTGTGCGCCCGGGACCGGCACATCGAGCACGGGTGCGCAGTTCGTGTTGATACCGAGCGCGCGGAGATCTTCAGCGTTCTGGCGGCTCACGAGAAAAGCGAGGCGGCCGGCCTCGGCAGGGTCGCTGGCGTAGAGCGCACCGAACGCGGCAGCCGGAGGCAGCGCACGGCCGAGCGGCGGGCGGAGGCGCTGCACGCGGCCACCCTCCTGATCGATCAGGACCAACGTGTCAGCGCTGCCGATGGCATTCAGGGCATCGTCGACGAGGCGCTTGATCTGCTCATGCGCGACGCAGTTGCGCGCAAAGAGGATCACGCCGGCGGGACGCGTCGACGCGAGAAACGATCGCTCGGCTTCGAGCAGTGTCGGCCCAGCAAGGCCGGTGATGAACGCGCTCGGCATGAGAACTCCTTAACGGAGGATCGCACCTGCGGTGCGAACAGGGCTGCGGCCCTGTAACCCGCATCGTGCGGAAGGCGCGTGTCGTCGACACGACGGACACCCCCGAACCCCGTCTTTTATGACTTGTAGAGGCGCGCGGAAAGGGCCTGGTGCTTTCGCCGCGACACTCGACTAGTAAGGCGCGACCCAGCAGGAGCCGTAGCCCTGTGACTTGAGCTCGCTGCAGACCGTGGTCGCTGCCTGACGAGAGCCGGGCGGACCGACGACAGCCCTGAACCAGACACCCTTCTCGCCGAGATTGGCCTCGCGGACATCGGCAGCACGCCCCTGAAGAACGCCAGCGTATCTCTGCTGGATATCGGCCAGAGACTTCAGCGCATCCATATGCGTTTGCCGGGAGGCCAGGACCGCCACATAGCCGGCTGCCGTTGCACCGGGTGTCGATGTCGCCACCGCAGCCGCTGGCGGTGGCGTCCGTGCAGCCTGCTTCTGCGTCGGCACAGGGCGCCTCGGCTCTGCTTCTACGCGCGGTGCCGGAGCTGGCGGAGCAACCGCGAGCGGCGGCGCCTCGATCGCCGAGGCAGCCGGAGCAGCCGCGACGCGCCTAGGC
>JAEYPL010000005.1 GCA_023410905.1 Pseudomonadota bacterium
ATTGGCTGGATCGGTGTCGGCAGCATTGGGCATCGCATGGCGAAGCATCTGGCCAATGCCGGATACTCCCTCGTCGTTGCCGATGCCGGCAGCACCGCGCGTGCCCCCGAAGGCAGCAAGATTGCCAAGTCGAACGCCGAAGTTGCCGCCGCTGCCGAAACCATCATCCTCTCGCTGCCCGACGGAAAGATCAGCGTTCTCGTCGCCAAGGAAATCGCCGCTGCGCCGAACCGCAAGGCCAAGACGGTGATCGACACCTCGACCATCGGCATTGCCGCTGCAGAGGAAGCGGCCGCGGTCCTCGCCGCCGCTGGCGTCCAATACATCGACGCGCCGGTTTCGGGCGGCATTGCGGGTGCTGACAAGGCAACGCTCTCGGTCATGCTGGCCTGCCCTGAGGAGCACTACGAGCGCGTAAAGCCGCTCATGGCGCACATGGGCAAGCCCTTCCACATCGGCCCGCGTCCGGGACAGGGGCAGGCCGTGAAGCTGCTCAACAACTTCCTCTCGGGCGTCGCGCAGGCCGCGAGCTGCGAGGCCATCGCCTTCGGCGTGAAACAGGGCGTCCCGATGGCCAAGATCCTCGAGGTGGTCAACGTCTCGACCGGGCGCAATACGGCGACCGACGACAAGTTCCCGCGCCGGATCATGAACGAGGCCTACGACGCCGGCTTCACAGCGGCATTGCAGGCGAAGGACGTCCGCCTCTATCTCGAGAGCGCCAAGAAGAGCGAGATCCCGAGCCAGGTCGCGTCGTCGGTTGTGGATGTGTGGAACAAGTTCGAGAAGGACTGGTCGGGCGCCGACATCACGCACATGTATCCCTACACGCGTGATGGCCGCGTGCCGCCGAAGAAGGCCTGAGCCTTTTCGGTATCAACCGGGATGAGTTAATTTCTGAGGGCCTGCCGGCAAATGCCGCGCAGGCCCCGATCTTTTATCGGATCGGAAATGCGCATATTTTTCAATGCGTTGCTGGCAATATGAAATGTGTGCCGCAGAATGGTCGCGAGTTTTAATCATCTATTAATAAACGTAAGTAATGCTCCAATTATACATGCAAAAATAGCGGCAAATTGGAATTGCCGCGGAGATCGGCGAAATGCTGGAGACCGGCCTAGTCCTGGGGATGACTGCGACGCACCTTGGCGTGCCGATCGCGGACCTCGTGGCATGGGCGCTCGTGCTCGCATTGCTGGTCACGCCGATCCAGCTCGATGAGGTTCGCCGCCAGCGGGCCCTCAAGAGCGTAGGTCAAAAGCCCGCTCAGCGGCATTCCAAGGTCGAAGCTGCGAAGCCGGCTCCCGCTACCGTCCGCAGTGCTACTGCGGTAGGCCCGCAGGTCGTGGATGTGGTGCCTGCGGCGACGCGCCGGTCGGCTACCGAGCAATGGCAGGCTGTTTCTCGTCTCGTCAGCGCCGGAACAGAACGTGCCATCGCTGTCGAGCGCGGTCAGCAGGCTATCCGTCGCGAACTCGACTCGCTCGATTTCTCGCTCGAGAATCTGCGCCGCGAGTTGTCGTCCATCATGACGATGCCGGCGCTCCCCCGCGCCGAGCTCGTGCCCGTGCGCATCGCCAGCCGCCCGCACGCGCTGGCGGCGTAAATCACACCTTCACCGGCAATCCCAATCCCTGCAGGATCGCGAGTGTCGCCGTCACGGTGAGCACCGACAGCACAACGCTGACGGCCACCGCTGCCGATACTGAGCCGACAGCGCGATCATAGCGCGACGCGAAGATGAAAGCGTTGGCGCCAACCGGCATGCACGTGAAGACAGCGAGCGCGCCGGCCCAAAGTGGCGTCAGGCCGAATACCTGCAGGCCCAGCCAGAGCGTCACGGCAGGAAAGACCAGTAGCTTGAGCGCGACGATGAGCAGGAGCGTCGGCGTCTGGCCTGCGAGCTTGTAGCGCGCGAGCGTCATCCCAAGTGCGGTCAGCGAGACCGGGATGGCGGCACTTCCGATCAGAACGAGCAGCTTGTCGAGTACCTCGGGCAAGGCGAAGCCGGTCCAGCGCCAGAGCGTGCCGAGGATCACGGGGGCGATGATCGGGTTGCGCAGCAGATCGAGCGCGGTGCTCGAAAGCTGACCGAGCGATCCGCTCAGGCCACGCAGCGTCAGCTCCATGTGCAGCGTTCCGAGCATCCACAGTATCATCGTATCGCAGATGAGCAGGATCGCGACCGGCGTTGCGGCCTCAGGTCCGAAGGCAGAGAGGATGACCGGAATGCCGAGCAGGAGGCCGTTCCCGAACACGCAGGCAAAGGCAACGGCTGGCGCATCGGCAGCGTGTCGCCGCAGCAGCAGGATCGTTGCGACGCTTGCTGCGATCCAGATGATCACGACGCCAGCGGAATAGGCGCCCGCAAGCAGCCATGGCGATTGCGCGGGCGGTGCCATGGTCGCCATGGCGCGGAAAAGCAGCGCGGGAATGAGGATCTTGAAGGCGAACTGGCTGAGCAGCGGGCCGGCTTCGTCGGGAATGTAGCGCACGCGGTTCGCGCACCAGCCGATGGCTATCAGCGCGAACACCGGCGCGACGAGCATGAAGATCGCAAGCATTGCCGCTCCGTCGGGTCTTGTTGGCTACGGAGCGGCTCTATCCCGCGATCTTGGAGAAGTCGGCGACGCCCAGGGTGGCGGCGCGGATCTGCGAGAGCAGATGCAGGCGGTTCTTGCGCAAGTCCGGATTGTCGGCGTTGACCGTGACCTGATCGAAGAAATCATCGACGGGTTTGCGCAGATCAGCGAGTGCGTTCATGGCGCCGGTGAAGTTCTCGACGTTGATCGCGGCGACCGTGTCCTGCTTCACGCTCTCGATGGCAGCGGCGAGCGCGATCTCCGTCTTGGCTTCGAGGCGTTTGAAATCGTAGTCAGCGGTGTAGCTCGTCTTGTCCTTCTTCTCCTCGATGGTGAGGATGTTCGACGCGCGCTTCACGCCCGCGAGCAGGTTCGCGCCGTCGTCCGTCTTGAGGAAGGCATCGAGCGCCTCGACGCGCTTCACGATCAGCGCGAGGTCGTCCTGCCCGCCGAGCGCGAACACGGCATCGATCAGATCATGCCGCGCACCCTTCTCGCGAAGGTGGACCTTCAGCCGGTCGGCGAAGAAGGAGAGGAGCTCGACCACCTCTTGGTGAACTTTCCGGCCGCTCCAAACAACCATTCCGACGGCGTTGGCCTTGATCGACTTGTCGATAAGCTCGATCGCAGCCTGCATCGTTGGCACCAGCGCAAGTCGCAGGTCGTTCTCTAGGACGATGCGGATGACCCCGAGCGCAGCTCTTCTAAGCTGATACGGATCACCGGAACCGGTCGGCTTTTCGCTTATCCGCCAAAAACCATTCAGTGTGTCGAGCTTGTCGGCGAGCGCGACGGCGATCGCTGCCGCATCGCCTTCCGACGCCAGCGGCACCGTGTCCGATGGCCCCTTGGGCTTATAGTGCAGCTCGATGGCGCGCGCGATTTCGGGCTTCGTGCCCGCCTTCTCCGCGTAGTAGCGCCCCATGAGGCCCTGCAATTCGGGGAACTCACCGACCATGCCCGAGACGAGATCGGCCTTGCACTGCTGCGCCGCGCGGCGCGCATCCTCGGGCACCGCATCGACCGCACCGGCGATCTGGAACGCCAGCTCCGCAATGCGCTCGACGCGATCCTTCTGGCTGCCGAGCTTCTCGTGGAACGTGATGCCTTCGAGCGCGAGCGCCATCTCGTCGAGCGGACGCTTGAGATCCTGCTCCCAGAAGAAACGGGCATCGCTGAGCCGCGCGCGAATGACCTTCTCGTTGCCCTCGACGATCTGCTTGCCGCCGTCCGCCGCAATGAGGTTCGACACGGCGAGAAAGCGGTTCGCGAGCTTGCCCGTCTTGGGATCGCGCAGCGAGAAGCACTTCTGATGCGCCTTCATGGATGTGATCAGGCATTCTGCCGGCACTTCGAGAAAGGCTTCGTCGAAGTGACCCATGAGCACGGTCGGCCATTCCGTGAGGCCGGCGTTCTCGGCGAGTAGCGCGTCGTCCTGCACGAGTTCGAGCTTGTGCTTTTTCGCGAGTGCTTCCGCCTGCTCGCGGATCATTTCCGCGCGCTCGGGTGCGGGCAGCAGAACTTTCGCCTCACGCAGCTTCGTGCCGTAGTCCTCGAAGCTCGTGACCTTGAAGGGTTCGTTGCCATGGAAGCGATGGCCGCGCGTCGTGTTCGAGGCTTCGACGCCCGCCCATGCAAACGGCACGATCTTGCCGCCGAGCAAGCAGAGGATGCCGTGCAGCGGACGCACCCACGTCTCCGGCCGGCTGCCCCAGCGCTGGGACTTCGGCCACGGGAATTTTCCGAGCACGCCCGGTACGACCTCGGCGATGATCTCTGCCGCGGGGCGCCCTGCCTTCTCGATCTTCGCGACGTAGAAGTCGCCCTTCTTCTGATCGTTGACGACGGTCGCCTCGCCGATCGAGGCGAGGCCTGCCGACTTGAGGAAGCCTGCGAGTGCCTGCTCCGGTGCGCCGACGCGCGGCCCTTTGCGCTCTTCGGAGATGGCTGGCGATTGCGCTGCCACGCCCTTCACGACGAGCGTCAGGCGCCGCGGCGTCGAGAAGCACATGGCGTCGCCGACGGTCAGCCCCGTCGCGGCAAAACCTTCGAGGACGAGACGCTTCAAGTCCTCGGCCGCACGCACCTGCATGCGTGCCGGAATTTCTTCGGAGAACAGCTCGAGCAGAAGTTCAGACATGGCTTTGCGTCACTGCGGATTGATGCCGAGCTGCACGCCGAGGAGGTGCAGAACGTAGATCGTCGCGCCGATAATGCCGAGCACGACCAGCACGCGGATCAGCGGCAGCATTTCTCTCAGCATGTTGCCGATGACGTAGCTGACGAACCAGCCGAGCGCGCCGCCGCCGACCAGTCCGGCAAAGCCAGCACCCAGGCCGCCCGCGTTGAAGCCCAACCAGGCGCCCATGACCGCGAGGCTCAAAATGCCGAGCATGCTCACCGTCGAGAACACGCGCATCCACAGCGGCGCGTTCTTCGAAACATTCGCGCGCTGCTGCTTGGCCTTGGCGTCCTTCTCTTTTCGTGCCGCCTGCCGCGCCTTGATCGTCCTCATGCGCTGCCTCCCGCGGTCTCGAGCCATGCGCCGCAGCAGGCTTTGGCCAGCTCGCGCACGCGCAGAATGTAGCTCTGGCGCTCGGTGACCGAGATCACGCCGCGCGCATCGAGCAGATTGAAGACGTGCGAGGCCTTGATGCATTGGTCATAGGCCGGTAGCGCCATCAGATGATGTCCGCCATCCTTCGGCGCACCCTTCTGCAGCAGCGACTGGCACTCCGCTTCCGCATCCCGGAAATGGCGGAGCAGAAGATCCGTGTCGGCGTACTCGAAGTTGAAGCGCGAATACTCCTGCTCGGCCTGCAGGAAGATGTCGCCGTACGTGAGCTTGCGCTCGTCGTCGCGGCCGTTGAAGTTCAAATCGTACACGCGATCGACGCCCTGCACGTACATAGCGAGGCGTTCGAGACCGTAGGTGATCTCGCCCGAGACGGGATTGCAGTCGAAGCCGCCGACCTGCTGGAAGTACGTGAACTGCGTCACTTCCATGCCATTGCACCACACTTCCCAGCCGAGCCCCCAGGCGCCGAGTGTCGGGCTCTCCCAGTCGTCCTCGACAAAGCGGATGTCGTTTACGGACGTGTCGATGCCGATCGCGTCGAGGCTCTTGAGGTACAGATCCAGGATGTCCGGCGGTGACGGCTTCATGATCACCTGGAACTGATAGTAGTGCTGCATCCGGTTCGGATTTTCGCCGTAGCGGCCATCCTTGGGCCGGCGCGAGGGCTGCACGTAGGCGGCATTCCACGACTTCGGCCCGAGTGCGCGCAGTGTCGTTGCGGGATGGAATGTGCCGGCGCCGACTTCCATGTCGTAGGGCTGCAATACAACGCAGCCTTGCGCGCCCCAGAACTGCTGGAGAGTAAGGATCAGGTCCTGGAACGAGCGGCGCGGATCGAGTGCGCGCATGGGCGCGCTCGCAGCGTCGTTGGACGACCTTTTGGCAGTCGACTGAGGCATGGCCACGGATTTCGCTAAGTCAGGGTCTATCGGTCTGCGCGGAATATACGCATTCCGGGCCGCGCGTCACTAAGCATTCGGCCCGCTTTTTCCGGGACTGGCGGGTGTGGTGCGGCCGGCGGGGGAGATCGACACGTGGAAATCGTGAGCTGGATCGGCTGGTTGCTGGCGGCGCTGGCGAGCTGGATCTGGTCCATCGCGTGGCTGCTCGTCGGCGGATGGGTGTCGACGCTTCTGCAGATCCTGGTGATTGTCTTCCTGGTGTTTGCCTTCAAGTATGGATGGCGGCGTGCGCCGCTCGAAATGGCGCTGCGCGTGCGGCCCGTCGGTGGGTGGCTCTGGCGCTGGGTAACGTCGCGTGAGCCGCGCGAGGCCTACGAACGTTCAAGCGTGCCCGAGGTGCGCATCGTGCGTGTGAAGTCGCCCGGCGACGTCAACCTGTCGAGCCTGCTGAATGTGATCATGCTGGCAGGTCTCGGCCTGCTCTGGGCCGTTCGATGATCAATAATTGCCGAGCGGATTGATGGGGCCGAGACCGCGCAGGATCTGTCCGATGAGGCCCGAGTCGCGGGAGTGGCTCGGTGTCTCGCGCTTCACGTAGTCGAAGATCTTGCCGTCCTTGCGCCCGTACTGCGCGACGCGATCGACCGTGCCGACGGGATTGAAGTAGACCGCGAGCACCTTGCGATCGGTCTCGGTCGGCTTCATGAAGGCCATCTGCTGGGTGGTGCTGGAAATATAATAGTAGGCCATGCCGCCGGAGATGGTGGAGGTCGTGTCCGGCGTTCCGAGCGCTAGGCGAACCGCGTCCTGGCTCATGCCGGGCTGGACCTGCTGGATGTCGCTTTCCTGGAAGTGATGGCCATGCCGCAGGGTCGTCGGCGAGCAGGCACCGGAAACGACGGCGATGGCCGTGACGAGGACACCGATCACCGGCAGCCGCATTCCCGAACGGGCTTTAGGGCGTGACACGTGCTGGCTCGTCATACCTGTATGCTCCCCCGAGCGGCTGCCCACCTGCTGGACGTGCCCATGGACGCCGCCATGGTGCTGGCGAATCGCCGTTGAGCCACCCTTAACCTCCGCCTAGCGCGGCCACCCTACACTGGCAATGCCGTGACGTCCCCGTTTCCCCGGTTAGGTGGCCGCGCCGGGCGCACCCACATGTTCCGGAGCATGCCGAGGCTGGCCAAGCCGGGCCGGGTATGCTCAAACGCCCTCGCTGGCTACACTCCGCGTCACGGGAGACCTCTGAAGCGATGTCCCTTAGCCCCTCGCGCGCAAGATCTTTCTGGCCGAACTTCTCGTCCCTGACCCGGCGAGCGCCGAGGCGTCCCGGTGTCAGCCTGTACGAGGCAATTGTGGCACAAGCGCGCTCCGAGCCGCTCTATCGCGAGTACGGCGTGCCGGACACCGTGCACGGGCGCTTCGAGTTGATCGTACTGCATGTGGCACTCGTGCTCGCGCGCCTCGAACGCGAGGGCGATGCGGGCCAGGAGACCGGACGCGCGATGCTCGAGGCCTTCGTCGCCGATATGGACGATGCCTGCCGCCGGCTCGGGATCGGCGATATGGGCGTGCCGCGGCATGTGAAGAAAGCGGCGGTGGCGGTGCTGGAGCGTGGCAACGCGTATCGCGCCGCGATGGTCGCAGATGCGGAGGGTGGTGCGCTCGCAAGCGTATTGGCCGCAGAGATCTGGCGCGAACCCGATACTGATGCGGCCGGTGCACGTGCACTCGCCGAATATGTGCGCCGTGCTGTCGCACGTCTGGAAGAGCAGGACGGTGCGCCTCTTGTCGGCGGTTCTGTTGTCTTCCCTGAGATCCTCGCCGGCGAAGGAGCGTGATGATGAACGCGATCCTCGATTGGGTCCATGAGACGCGCTCCATTCCGGATGCCGGGCTGGATGTCACGCGCGAGGCAAAGGAAGAGACGCGCGCCGCGATGGCCGAGGCGCTCAATATCGACGCGTGCAAGCGTCTTGTGGCGCGTTACACGATCAAGCCATTTGAATCCGGCCGCTTCGAGCTGCATGGCGAGGCAGTGTTGACGGCGCAGCAGATCTGCGTCGTCTCGCTCGAGCCTCTCGAGCGCGTCTATCGTGTGCGCCTCGACGTGGCCTATTGGCCGCCCGAGCTGCTGGGTGACGGCCCAGGCGCCGACATCGATAGCCTCGCCGATGATCCGGAGCCTATCGAGGAGGGTCGTCTGGATGTGGGCCGGATCGTCTACGAGGAACTCGCGAGCACGATCGATCGCTTTCCCCGCAGTGACGGCGCCACATTCGAATGGAAGAACGAGGCGGATGCGCCCGCCCAGGACAATCCGTTTGCCGCTTTGGAAAAACTCAAGCGGCGCAGCGATTGACCGTCAGCGGTCGCGGGCTTGTAAGCCCTTGCTCCAACGCCCATATTTGAAATGATTGTCAGGCATCAGCCTGATCGCGTCGACTGTTGAGGTCCATTCAGGTGTTCTCACTTTTCTCCCGGGCTCCCGTCGTTCCCGTCATTCGCTTCAACGGCCCGATCGGCATGGCGACCCCGCTGCGGCCTGGCCTGTCGCTCGCGACTGCTGCGGGTGTGATCGAAAAGGCCTTCAAGGCATCGAAGCTGCCGAGTGTCGCGATGCTGATCAATTCGCCGGGTGGCAGCCCCGTGCAGTCGCATCTGATTTACAAGCGCATCCGCCAACTCGCGGCAGAGAACGACAAGCGCGTTTACGTCTTCTGTGAGGACGTTGCGGCCTCGGGCGGCTACTTCCTCGCGGTCGCGGGTGACGAGATCTACGCCGATCCATCCTCGATCGTGGGGTCGATCGGTGTCGTGTCGGCGGGCTTCGGTTTCGACAAGGCCATCGAGAAGCTCGGCATCGACCGTCGCGTCTATACCGCCGGCACATCGAAGGCGATCCTCGATCCCTTTAGGCCCGAGAAGCCGGAGGACATCGCGCGCCTGCGCGAGCTGCAGAAAGACATCCACGAGTCTTTCATCGGCATCGTCAAAGAACGCCGCGGCGCGCGTCTCACAGGCGCTGACGACGAGCTTTTCTCGGGCGCCTTTTGGACCGGGCGCAAAGCGCTCGAAATGGGTCTCATCGACGGCATTGCGGACGTGAGGACGCGGATGCGCGAGCTGCACGGTGATAAGGTGCGCCTGCGTGTTATCCCCATGGGCGGCGGTGGCCTGCTGTCCCGCTTTCGCCGGTTGCCGAGCATGAACCTTGATGCGCTTGCGGGCGCCGCGGAATTCACATGGAGCGGGGCACTTCCCGCCGATGTGATTTCGGCGCTCGAAGCACGCGCCCTATGGTCACGTTTCGGCCTCTAAATGTGCTAGAGTCCGAGCAAGGAGGGCTGGATATGCCACAGCTTGTTGGACTGATGGTCGTCGGCGCGGGGCTTTATGCCGCCTACAAGGCCATTGGGCACATTGCGCAGCAGGTTTCGGAGCAAATGGCACGTGCCGACGAGGAACTGAGCCGTCGGACGGCCGAGGTGCGCATCAGCGAGAAGGATCTCGGCGCACTGGAGTGGGACGAGGCCCAGCAGGTCTATCGGCCGAAACGCCTGCGCTGAATCCCGAGGGACGGACGACATCCCGAAGTTGAGCTGGTGAGGTTTTGCGCGCCGAGCGTAGGAACCCCTTGTAATCTATCAGCAACGAATCTGTCATCTAGCGCCGTGGCGGCGTTTACATGATCCGGACTGGCTGCTAGAAGCCCGGTGCAGCAGCCAGCAAGGAGCATTGGGCCATGCCCTTTGACGCGCGCCAAAACGCCGGTGGTCATGAGCCGCCGCGGATCAAGCTCGTTGCCGGTAATTCGAACCATCCCCTCGCCGAATCGATCTCGTCGATCCTCAAGGTGCCCCTCGCGCGCAGCGCTGTCAGGCGTTTCGCGGACATGGAGGTGTTCGTCGAGATCCAGGAGAATATGCGCGGCGAGGATGCCTACGTCATTCAATCCACGTCGTTTCCTGCGAACGACAACCTCATGGAGCTGCTGATCCTCGTCGATGCGCTGAAGCGTTCGATGGCGCGCCGGATCACAGCCGTGATGCCCTACTTCGGCTATGCCCGCCAGGACCGCAGGCCCGGCCCGCGCACGCCGATCTCCGCAAAACTCGTCGCCAACCTGATCGAGCGCGCCGGCGTCGACCGCGTGATGACGGTCGATCTGCACGCGGGGCAGATCCAGGGCTTCTTCGACATTCCGACGGACAACCTGTTCGCGGCACCCGTCATGACGCGCGACATTCTCGAGCGGCACGACGTTGCAAATCTCATGGTCGTATCGCCGGACGTCGGCGGTGTCGTGCGCGCACGTGCGCTGGCGAAGCGCATCAACGTGCCGATCGCGATTTGTGACAAGCGCCGTGAGCGCCCCGGCGAATCCGAGGTCATGAACGTCATCGGCGACGTGCGCGGCAAGGTTTGTCTGCTGGTCGACGACATTGTCGATTCGGGCGGGACTCTGATCAACGCCGCCAACGCACTCCTCGAAGCGGGTGCCCTGGAGGTTGTAGCCTATCTGACGCATGGCGTTCTGTCGGGCGGTGCGGTATCCAAGATCACCAACTCGCGGATCAAGTCGCTTGTCATCACCGACACGATCCAACCTACCGAGGCGGTCAAGGCGGCAGCCAATATGCGAGTCCTCTCGCTGGCGCCCCTGCTGGCCGAAGCGATCGACAGAACGGCACGTGAAGAAAGCGTCTCGAGCCTGTTTTATTGAGGCTCGGCGCATAGTTGCCAGATGCACGTGATAACGGCCCGGCGGCGCTCGCCGGGACGCCGAATCTGCTCAATCGTTGGTATTGTGCTGCTCAGCAACGCGGCATCTTGCCTAATTGTCAGAAAAAGCGCATATACAGCGCGTCGAACTCGCCTTGGTGCTTACTACACGGCAGCGCTTGCTCGCTGAGATCGGTTAACACTCCAATGCGTGCTTTGATGGCCGCAGCAATTCCGCGTGCGGCTCAAGTCATCTTTGGAGAACTACGAATGGCTACCGGCACCGTCAAATGGTTCAACTCTCAGAAGGGCTATGGTTTTATCCAGCCCGACGAGGGTGGCAACGACGTGTTCGTGCACATCTCAGCCGTCGAGCGTGCGGGTCTCAGCAATCTTCGTGAAGGCCAGAAGATTTCGTACGAGATCGAGCGCGGTCGCAACGGCAAGTCGTCAGCCGTGAACCTTCGGGTCGACTGAAGATTACCCCGCTGGGGATCGGGGGCGGGCTCAGCCCGCCCCCTTTTACTTTGGCCTCGGAAGTGGCAGTAGGACCGTGCCGGCGCGGGCGATATCGCGCGTCCTGGCGAGGCCGTAGAGAAGGGTTGACGAATGGCGAAGGAAGAAGTGCTCGAATTCGAGGGCGTGGTTGCCGAAGTGCTGCCTGACGCGCGTTGCCGCGTCCAGCTCGAGAACGGGCATGAGGTGATCGCCTACACCTCAGGACGCATGAAAAAGAACCGGATCCGTATTCTTGCGGGCGACCGCGTGACGGTCGAGATGACGCCCTACGATCTCACCAAGGGCCGCATCAACTTCCGCCATAAGGATACGCGCGCGCCAGCGCCGACGGGCGCGCCGCGGCGGCCGCAGTTCCGCGGCGGCAAGCGCTGATCGATCGCGCGCTGAGCGCGCGCCGTTTGCCTCTATATGCATTCAAAAGCGCACGGGATGCCGATGGGTGTTCCGTGCGTTTTGCTTTGGCCGCCTGAGGATGCGGCTCACCTGGCGGTTTCGGTCGCTCGCCTAGCGAGCATTTCCTCGATGCGGCGTCGAGCGGAGGGCACGGTGGTGTCCGGCAGGGCATCGGGATGAAAGAAGCCCGTTTCCGCGATCTCCATATTGGGTGCGGGTATTCGATCGCGACGCCAGTGGCGAACCACGTACACCGCGACATGATCGCCGGGAAAAATCGCGCGATTGTCGTAGATTCCGACAAGCTCCGGCGCGCCTTCCATGATTACGCCGCCCTCTTCATCGAGTTCGCGCGCGAGGCTCTCCTCGACACTCTCGCTAAACTCGACGCCGCCACCGGGCAGGTTCCAGCCCTCCGTGTATGTATGGCGCACGAGCAGGATGCGCTCCTCCGCATCGATAACGATCGCGCGTGCGCCGAGCGTCAAGGCGCGTGACCATCGCCAGTATTTCTGGAACAGCCAGCGCGCAGGCTTCTTGAAGACCATCGGTGCGGCTTTCTGTGCGCCGGTCGCGCTTCACGACCGGCGCGACCCTACCGACGTTCGCCGCCGCCATTCAAGAGGGTGCTGTGAAAGGCGCTGGCGGCGAAGCGTAGCCGACCCCTGCCCGGCGGCTCAGATGGGGTGGGACGTGGCGGCGTGGGCGTCGACCGGCGCGAGTTGCTCGATGTAGGACAAGGTCCGTCGAACGGCGTCGTGAAGCCGCTCCAGGGCTTGGCGCGCGCCATGGGTCGTGCTCGCGTCAGCCTCGCTGCCGGCGAACTCGCGCTGGGCGCTGAGCTGGAGGGCCTCTGCGGCCTGGGCGCACTCGGCAATGGCCCAAGCACCGACCGCGCGCGCCGAGCCCTTGAGCGTGTGTGCGGCCTCGATCCAGTCCTTGCGGCTGGCCGTCGCCTGCATGCGCGCTAGATAGCGCGGCGCCTCCGCAGCGAAGAGGCCGAGCACCTCCCGCTCCAGCGCCTTATCGTTCATCGTGAAGCGCGACAGATGCGTCCAGTCGATCGGCGTGTCGTGGCTGCGGGCGCACGCGCGCGGGCGCAGCGTTCCAAGGGAGCCGCGTTCCTGACCGTCGTGCATCTGTACCGGCATTGCCATCTCCAGCTATGGGCGTCGCGGTGGAGGCCCCCGGTCGTGAACGAAGTATCGGTGAAAGGCCCTAAGCGAGCGTAAGCGGCGGCGGGCAAATGTGCTGCAAATGCCGTTGATTGAGAGCTCAGGGCCCGTCCCGCGCCGCAAAGCAGCCCCATTGAGTTGCGACGTTCTCGGTTCAGTCGGCGAGGCGCGAATCGGGAAATGGGCAGGGGGCCCGGGACTTAGCCGACTCCGGGGATCACGGCAGAATTCTCGCTGAATCGAGTGGAAGAATTCGATTCACGCTGGGAGACGGGCCGACAATAAGCTAAAAGTTTGGGTAAATATCACTTTGGAGGGGGGCTGCGGTAGGCAGGCAACTGTTGCTGCAGCGTTACAGGCTGATGAGCCAGGGTCCTAAGAAGGACGAGTCGTCGTCGAC
>JAEYPL010000053.1 GCA_023410905.1 Pseudomonadota bacterium
GTTAAATCTACCGCGCAGGGTCCTGCATCAGCATAGGCAGGATTTCATTATGCGCATCCTCGCACTCGCGATCGCAATGGCCCTCGCTGTGGGCGCCACACCGTCCTCAGTTCTCAGCCAGGAACAACGAAAGGATGGCGGCAGCGGCACGGTGAAAGGACAATCGGAGCATCCGACCAATCCCAAACAGGCCGAACCCGAGAGTTCATCGCACAACGCTGACAAGCCGAAGAAAACCGAGCAACCGCCTCCGAGTGCTTCGCCGAAGCCTGACCCTAAGAAGAAGTAGCGCGCTCGTGCGAAGCTAATCCACGATGAAGAGTTTCGCGCCGGTCTTCGTGTAGGAGCGGTGCGCGGCGTCGCCGAAGTTCGAAACCTGATAGCTCATGCCGGGCTTCAGGACGAACCACCGACCGTCGCGAAGCTCGGACTCGAGCTCGCCTTCCAGCACGTATAGTACGTGTCCTCGGTCACACCAGTGATCGGCGAGATAGCCGGGCGTGTACTCGACCTGCCGAATGCGCACGTCCCCCATCATGAACGTGCGCCAGATGGCCTTCCCCGTCTCGCCGGGATGCTCCTCCGGCTGAACCTTGCTCCAATCGGTGATGGTGAAGGGGAGAGTGGGCAATTCCATCGATTGTGATCCTTGATCGCCTACTTCTTATCGGTGTGGCCGAGTGACCGCTCGGGCGCGATGCGGTCACGCGTGAGACGCTTCAGTTCGCCGACATCGGGAAAGCGGCCCGGCTCCTTTCGAGACCAGACCAGTTCGCCATCGATGCGCACCTCGAACACACCCCCGCTCGCGTCCGGCGTCAGCGTCACGGATCCTATCTCCTCGGCGAATGTCGAAAGGAGTTCCTGCGCCATCCATGACGCGCGCAAGCCCCAGTTGCAGAGGCGGCAATAGGTGATGTCGACGTTCGGAGTTTTGGCCATGACGGCAGTCTAACGCGAAGAAAACCGCTCGGAACAGTGCGTCGGCGGCGCGCCCAGTATGCCCCCGGCGCCGGGCTGCCGACGCCTCATGTCCGCCCAAATTCGCGGTCCATGTTCCGGCTACGCACAATAGGTTCGGGGGACGTCATGGGAATGCTGTCGCGGGGTACGAGCGATGCGGGAGACATCGCGGTCAGCACGGTCGTGAAGCGCGACGGCGGGAAGACCGCGACGCTGGTCGCGCTCGTGGCCCTGCTGTTCTCCGCCTACAGTCTCTGGGAGACATCGCTGAAGCAGCCGGACGTGCGCCTCTTCGTGCCGCCCGTCATCCAGTTTTCGGCGCCGTACAACAATTCCAACTTCGAGGTGATCGCGATCCCCGTGACGTTCGCGAACGAAGGCGCGCGCACGGGCACGGTGCTGTCGATGGAGCTAGCGGTCACGGACCCGCGCACGAGCGAGACGAAGCTCTTTTATGCCGCCGACTTCGGTCGCTGGACCATGGAGAAGACGCGCGCCCAGGCCTACCAGCCGTTCGCGCCGGTCTCGCTCGCAGGCAATTCCTCGCGCACGGAGACGGTGCTGTTCTACACGCGCGGCGATGACCAGAAGCCACCTCAGCTCATTCAGGCAACGGGCCCCTATCAGTTCAAGCTGTCGCTCGAACAGGCCGTCGCCGACGATCTCGGTCCGGTCGATCAATGGCTGGCATCGGGGCCGGTATCCGTGAGCTTCGAGCGCGAGTTGCGCTTCTACGACGCGCGCGCTTTCAACAACGGTACGCTCCCGCTCTACGCGAAGGATTGGCGCTCGACGCAGGGCGGCGCGACGACAGCGGCGAAGTAAAAAGTTCCCTCTACCCGCTCTTGCGGGGAGAGGGTCAGGGTGAGGGGCGGCGGCAAATTCTAACGGTGGAGAAAGCTGCCGCCCCTCATCCCGACCTTCTCCCCGTAAGGACGGGGAGAAGGGGAAGTGGGGGCAGCACCCCTCACGTCACCAGCGAGATCAGCGTCGTCTGCTCGAGCGTATCGCCGAACCATGCGGTGATCGCGGCTTCGCGCTTGCCGACGTATGTGGGCTTGCCGTCGCGCAGCACCATCGGCACGTCATGCCCCGGCACGAGCAGCGTGTTCGGCTTCTGCCGCCAGAGCTTCCACATGAACTCGATGGATGAGCGCGTGACGGCGGGATCGTACGTCATGTCCGCTTCGAGCGTGGTCAGCTCAATGCGGTTCTTGGCTGCATCGCCCGTGAAGATCACATCGCGCTCGGCACCCTCGATCATAAAGATGAGATGACCGGGCGTGTGGCCGGGTGCGTGGTGGCTGACGATGCCAGGCAGCACCTCGCTCCCTGGCGTGACGCGCACGAGCTGCGGCGATCCGGCGAGTTCCCGCACATAGAGCTCGGGAACTGGCCCGGTTCCGAAGGGCTCCTTTAGCGACCATTCGAGCTCGCCTGAGCCAATATGCACGCGCGCATTGGGAAACATGACCCAGTTCACCGAGTGATCATGATGCGAGTGCGTCAGGATCACGTCGGTTACGTCGGCAGGTTTCAGTCCGTGCGCGGCGAGCTGCTTCTGTATGAGCGCGCGCTGATTGAACGATCCGACATCGATGAGCGCAACGCGCCCCTCGCCGCGCAGCAGCGCAATGGTGCTCCAGCCGAGGCTGCCGTGACAGACCGACTTGCCCGGATAGCCGGTAATGAGAATGTCTAGGTTGTAGATGCCGAATTTCATGGCCATGCCTATTGCGTGAGGACGATCTTGCCGAAGTGCTCGTTCGCCTTCATATGCGCGAGCGCGTCCGCGGCCTCATCGAGCGCATAGGTCTTGTCGATCGGCAGCGCGAGCTTGCCGCTCTCGACGGCATCCCAGAGATCGACGCGCATGAGGCGATTGATCTCACGCACTTCCTCGACGGAGCGCGTGCGGAAGGTGACGCCGATGTAGTCGATGCGCTTGGCGGCATGGAGATCGAAGTCGAATTCGCCGGTGAAGCCGCCGAGCCGCCCGACATTGACAATGCGGCCGAGCACCTTCGCAGCCTTGAGATTGCCGTTGGCCACAGGTGCCGAGATCTGGTCGACGATCACATCGACGCCCTTGCCGTCGGTCGCCTTGATCACCGCGTCGGGCCATGCCGCATCCGTCGTATCGATGGCGACATCCGCGCCGAATTCCTTCAGGCGCGCGCGACGCTTGGCATTCGTCGACGAGCCGAGTACGAGGCTCGCGCCCATATGCTTTGCGATCTGCAAGCCCATGAGTCCCACGCCGGAACTCGCGCCCTGAATGAGAATGCTCTCGCCCTTGCGCAAGCGTCCCGCGGTCACGACCGCATTGTGCATGGTCTGCAGCGCGACGGGCAGCGTCGCCGCCTGCGTGAAGGACATGTTGTTCGCAGGGATCTTGGAAACGCGCCCGTAGTCCGCGACCGCGTACTCGGCATAACCGGCATTGCCGGAGCACATCACCCGGTCGCCCGCCTTGATGCCGCTCACCTGGCTGCCGACATCCACTACCTCGCCTGCGAATTCGAGACCGAGAATGGCCCCCGCACCGCCATGTGCGCCATGCGGCCGGCCCGATGCCATGATCAGATCGGCGCGATTGAGACCGCTCGCCCTCACGCGGACCAGAACCTGCGTCGGCCCCGGCGTTGGCTTCGGCACTTCCTGCACTTCGACACCGGACGTGCCGACGACCACTGCTTTCATCATACTGCTTCCTCCGCAACTGAACCGGGGCACTCCTGGCCTTTGGGCCATGATACCCGATTGAGCCCGGAGATTAAGAGCGGACGCGACAGAGGTATGATGCGTTGGCGGAGTTTTCTGCCCGAGACAGGGGCGAGAAATCAGCGCGGATCGTGCCACCACGTATCGACGTTGAAGCCGAACAGCGTCGGACGCGGCGCCGGCTGGAGATAAGACCAGTAGCCCACCCACTGCCGTCGTGCATGAAAGAGCGGGATCACATAATCGCCCGAGATGAGCGCACGATCGAGCGCGCGAACGCCGGCCTCGAAATCCTCGCGCTCCTCGGCCTTGAGCAAGGCCTCGATCATGGCGTCCACCGCGGGGTTTTTCACGCCAGGATAGTTGAGCGAGCGATCGATATCCGCGGCCGCGCTGCCCCAGCGGTTGACCTGCTCATTTCCGGGTGAGAGCGACGCCGACCACTGCGCCTGGATCATGTCGAAGTCGAAGGTGCGCAATCGCTCCTGATACTGGGAGCTGTCCACCTGCCGCACACGCACCTCGATGCCGATCCGCTTGAGCGTGTTGGTGAAGCTCAGCATGAGGCGCTCCTGCGCCCGCGTCGCCGCGAGAATTTCGAAGGCGAGCGCGCGCCCGTCAGCGGCCTGCATGCGACCGCGCTGAAGTGTGAAGCCGGCCTCCTTGAGCAGGGCAATACCGCGCGAGAGATTCTCGCGATTGTGCCCACTGCCGTCACTCACGGGAAGCTGCCACGTTCCTTCCAGAACCTCCGGCTTGATCAGCTCGGCAAAGGGCGCAAGCAGCGCGCGCTCACGGGCATCGGCCGCGCGTCCCGTCGATGCGAGGATCGATCGCTCGAAGTAGCTTTGCGTGCGTGTAAAGCCGTCGTGATAGAGATTGCGGTTGATCCATTCGAAATCGAACATCTGGATCAGCGCCTGTCGCACGCGCACGTCGTCGAACGGCCAGCGCCGTGTATTGAAGGCGAAAGCGGCCATGCCAGCCGGCACGCCTACATCGAACTCGCCGATCTTGATGCGGCCTTCAGTGACGGCAGGGATCGATCGGCCTTCAGCCCAGCGCGCGGGATCTTCCTCGGGCCTGAGAGAGATCTGGCCGCTCTTGAAAGCCTCGAAGAGTGCCGTCGCGTCGCGATAGTAGTCGAAGCGGACTTCGTCGAAGTTGAAGCGGCCGCGATTGATCGGCAGATCGCGTCCCCACCAGTCGGGATTGCGGCGGTACGTGATCGTGCGCCCGGCCTCGAGCGATCCAACGGTATAGGGACCGCTGCCGATCGGGATATCGAGCGAGGTCTGCTCGAAGGTTCCGGCATCCATATGATGCTTCGGCAAGATGGGCATGAGACCGAGCAGCAGCGGTGCCTCGCGATTACCGTGCGCGCCGAAGTCGAAGCGGATGGTGTGCGATGAGAGGATCGACACCTTGTCGACCGTGCGATAGTGGGCGCGCATGAAGGGCGGGCCCTTGTCCTTCAGCTGCTCCCATGAAAAGTGCACATCCTCCGGCGTAACGGGCTGACCGTCCGAGAAACGCGCGCGCGGATCGAGATGAAAGGTGATGAAGCTGCGGTCGGCCGGCACCTCGATGGACTTGGCGATCAGGCCGTAGAGCGAGAAAGGCTCGTCGAGCGAGCGCGCGAGCAAACTTTCATAGACGTAGTCGCGCAGTCCGGCTGCCGCAACGCCACGGATGATGAACGGCGTGAGACTGTCGAACGTGCCATGCTGGCCGAGCACGATGCGTCCGCCTTTGGGCGCATCCGGGTTCACATACGGAAGATGCGGGAAATCGGCCGGCAGCACCGGCGCACCGTGCATGGCGATGCCGTGCTGGGGCTGTGCGCCCGCCGCGGCAGGCCCGACGCTGCAGATAGCAGCAAGGAGCACGGCACAAAGGAACGTGCACGTCCCAGTCCATCTACTGAGAAGCGTCGATCGCGCACGCGTGCTCGGCCCTACAGCCGCCCTCCAGCCCATGGCGGACACATGCACGCCGATCGCGGCGGGATCAAGTCTGGGAGTGTGAGCAGCAGCGTCTCAGCGGGCACCCTTCCTTGGAATGACAATAGTTTGTGGAGCTGTTTGACAGGGCCGCGCGCGCTTGCGTTGCACGAACGCAACGGTTGTCCTCGGTTCGCCTGTGCACGACGAACCAAGCCAGAGACCACGTCACGGGAATGCCGTATTCGGGCCCTTAGTGCCCGTTCAACAGAGACGTACAGGCAAGTTGACGGCGCGCCATGCGCCATCGGTCCCGGCTGCATGGTCAGGCTTTTCATTCAAGGGGATGCCGGGGAAACGGCAGCTCTGCAGGACGAGGGTTCGAGGACAATGAACGAGACGACTCGGGTTATCGGGTGGCTGTCTCACGGCGCGCGCGCCGTGACCGTTGCGGCCTGCGCGCTCGCAATTGCATCGGGTGCGGCATTGGCGCAGCAGCCGGCCAAAAAGGATCCGCCGAAGGGCAAGGCGCCGGCCGCGGCTGCCAAGAAGGATGCACCGGCGCAGGCCGAGGCGCCGCAGAGCGCCTGGGTCAAGCTTTGCGAAAAGGCGCCGATCGTACTGCGCGACAAGGAAGGCAAGCCGACGCGCGAGCAGCGCAATATCTGCCTCACGCACCACGAGCGGCTCGACGGCAATACGGGGCTCGTCCTCGTGTCGGCAGCGCTCCGGCAGGTCGAGGGCGAGGAAAAGCAGCATCTCATGGTGATGGTGCCCCTCGGCATGGCCATCGGTCCCGGCTTGCGCGCGACGATCTATCCCGCCGACCAGTGGGACAAGATCCAGAAGAACGAGAAGTTCGACGACAGCAAGCTCGAGCCGGTGAAGCTCAACTACTCGCTTTGCCATCCCGCCGGCTGCACGGCCGAGATCGAGGTCACCAAAGGGCTCATCGACGGCTTCCGCGCCGGCGCGGGTGTCATGGTGCTGGCGATCAATGCGCAAGGGCAGGTCGTCGCCTTCCCGGTCCCGCTGACCGGCTTCAAGGAAGCCATCGACGGTCAGCCGATCGACAACGAGAAGTACTCCGAGGCGCGCAAGGCCCTCATGATGCAGATCGCTCAGCGCCAGCAGCAGTTGGCCGAGGAAGCGCGCAAGCGCCAGGCTGAGGCCGGCGCCAGCAAGGACGGCAAGGCACCGCCGCCGGCCGCACCGGCTCAGAAGAAATAACTTCGCGAGCTAGCGATCCCGAGATGAGAATGGGCGCCGCAGTCAGCCTGGGGCGCCCATTTTGCTGTAGCGGTTGGAGGGTCGGCTCGCTGAGCGCGCGCGGCCTCAGTTCGCGAAACGGAAATGCATCACGTCGCCGTCCTGGACGACGTACTCCTTGCCCTCGAGGCGCATCTTGCCCGCGTCACGACTGCCCGCCTCGCCTTTGTTGGCGACGTAGTCGGCATAGGCGATCGTCTCGGCCCGGATGAACCCCTTTTCAAAATCCGTATGGATGACGCCAGCCGATTGCGGCGCACGCGTACCGCGCTCGACCGTCCAGGCACGCGCCTCCTTGGGGCCGACCGTGAAGAAAGTCACGAGATCCAGAAGGTTGTATCCCGCACGAATAAGCCGGTTGAGCCCCGGCTCCTCGAGGCCCATCTCGGCAAGGAACGCTTGCCGCTCGTCGTCCGCGAGGCCTGCCAGCTCGGCCTCGATCTTGGCGGAGATGACCACGACTGCAGCCCCCTCGGCCTTGGCGCGTTCCGCAACCACTGCCGAGTACTTGTTTCCCTTCCCGGCCGACGTTTCATCGACGTTGCAGACGTAGAGCACGGGCTTGGCTGTTAGAAGCTGGAGGGCGCGGAACGCAGCCCGATCCTCCTCGGGCACGACCGCCGTGCGGGCGGGCTTACCCTCACGCAGCGGCGCGAGGGCGAGCTGCATGACTGCGACCTGTGCGGCAGCTTCCTTATCGCCGCTCTTGGCGCGCTTCTCGACGGTCGCGAGGCGGCGCTCGATGCTCTCCATATCGGCCAGCATGAGCTCGGTCTCGACCACTTCGGCATCCGCCAGCGGATCGATCTTGTTGGCGACATGCGTGATGTCGTCATCGTCGAAGCAGCGCAGCACATAGGCGACGGCATCGACCTCGCGGATGTGCGCGAGAAACTTGTTGCCGAGTCCTTCACCGCGTGAGGCCCCTTTCACGAGGCCCGCGATGTCGACGAACGTCAGCCGTGTCGGGATGATTTCGCCCGACTTCGCAATGGCCGCGAGCTCGCTGAGGCGCGGATCCGGCACGCCGACTTCGCCGACATTCGGCTCGATGGTGCAGAAGGGATAGTTCGCAGCCTCCGCCGCCGCTGTCTGCGTCAGCGCATTGAAAAGTGTCGACTTGCCGACATTAGGCAAACCGACGATGCCGCATTTGAAGCCCATGAACTCGGTCCTTGAATCAGTCTTTTGGACGGCGCTTCGCCAGCCAGTTTTTCAGGTTCTCGGCGAGCGCCGTAGCACGTTT
Organism: Pseudomonadota bacterium; assembly: GCA_023410905.1. Classification (GTDB taxonomy): domain Bacteria; phylum Pseudomonadota; class Alphaproteobacteria; order Rhizobiales; family Hyphomicrobiaceae. The sequence goes on from JAEYPL010000053.1 coordinate 8,146, forward strand.
GGAAGCTCGGTCGCCCGTCGGATGAGGGCCGCGCGCCGTAGCCTGCTGCCCGGTGGGAGTGCCCTTCTCCGCTTGTCGGCGCCGGGGAGGTGCCGGCTCGCTCTGGTCGTCCGCGGTCTCGCGCTGGCGCGCGATGTCGGTCAGAAAGCGGGCTGCATCCCCATTGGCGAGGCGCGGCGCCGCATCCGCCATGGCATCGAGGAGCGGCTCGAGCCAATCGGCATCGGCGCGGGCAAAATCGTGCAGAACCCACGACTGCACCAACTCCTTTGCGCCGGGATGACCGATACCGATCCGAACGCGCTCATACTCGTTGTCGAGATGCGCGGTGATCGAGCGCAGACCATTGTGCCCGGCATTGCCGCCACCCGTTTTCACCTTCAGCTTGCCGGGCAGGAGGTCCAGCTCGTCGTGGAAGACCACGATGTCGCTGGTGGCGAGCTTGAGGAACCGCGCCGCCTCACCGACGGCGCGGCCACTCTCGTTCATGTAGGTGTCCGGCTTGAGCAGGAGGACTTTGGTGCCATCAAGCTCGCCGTCGGCTGCCATGCCCTGGAACCGCCGGCGCCACGGCCCGAAGGCGTGGCGCTCGGCAATCCGCTCGACGGCCATGAAGCCGACGTTGTGACGATGCCGGGCGTACTTGGCCCCGGGATTCCCGAGACCGACGAAGAGCTTCATGGCTCACTCGCGCGTGCTGGCCGCCCGGGGACGGGCCTGCTTCGACGGGCCTACTTCTTGCCCTTCGGGGCCTCCTTGGCGGCAGGCGCAGCCTTCGCCGCGGCTCCTGCTGCAGCCGGGGCCGCCTTCGCATCGCCTGCCGGCGCACCGGGAGCGGCCGCAGAGGCCTCGTCATCGTCCTTGCCACCCGTACCGGCGATCGTCGCGACAGTGAAATCGCGGTCGGTGATCGTCGGCTTGACGCCTTCCGGCAGCGTCACCGCCGAAATATGGATGGACCGCCCGATGGTAAGGCCGGTCAGGTCGATCTCGAAGTGCTCCGGGATCTTGTCCGCCGGGCACCAGACCTCGACTTCGTGACGCACAATGTTGAGCACGCCACCCCGCTTCAAGCCGGGCGACAGCGCCTCGTTCACGAAACGCACTGGTACGCCCACGCGCACCCGATTGTCCGCGCCGATGCGTTGGAAATCCACGTGCACGGGGAAGTCCTTGACCGGGTCGAGCTGGACATCGCGGGGGATCGCCTTGAGCACGCGTCCGCCGACGTCAATGTCGAACACCGTCGAGAGGAAGCGTCCCTTTTTGATGAGGATAAACAGATCGTTGGAATCGATCTGGATCGTATCTGCAGTGCTCTCGTCGCCGCCGTAGACGACGGCCGGAACATTGCCGGTGCGCCGAACAGCACGAGCGGCCCCCTTGCCGCCTGCTGCGCGCGCCGAAGCCTTGATAACATTGGCCTGGGCCATTTCGCTGTCTCCAAACAAAACCGGCCCCGACCATCATATGACCGGGGCACCTGCTTCTGCCGCCGGCCTCCAAGGGTGCCGCGCGGTCTCTCAAGATACTGAGATGCGCCGCTTATAGCGATCGCGCGCCCAGAGTGCAATCTGGGCTGGTCAACCATGCGGCGGCGCGACATTCCGCCCCCGGAGAATAAACCACCTTCAGATAGCGGCTGCATCCGGCGCGGCACAGGTGTTGACTTGGGGCAACGCCTAACGCGAGTTCCTAACAAAACTTATAATTTCACTTCCCTTTACCCCCGACCCAACCGTTAATGACCCCCTAAGAGGGTGAGTCGGCATCTGTACGAAGCGCGGCCGAGTATGAGTAGCTTCGGGGGATCCGTGAGTGTGTGTGCCGTTTGTCGCGTTTGCGAAGGGTAGCATCAATTCACGGGTCCAATTGGCAGAGCGAATGGCAGTGACTCCATATTGCGAACGGGCGCCGGCCTTCGGGTGCGGCAAATTCTTGCAGAGGCTGGGAGCGGCAAGTGTTCTTGCTGCGAGCTGCGCCCTCTTCGCAGTGCCCGTCCAAGCCGAGACCCTGCATCAGGCCTTGGCCGCCGCTTACAAATACAATCCGCAGATCGATGCCGAGCGGGCGCGCCTCCGCGCGACCGATGAGAGCGTATCGATCGCCAACTCCGGCTTCCGCCCGAACATAGGCGCTTCTGCCGACATCACGCACGATTGGCAGCGTACGCGGCCACCGCAGGGGGGAGACGGCGGCAATACCTCCAAGGGCTACTCGGTCAATGTGACCCAGCCAATTTTCCAAGGCTTCCGCGTGATCAACGCGGTCAATGAAGCCGAGGCCACCGTACGTGCCGGTCGGGAAATCCTCCGCACCACCGAGCAGGGCATTCTCCTGCAGGCCGTCACGGCCTTCATGGATGTCATTCGCGACCAGGCGATCGTCCGCCTCCGCGAGAATAACGTCAACGTTCTGTCGCGCGAGCTGCAGGCAACGCGTGACCGCTTCGCTGTCGGCGAGGTGACGCGGACGGACGTCGCACAGGCCGAAGCCCGGCGAGCGGCCTCGATTTCAGCCCTCGATACGGCGCGGTCGAATCTCAAGATCAGTCGGGCGACCTTTGAACGCGTTGTCGGCCATCCGCCGGCCCGCCTCGTTGAGCCCTCGCCCTTCGGTCGCATCCCGAAGTCACAAAACGAAGCGATCTCAATCGCGACACGCGAGAGCCCGGAGGTCGTTGCGGCGCTCTATCGCGAGCAGGCGGCGCGTTACGTCGTCGACCGTATCTGGGGTGAACTGCTGCCGACGGTGAGCGTGGACGCTGGTTACTCCCAGCGCTTCGATCCCAGTCAGTCCATCGACGAGCGCGAAGGGGCCTCGGTCTCGGGGCGCGTGAGCATTCCGATTTATGAGGGCGGCGCGGTCCATGCCCGTGTTCGTCAAGCCAAGCACGCCCATCTTGCGCAGCTGCAGGAAATTGAGCGGGCTCGGACAGAGGCACGTGAAGGTGTCGCTTCGGCATGGGCACTGCTCACTGCCTCCCGCGCGCAGCTCGAATCCGATCAAGCTGCCGTCTCGGCTGCCCGCACCGCTCTGACCGGCGTCCGCGAGGAGCAGAAAGTTGGCCAGCGCACGATCCTGGACGTGCTGAACGCCGAGCAGGAGTATTTGGCGAGCCAGGTTCAGCTCGAAACCACGCGCCGCAATCTCGTGGTCAACTCGTACCTCGTTCTCCAGTCTGTCGGACGGTTGAGCTCCGAGTACCTGAGCCTGACGAAGTTGGTCTACGATCCCGAGGTGCACTACAGCGAGGTTCGCCGCAAGTGGTGGGGCATCAGCATCACGCACAGCGACGGCCGGCGCGAAGATCACGATCTCTGGGATAAGCACGGCTCGAAGCACAAGCCGCTGAAGTGAGACCAGACGGCCAATGGCCGTTTGCTAACTTCCGCCAGTAGCGCTTTTCAGCCCTGACTGCTGCCGCTGCTTCCGTCAGCGCTGGCTTTACGCCGGCCGAAGTCGGGCGCGGCCGTATCCTGGCCTGCCTGAATGATGTCGCGCCGGATATGACGCGCCTCCGTGATCATCCGGAAAATCGTTTCACCATCGCCAAAGCGCATGGCGCGCTGCAGGTGCAGCAGATCCTCGGTGAAGCGGCCGAGCATCTCGATCATCGCTGTCCGGTTGGTCAGAAACACGTCCCGCCACATGGTCGGGTCCGAAGCCGCAATGCGCGTGAAGTCGCGGAAGCCGCCTGCCGAAAACTTGATGACTTCGCTCTCCGTCACCCGCTCCAGGTGTGCGGCCGTATTGACGATGTTGAAGGCGATGAGATGCGGCACATGGCTCGTAATCGCGAGCACCATGTCATGATGATCCGCCGCCATGATCTCAACATTGCTGCCGAGCGCCTCCCAGAAGCCCTTTAGACGGTCGACAGCCTCGGCATCGGCACCGGGCGGCGGCGTCAGAACACACCAGCGCCCGTCGAACAACGTGGCAAAGCCGGACTCGGGTCCCGAATGCTCCGTTCCCGCGATGGGATGTCCGGGGATGAAATGAACGCCAGCAGGAACATGCGGCGCGACATCGGCGAGGACCGAACCCTTGACCGAGCCGACATCCGTCAGAATAGCGCCGGGCTTCAAGCTGTCCGCAATTTCGGCCGCTACCGGACCGCACGCCCGCACCGGCACGCAAAGAATGACGAGATCGGCATCCCGCACAGCGTCCGCTGAATTCTCGAACACCTCATCCACGAGACCGAGCCGCAGCGCCGTGGCGCGTGTCGCCTCGCTCTTCGCCGCGCCGACGATCCGGCGTGCGAGCCCACCGCGCCGCATGGCATGGCTGATGGATGACCCGATCAGCCCGATCCCGATCAGGGCGACGGTATCGAAGTGCTGGCTCATCGCGTCGCGCCCTTCAGGAACTCTGCGAGCGCGGCCACGACCGCCTTGTTGTCCGCTTCCGTTCCGATGGTCATGCGGAGAGCATGAGGCAGCGAGTAGCCCGCGACGCGACGCATGATTATACCGCGCGTCTTCAGAAATTCGTCGGCTGCGGCTGCACCACGCGGCCCCTCGGCGTCGAAGTGGATGAGGATGAAATTACCGACGCTCGGCGTAACCTTGAGCCCGAGCTTGCCGATCTCCTCCGTGACCCAGGGCAGCCACTTGTCGTTGTGCACCACCGAGCGCTCGACGTGCGCCGTATCCTCGATCGCTGCAATGCCCGCTGCAATGGCCGCCGACGTTACGTTGAAAGGCCCGCGAATGCGGTTGAGCACATCGGCAATACCAGCCGGGCAGTACGCCCAGCCCAGCCGCAGGCCTGCCAGGCCATAGATCTTCGAGAACGTGCGCGTCATCACAACATTCTGCGTCGTGGCGACGAGCTCGATGCCGGCCTCGTAGTCATTGCGGCGCACGTATTCCGCATAAGCGGAGTCGAGCACCAGCAGCGTATCCGGGCGCAAGGCGGCGTGCAGGCGGCGCACTTCGTCGAAGGGAATGTATGTGCCGGTCGGGTTATTGGGATTGGCGAGGAACACGATCTTCGTGCGCGGCGTGAGGCGCGCGATCAGCGCATCGACGTCGGTGCGAAAATCCTTCTCCGGCGCGATGACCGGTGTCGCGCCATTGCCGAGCGTGACGATCTTGTAGACGAGAAAGCCGTGCACCGTGAAAAGCACTTCGTCGCCGGGACCGGCATAGGCGTGCGCGAGCAGATTCAGCAGCTCATCGGAGCCCGTACCGCAAACGATACGCGCTGGGTCGAGGCCATAGACGCCGCCGATGGCCTTGCGCAGCGCCGTTGCCGCGCCGTCCGGATAGAGCGCCAGCTCATCGGCCAATGCCTTATAGGCGGCGACCGCCTTCGGACTCGCGCCGAGCGGCGTCTCGTTAGACGAAAGTTTTATTGGCTTGAGGCCGCCCGGCACGGTGCTCTCGCCGGGGACATAGGCCTGAATATCGAGAATGCCCGGCTTCGGCACAGGCGCATTGGCAGTCATATCGGCGCACTCCAGCATGGGTCGGCGGGTGGCCCGCCGCCGGGGCCGATACATAATCGAGTGCCCGAAGGATGAAAACCGTAAACCCGCGTGGGCCTTAAACCGGGCGCGCCGTTTCCGCGTCTGCGTCATAGGCCGCGCCCGTCACAGGGTCGCGACGTGGATGGGCGACCTTGGCAATGCGCTCGGCGGCGCCGCTGAAGTCACCGGCCGTATCGCGCCTCAAATCCGCGGACTGCCCCTCCGGATAGGCGCCGACGACCGACAGATCGCCGCTCATGTCCAGGCGGCAATGGCCGACGCCCGCTGGAATGAGGACGGCATCGCCCGCCGACACTTCGAGCCGGGGACCATTCGGCCCGCCGAACTGCACGAGCGCATATCCCCGCGCGATGCCCAGAACCTCATGCGCCGTCGCATGGTAGTGCTGGAAGGGGTAAATGCCGTTGATCCACGCATCGCCCCAGCCGTTCAGCTCGAAGTGTCGAATGATGGCCTGCTCAGGGTTGCCTGCAGAGAGATCGAGACCGGCGCGGTAACAGACGAAGGGCAACGCCGGATTGTTCGGGATGAACCCATCGGGTGCAAAGCTGAGCTTCTCGATGTGCATGGCGATGCCTCCGGAATCTCACATGTTCTGGCCATTCTGACAGACCTGCAACGCTTCCGCGACCAGCCGGGTTGCCGAACGTGGCGGTGCTCGATGGTGACAGCAGACCCATTAGCTGGTTTTATGCCCCGCGCGCCCCGCCGTTCGCGAACGGGCCCTCATCCACCCACCGGCAGACATGACCACGCAGACCGCAACGTCCGGCCTCGGGAGCGTTACAGGCCGCCAGTGGCTGATCCTGCTGATGGTGCAGCTCTGTACGCTGCTGTTCGGCATGACGATCACGATGGCCAACGTGGTCCTGCCGCAGATCAAGGGCTCGATGTCCGCGACCCAGGATCAGATCGCCTGGGTGATCACGTTCAACCTCATCGCGACCGCCATCGGGACGCCGCTCGTCGGCTGGCTGGCGAGCCGGTTCGGCTGGCGCGCGGTCATGTTCGGCTCGACGCTCGGTTTTACCGTATCATCGCTGCTCTGTGCGTTTGCGACCAATCTCGAAACGCTCGTCCTCTTCCGCATCGGCCAGGGTTTGTTCGGCGCGCCGATCATGCCTATGGGACAAGCGATCATCCTCGCGACCTTTCCCCGGCACATGCACGCCATGGTCATGATGATCTGGGGCATCGGCGGCGTGCTCGGCCCTGTAACCGGACCGCTCGTCGGCAGCTACATCAGCGAGATGTACGGCTGGCGAATGTCGTTTCTCATGATCGTGCCGCCGGGCATCGTCGCGTGCGTGTGTACGTGGTTCGCCCTCTCCATGCACACGGCCAAGGAAAACCGTCACTTCGATTGGACCGGCTTCATCGCCCTCTCCGTTGCCATTGGCTGCGCGCAGCTCGTCATGGACCGCGGCAATCGCCTCGACTGGTTCGAGTCGACAGAGATCTGGATCGAGCTTCTCGTCGCCATCGGCGCGCTATGGGTGTTTCTCGTGCATACATTCAGCGCGAAGAAGCCCTTTCTCGATCCAACCCTGCTGCTCGATCGGAATTTCTCGCTGGGCCTGATCGTCGCCTTCGTCATGGGCGCGCTGAGCTTCACCGCGATCGCGCTGTTCCCGGGCCTTCTGCACGATCTGCGCGGCTATCCCGACAGCTCCATCGGTCTGCTGCTGGCGGCGCGCGGCCTCGGCAATTGGGCCTCCTTCCTCATTATCGTGCCGATGACACGGCTCTATCCGCGCACCACCCTGGCAATCGGCATGGCCTGCCAGGCCGCGGCGGGCTGGGGCATGGCCAATCTCGATATCAATCTCACCGACTTCGACGTCGTGTGGACGAACGCGCTCCAAGGCTTCGGCTTCGGCCTCGCGTTCACGCCCATGTCCGTTCTCGCCTTCGCGACGCTCGACAAGGGACGGATCACGGACGGCATGTCCATCTTCCATCTCGTGCGCAATTTCGGATCGAGCCTCTTCATCTCGTTGGCGATCATCGTGCTCGTGCGCTCGTCGGCGGCGAGCTACTCCGCCTTCACGGAGCATATTTCGCCCTTCAACAAGGTGCTCGCCTATCCAGGTGCCGTGGGCCTGTGGAATCTGGAAAGCCAGGGCGGCCTGCTCGCACTCGCCGGCGAGTTGCAGCGGCAGGCCGCGATGATCGGCTATATCAATGCCTTCTACCTGTTCGCGATCACCGCCGCGCTTTCCGTGCCGGTCGCCTTCCTGATGCGCGATGTACCGCGCGATCGCACGGATTGATTGGCGAGCTGCGAGGACCGAACTTTACTGCCGACCTGACGTTTCCTCGACGAAAGGAGCGTCCCGAGATGACATTTGGCAAACGAAATCCTAATGGCGGTTCCGGACAGGAGCGACGGCAGGCCATCCGCGTCGCCACGAACCAGCGAGCCGAGATCATCGCGCCTGGTCAGCCGCCGCGCCGCTGCGAAATCGTGAACATCTCGACGGTCGGTGCGGAGCTCTCGCTCAATTCGGTCTTCGGCATAGGAAGCACATTCGACCTCCGAACGGGCGGCCAGACGTATCGCGCCCGCGTGGTCCGTCGCGCGCCTGGGACACTGTACGTCACGTTCCGCTAGCGCCCGCTGGGCCACATCGCCACCGGCCCTGCCCTATCGTGACCTCCCCACCCATATAGTGGTATACGCACGCACGATTCAGGTTCCCGGAGGCCGATTCAGTGAACGACGAAAGCCCGACCGCGGTCGCGGCGCCCGCCGAGCCCCGCGCCCGCCCTGGTGGCGAGATTGCGCGCGAGGTCGCGCGCCGGCGCACGTTCGCGATCATCTCGCACCCTGACG
>JAEYPL010000085.1 GCA_023410905.1 Pseudomonadota bacterium
GCGGAAGGCCGCAGGCCCCGCGCGACTACGACGATGTCGACGACTACACGACATCGCCGACCGGCCCGCCGCAAGTCGACGACTACACCCAGCCGCTCGAACTGGGCGCGCACGAGCGCGCTGCGCCGGCGGGCGTTCCGCCCGTCGACATGGCATCGATCCAGATCAATTCCTCGATCGTGCCCGCAGGAACCGTGACCGGCACATCGCTCACGCTCGTCGTGACGATCATGTGCTTCCTCGCCTGCCTGACGGCAGGTGCGGTCTACATGATCAACCAGTCGGCATCGGCTTGGCTGCGCAATGTCTCGAGTGAGGTCACGATCCAGATCGAGCCGCGCGAGAACGTCGATACCGAGCGCGTCGTGCGCGATGTCACGGTGTTCCTCGCCGGCCAACCCGGCGTGCGCGGCGTGAGGCCGCTGAGCCTCGACACTGCCACCGAGCTGATCGAGCCGTGGCTCGGAAAATCCCAGGTGCTCAAGGAGCTTCCCGTTCCGCGTCTCATTGCGCTTGAGCTCGACCGCAATGCACCGCCCGACCTGGAGCGGTTACGCGCCGGCCTTAGCGAGCAGTTCAAGACGGCAACGCTCGACGATCATCGCCTTTGGCAACAGCAGATTCGCGCGGTCACCCGGTCTCTTGCCCTCGGCGGGATCGCGATCCTCGTCCTCGTCGGCGCCGCGACCATGGCCATCATCATCTCCGCGACGCGCAGCGCCATGGCCTCCAATCGCGAGATCGTGGAAGTGCTTCACTTCGTCGGCGCGACCGACCGCTTCATCGCCCGCGAGTTCGAGACGCAGTTCCTCCGCCTCGGCATCCGCGCGGGTTTCGTCGGCGCGGTCTGCGCCATGGGCGTATTCTTCCTGATGCCGACGATGACGGAATTCCTCGGCGGCGGGGGCCTGACGATGGCTGAGCTCCGACGCCTGATCGGCGCCGGCACGCTCGACATGCTCGGCTATCTCGTTCTGGTCCTGGTCGTGCTGATCATAGCGGTGCTGTGCATGTTCACGTCGCGTCTGAGCGTAAAACGGATCCTGCACAGCCAGCACTGATGCCCCAGCACTAATGACAGGGGGGACAACCGCCGATTGCCGCATCGGGCATCCGCGCGTTGACATGGCTCGGTATGTGGGCACAAATCCGCTTCGCGCGGAAACCGGCATCCGCGCCTGGGCATGATCACCCCGGTCAGCCGCACTGCGCGGCCATCGGTGCGTGATGCGGCCCTGCACTCCAGGGGGAGCAATCGGATCCAGCCGATGATGCGGCTCATATATGCCCTGCTGAGCCTCGCGATCGCCGGTCTCATCGGCGGCTTCGTCGCGTTTGCCGTTAGCGCCACGACAGAGTCCGAGCTGCCGGCGCCGAAGGCGGATGCCATCGTCGTCGTCACCGGCGGCGAGGACAGGATCAGCGCAGCCCTCGGCCTTCTGCGCGAACGCAGCGGCCGCCGATTGCTCATCTCTGGCGTCAATCCGCGCACCAGCGCCGCGGCCATCCGCGATCAGACCGGCGAGCGGCGCCAGCTCTTCGAATGCTGCGTCGACATCGGCCGCGAGGCGAGCGACACGATCGGCAATGCCGAGGAGACACGCGACTGGGCGGGGACGCACGGCTATCGCTCGCTGATCGTCGTGACCTCGAGCTATCACATGCCGCGCACGCTGACCGAGTTCGCACGTGCGATGCCGCACATGGATCTCATTGCGCATCCGGTCGTCTCGCGGCATATGCGCGACACGCCTTGGTGGCAGCATCCAAGGTCGCTGCGCCTGCTGGCGAGCGAGTACGTGAAATTCATCGCCTCCATCACGCGTCTCGGCTGGACGCGCGCCCAGGATGCCCTTGGAGCGACCGGTGCGAGAGCCGTGTAGGTGTCGCGCGATCGCACGACGTTATCCAAAGCCTGAGATGTTCTGGCCTGGGCCGGTGGACGCCACGGAGCAGCTGACCTATAACGCCGGTGCTGCATGTCGCCGCCAGTTCATGCCGTATGCGAGGAGCCGCGCGACCGACTGCAGCGCGCTTTCGAGGGGCGTCCGGACCTGAAAGGTAGGCATGACCGAAGTGGTTCGCGAACAGGCCAGCAGAATCGAGAGGCTTTGCGCCGAGCACGGCTTGCGCATGACGGCGCCGCGTCGCGTAATCGCGCGCGTTCTTTCGGAAGCGTCCGATCACCCCGACGTCGACGAAGTTTATCGGCGGGTGAGTGCTGTCGATCCCAGAATTTCGCTCTCGACCGTCTATCGCACCGTTGGTCTTCTTACCCGCAAGGGCATCATTGCGCGTCACGACTTCGGTGCCGGCCGGATGCGGTTCGAGGAAGCCTCGGGCCAGCACCACGATCATCTCATCAACGTCGAGACCGGCGACGTGATCGAATTCCGCAATGAGGAGATCGAGCGCCTGCAGGAGCGAGTTGCGAAAGAACTCGGCTTCGAGCTGGTCGGCCATCGACTGCAGCTCTTCGGCGTACCGATCAAGCGGCGCCGCGGGTAGATTGCGTCCTGAGCCTGCATAATCGGCCTGCGCAGCTCTGGCACGGTCATCTACACCTGAACGAACAACCAAGCGCGGATTTTTCGCCTTTCGCTATGCAGCGGTCGAAGCATCTAGGCCCTTTTCCCTTTTGCTTGCCCGCGCGCTTCTGTTTGCCCCACCCCTTTCCCTTTTTCTTCTGCACGGGAATGAGCGACTGTTGCGGCGCAGTCATTTGAAAGCCGATGGGCGCTGATCTGATCGCCGGAGCGGTACCAAGAGCAAAGAGAAAAACACTCACAATGACGAGCCAGATGCGCATGAACGCCTCCGATGAAAACTCGAAAATATCAACCTAAAATGCCGAGTGCACATACTGCGCGCACGTTCTTTAGAACGTCAATCAGGACTAATGAGGTGATTAGCGTCAGGTAACGGCGGCGCCTTAAGAGACTTCCACCGTATCGCCAACCGCGAGCTCGCCGCCGCCGATGATCTTTGCATAGATGCCCAGATCACCATGCCCCCAGGTACGCCGGATAAGCGTTGGCAGTCCCATGTCGCGCGCGCCGGTCTGCGGATCGACGTTGGTGGCATCGCAGCGCACGGTGCGGTCGACGATGCTCGTGCGCACGCCGCCGAGCGTCAGTTCGCGGCCGACCCAGCCGAGTTCTGCCCACGGCTCGATGCCATCGATGTAGACGTTTGCCCGAAAGCGTAGCGGATCGACAGGCCGGCCGACAACGCGCTCGAGATCGCGCACGGACGCGAGATTGACGACGTGCAGGCATTTGAGCGCAACGTCCGAGAAACTGTGTCCCGGTGCAGACACGACCTTCGGTGGGCCGCGCAGTTCCGCCTGCATGAAGGCTGCGAAGAACTGCTCGATCATCTTGCGCCCGAGCGGCGTCGTGAGCTGCCCCCGCGCCACCTGCTTGCCGGCGCGATTGACGGTCAGCGTTTCGGTAGCATCGTCGAAGGTCGTGACAAGCGTTGCGAGCCGCTCGTCACGCATGAGCATCAGGAATGTGATCTTCGGCAGATGGCGCGGATTGTCCGGATCGAAGCGGCCTGGCCCGTTCTCGATGGCATAGGCGCGATCGAACGGCATGGTGCCGCCGGGCTCGAGCGTCACACGTTCGAGCGCTTCGGGGCTGAGCCCTTTGACGGCATAGCGATAAAGCGCCGTGACGGTGGGTACCTGCTGTGCGGTCATGCTGCGCGTTTCCAGGAAGAGGCGCCCCTTCTCCTTCTCCCCGTGCTTTACGGGTAGAAGGTCGGGATGAGGGGCGGCACAATCGCAAACGTCGGCGTGTACCGCCGCCCGTCACCCTGGTCCTCTCCCCGCGAGCGGGGAGAGGGAAAGAATGTCATTCGGCTTCGCGCTTCGCCTTTTCGATTTCGACCATGCGGCGATCGACGTACGAGCCAACGAGGTCGCTCAGCTCCTCGTTCTTGTCCTCGAAGAAGTGGCCGGCGCCCGCAATGGTCGTGTGCTCGATCTTGATGCCCTTCTGCGTCTTGGTCTTGCGCGACATCTCCTCGACGGCGGCAGGCGGCACGACCTTGTCGCGCTCGCCCGAGATCAGCAGACCTGACGATGGGCACGGCGCGAGGAACGAGTAGTCGTAGAGGTTCGCCGGCGGCGCCACGCAGATGAAGCCGTCGATTTCCGGCCGGCGCATCAGTAGCTGCATGGCAATCCACGTGCCGAACGAAACACCGGCAATCCAGCACGAGCGGCTGTCCACGTTCTGGAGCTGCAGCCAGTCGAGCGCGGACGCCGCGTCGGAGAGTTCTCCCGGGCCGTTGTCGAAGTAGCCCTGGCTGCGCCCGACCCCACGGAAGTTGAAGCGCAGGACCGAGAAGCCGCGCTCCTGGAAGGTGTAATAGAGGTGGTAGACGATCTGATTGTTCATCGTCCCGCCGAACTGCGGGTGCGGATGCAGAATCAGTGCGATCGGGTTCTCGCTGCGACCCTCATGGTGATAGCGGGCTTCTAGACGGCCGGCCGGGCCGTTGATCATGATTTCGGGCATGGGACCTTTCGGGCTTTCTGCGCTCGGAGGGGGTATCGGTCGGGACTGAGCGGCGGCGTCCGTATGCACACGATGCGGCCCAGATCGGCGTCTTCAGGCGCGGCATCGAAAATACTTGACTTGCTCGCTCGGAATTTTCATATACAGGTCAGGATTTAGAAACGCTCAAAACTGAGCGCCGCCGTACTGGGCCTGTGTCGCGCGTGTCTTAGCACGTAACCATGCCTTGAATGCAAGGTCGTTGTGGCCTCACGGCATCGCCCTCAGTGGCAGCCGGGCCCGATGAACAGCAGGTACGTCGCGTGCAGGTTGCGTGAGACGAGTGAGGCCATGGAACTCAACACCAAAGGGCGGTACGCGGTGATGGCCATGGCAGATCTTGCCAGCCAGAACGCGCGGGACGCGACGCCGCTCCCCGCCATCGCCGAGCGCCAGCAAATCTCCATCGCCTATCTCGAGCAGATATTCATCCGTCTGCGTCGTGCCGGTCTCGTGGAGAGCGCCCGCGGTCGCGCCGGCGGCTATCGGCTCGCCCGGCCAGCAGGTGAGATCGTCATCGCCGACATCATGTCAGCCGTCGAAGAGGACACACGTATGACGCGGTGCCGCGGCGAGGACGGCGCGCCCTGCCTCCCCGGGCATCGCTGCCTGACGCACAATCTTTGGGAAGCGCTTGGCAACCAGATCGCCGGCTTCCTCGCAACCGTGACACTCCAGGATGTGCTCGACGGCGTGCCCGCTCATCGCAGGCAGGCGGCCATCGAAGCGTTCATCAGCCCCGTCGAGGTGCGGACGGCACGATGACGAACGAGCGCACATATCTCGACTGGAATGCGACCGCGCCTCTGCTTCCCGAGGCGCGCGCAGCCATCGAACGCGCGCTCGACGTTCACGGCAATCCCTCATCCGTACATGGCGAAGGCCGCCGGGCACGCGCCATCGTTGAGACCGCGCGCGAGCAGGTTGCGGCCCTTGTCGGCGCCCGCCCGTCCGAGGTCGTTTTCACGAGCGGCGCGACCGAGTCCTGCGCCACGGTGCTTGCGGCGCCCTGGCAGGCCATCCTGCTCGCAGGCATCGAGCATGATGCCGTGCGCCAGCCGGCCGATGCTGCGACGGGCGAGCGCGTGGCACTTGATGTCGGCTCCCACGGCCGCGTCGATCCGGCCGACGCGGTGGCAAAGCTAGCCCTTGCTGCACGCCCTGCCGGCCGCGTTCTCGTCGCCCTTCAGCTAGCGAACAACGAAACGGGCGTGCTTCAGCCAGTTGCAGAGGTCGGCGCTACCGCCCGCGATGCCGGCGCGCTGGTCTTCACCGATGCAGCTCAAGCCGCTGGCCGCATTCCCGTTGATTTCGCAAGCCTCGGCGCGGATTTCATGGCCATCTCGGCGCACAAGCTCGGCGGTCCCAAGGGCATCGGCGCTCTCATCATGCGCGACGGCGCGGAGCTGCCAGCGCTGATCCGCGGTGGCGGCCAGGAGCGGCGTCGCCGCGGCGGCACCGAGAACATCCCCGGCATTGCAGGCTTCGGCGCTGCAGCCGAGGTCGCACGCAAGACGCTCGGCGAGCGCGACCGGATCGCTCAACTGCGCAATCGTCTGGAGGCAGGTCTTATCGAGCTGACGCCGGATGCCCATATCATGGGTACGGGCGCGCCGCGGTTACCGAACACGACGTGCGTCGCCCTGCAGGGCCTTGCGGCAGAAACGCTGGTCATACGCTTCGACCTCGCCGGCATCGCGGTGAGCGCGGGCGCGGCCTGCTCGGCCGGCAAAATCGGCGCGAGCCACGTCCTCATGGCCATGGGCCGCGACGAGGCGACCGCGCGATCAGCCATCCGCATCAGCATCGGTCCGACGACCGCCGCCCGAGATATTGACCGCTGCCTTGCCGCCTGGCGCGAGATCGCCGCCGATCCGCGCGCACGCACGGCAGCTTGAACGAGACACAACAGAAACGACACGATCAGGAGCACGGAGAACAAGATGGCCGCTGTCCAAGAGACCATCGAACAGGTCAAGGCGATCGACGTCGACAAGTACAAGTACGGCTTCGAGACCGAGATCGAGACTGAGAAGGCCCCGCGGGGTCTGAGCGAGGATATCGTTCGCTTCATCTCCGAGAAGAAGGGCGAGCCGGCCTGGATGCTCGAGTGGCGTCTCGATGCCTATCGCCGCTGGCGGGCGCTCAAGGAGCCGACCTGGGCGAAGCTCGACTATCCGAAGATCGACTTCGATAGCCTCTATTATTATGCCGCGCCCAAGGGGGTGACCGGCCCGAAGAGCCTCGACGAGGTCGATCCCGAGATCCTCGCGACCTACGCGAAGCTCGGCATCCCGCTCAAGGAGCAGGAAATCCTGGCTGGCGTGCGCAAGGCCGGCGAGCCCAGCCCGAGCGATGAAGGCTCAGAAGGCGCCGACGGCTACGCCAGCATGAAGGGTAAGGTCGCCATCGACGCCGTATTCGATAGCGTCTCCGTCGTCACGACCTTCAAGAAGGAACTGGCCAAGGCCGGCGTGATCTTCTGCTCGATTTCGGAAGCACTGCGCGAGCATCCCGAGCTGGTGAAGAAGTATCTCGGCACGGTCGTCCCGCAGTCGGACAACTTCTATGCCGCGCTCAACTCGGCAGTCTTCTCGGACGGCTCGTTCGTCTACGTGCCCAAGGGCGTGCGTTGCCCCATGGAGCTGTCGACCTACTTCCGCATCAACGAGAAGAACACAGGCCAGTTCGAGCGCACGCTCATCATCGCGGATGAGGGGTCGTACGTTTCGTACCTTGAGGGCTGCACGGCCCCGATGCGCGACGAGAACCAGCTCCACGCCGCCGTGGTCGAGCTGATCGCACTCGACGATGCCGAGATCAAGTACTCGACCGTCCAGAACTGGTATCCCGGTGACAAGGACGGCAAGGGCGGCATCTTCAACTTCGTGACCAAGCGTGGCGATTGCCGCGGCAAGAACTCGAAGATCTCGTGGACGCAGGTCGAGACCGGCTCTGCCATTACCTGGAAGTATCCGAGCTGCATTCTGCGCGGCGACAACAGTCGCGGCGAGTTCTATTCGATTGCCATTTCCAATGGCCATCAGCAGGTCGACAGCGGCACCAAGATGATCCACCTCGGCCGTAACACAACGAGCCGGATCATCTCGAAGGGTATTGCGGCGGGCAAGTCTCAGAACACGTACCGCGGCCTCGTCTCGGCCCATCGCAAGGCCACGGGCGCGCGGAATTTTACGAACTGTGACAGCCTCTTGATCGGTGACAAGTGCGGCGCTCACACCGTGCCGTACCTCGAGGCCCGCAATTCATCCGCCCAGTTCGAGCACGAGGCGACGACTTCGAAGATCTCGGACAACATGCTCTTTTACTGCACGCAGCGCGGCCTCTCGTCGGAGGAGGCCGTCGCCCTCGTCGTGAACGGCTTCGTCCGCGATGTCCTCCAGCATCTGCCCATGGAGTTCATGGCCGAGACGCAGAAGCTGATCGGCATCAGCCTCGAGGGTAGCGTGGGTTAATCGACGACGTGTGAACATCGTTCTGTTGCGGGTTTTCAGGAAAAATTCATGTGCGAAAGCCTGCCAATTGAACCGAGAATGTGTAGGATGGCGACATTCGGCCACAGGTCGGATCAAAAAAGACGGTGTCGGGTCGAGGGACCCATCACCACGTCGTGCTGGGAGCGGAACGAGGGGGCGCCAATGCGGTGGTTGCCCAATCTGAGGAGCAAGCAATGAGTGACGCAGCTGGATTCGGTCAGGTGACGATGAGGGCACGGCTCACACGCGAGATCGGGGAGAGCGAGTGCAAACAGCGCAACGCCTTGTCGATCAAGCGGCCCGGCCTCACGCTTCGCCTGGGCTCCCAAGTGACGGTCCTTGAGACGCTGGAGCAGGGCCAGGCCTTCCTCGTGGAGTTCGGACACAAGTCGCCGGACGCCTGTGATTGGCTCGGCGTGCTCTATCCCTCGGAGATCGAGCTGGAAATGGCGAGCCCGCAACAGGCCGCCTGAGCTTCACAAGACCGAGCGAGCTGACGACACGGGGGTGCCGCGGCAGCGGCGCTAAGGACGAGTTTTTGCGGTTCGCATGGGCCGCTGAGGTTGAAGACGGAAGAAGATGGGCCGCCTGACGCCACCGGGTGCGGGCGGCTGAGCCAAGAAGAACCAGGAGACCCGTACGGTCATGCTCGAGATCAAGAACCTGCACGCCCGCATAGCCGACGACGGCACCGAGATCCTGCGCGGCATCGACCTCGTCGTTCCCCGGGGCGAGGTGCACGCCATCATGGGCCCGAACGGCTCCGGCAAGTCGACTCTCGCCTATGTCCTCGCCGGCCGCGACGACTACGAGGTCACCGAGGGCGACATTCTCTGGAATGGCGAATCGATCCTCGAAATGGGACCCGACGAGCGCGCCGCCAAGGGCGTGTTCCTCGCCTTCCAGTACCCCATGGAAATTCCCGGCGTCGCGACCATGACCTTCCTGCGCGCCGCCCTCAACGCCGTGCGCAAGAAGCGCGGCGAGAAGGAGCTCACGACACCCGAGTTCCTGAAGTTCGTGCGCGCGAAAGCCGCCGAACTCGGCGTCAGCGACGAGATGCTCAAGCGCCCGCTCAATGTCGGCTTCTCCGGCGGTGAGAAGAAGCGCATGGAAATCCTCCAGATGGCGGTGCTGGCGCCGACGCTCTGCGTGCTCGACGAGACGGACTCCGGCCTCGACATCGACGCCATCCGCATCGTCTCCGAGGGCGCGACCAAGCTGCGCGGTCCGGATCGCGCCATGCTCGTCATCACCCACTATCAGCGCCTGCTGAATTACATCGTGCCCGACAAGGTGCACGTGCTCGCCAAGGGCCGCATCCAGAAGACGGGCGGCAAGGAGCTGGCGCTGGAACTCGAGAAATCCGGCTATGCCGATTTCACCGGCAAGGCCGCGTGAGGCGCCCATGTCTGTAACAAATCTCAGAACCAAGGCTGAGACGCAGCTGCGCGAGCAATTCGACAGCGCGGCCGCGCGCCTGCCCGGCACCGGCTGGGTCGGCGCACTGCGCACGCGCGCCATGGACGCTTTTGCGGCCAATGGCCTGCCGAGCCGGCGCGTCGAGGAATGGAAGTACACCGACCTGCGCGATCGACTGCGCGACGTGCCGGCACCGGCATCCGCGACCTCCAAATCCGTCAGCGCGGCAGACATCGATGGCGCTCTCGGACCGCTCGCTGCGATCGACGCCGAGCGCATTGTGCTCGTCGATGGCGTCTACAGCGCCGAGCTTTCAAAGGTCACGGCCGAAGCCACGGTCATCGAGCTGATGTCGCTTGCCGCCATGCTGGCAAAGGCGCCGGCTTGGCTCGAAGGCAAGTTCGCCGCGGACGGCGGCGCCGTTGTTGCGCTCAACACCGCGTTCATGAGCGACGGCGTACTGCTCAAGGTGCGCAAGGATCAGGATCCCGGCCGGCCGGTGCTGCTCGTGCACGCACGCACATCGGCCGAACCGAGCGCGGTCGCCGTGCGCAATGTCGTCAGCCTGGAAGCCGGCGCGAAACTCACGCTTATCGAGGCGCACGTCGCGCTTGCAGGCGCTGCCAGCAGTGCGCTTGCCAATATCGTCACTGACGTCACGCTCGCCGCTGGCGCCATCTGCGATCACATCAAGAGCCTCGTCGATGCAGCCGGCTCGACGCATCTCGCAACCTGGAACACGAAGCTCGGTAAGGACGCGACCTATCGCGGCTTCCAGCTCACCGCGAGCCCTGCGCTTGCCCGCAACGACATCAACATCACGTTCAACGGCGAGGGCGGTAGGCTCGACCTCTCCGGTGCCTTCCTCGCGCGCGGCAACGAGCACATCGACACGACGCTCGTCGTCGATCATGCGGTGCCGCATTGCGAAAGCCGCGAGCTCTTCAAAGGCGTGCTCGACGGCCGCGCTCACGGCATCTTCCAGGGCAAGATCATCGTGCGCCCCGATGCCCAGAAGACCGACGGCAAGCAGATGTCGCAGGCGCTCATGCTTTCGCCGGACGCGCAGTTCTCCTCGAAGCCCGAGCTCGAGATCTACGCCGACGACGTGGTTTGCGGTCACGGCGCGACCTGCACCGAGATCGATGCCGATCTGCTCTTCTACTGTCGCTCGCGCGGCATTCCGCCGGACGTGGCACGCGCCATGCTGACGGAGAGCTTCATCGGTGAAGCCGTCGAGAAGATCGAGAACGAGGCCTTGCGCGAGGCCCTCGGGACGCTGGCCATCGGATGGCTGCGCGCCGGGTAGTAGAATGAGCAACCGGGCAGCGGGCACAGCCCGGGTAGGATGAGATCATGGCAACCACCGAAACAACCGCTGAGACGCCATCGGGCGCCGCGGCCTTCGATGTCGAGCGCATCCGGGCGGATTTCCCGATCCTCTTCCGCGAAGTCTACGGCAAGCCGCTCGTCTATCTCGACAATGGTGCGTCCGCGCAGAAGCCGCGCGCCGTTCTCGACGCCATCGATCACGCCTACAAGATGGAGTACGCGAACGTCCATCGCGGCCTCCACTATCTCTCCAACACCGCGACGGCGAAGTTCGAGGAAGCACGCGAGATCGCACGGCGATTCATCAATGCGCCGAGCGTCGATCAGGTGATTTTCACGAAGAGCATCACCGAGGCGGTGAACCTTCTCTCGTACAGCTTCGGCGCGGACTTCAAGGAGGGCGACGAGATCGTCCTCTCCATCATGGAGCATCACTCCAACATCGTGCCGTGGCATTTCCTGCGTGAGCGCAAGGGCTGCGTGCTGAAGTGGGCGCCGATCAGCGATGACGGCGTGCTCGATCTCGAAGCGTTCGAGAAGCTCCTCAGCCCCCGCACGCGTCTCGTTGCCATCACGCACATGTCGAACGTCCTCGGCACCGTCGTCCCCATCAAGGACGTGGTGCGAATTGCGCGCTCGCGCGGCATTCCCGTATTCGTCGACGGCGCGCAGGCCGCCGTGCACATGCCTGTCGACGTGCAGGCTCTAGACTGCGATTTCTATGCCTTCACCGGCCACAAGGTATATGGCCCGACGGGCATCGGCGTTCTGTACGCCAAGAAGAAGCACCTCGATGCCATGCCGCCCTTCCTCGGCGGCGGCGAGATGATCGAGACCGTGACGACAGATAACGTCACGTACGGCGTCACGCCCCACAAGTTCGAGGCGGGAACGCCGCCGATCGTCCAGGCTATCGGTCTCGGCGCTGCCCTAGGCTACATGATGCAGATCGGTCGCGAGAACATCGCCGCGCACGAGGCGGACCTGCGCAGCTATGCCCACCAGCGCCTCGCCGAACTGAACTGGCTGAAGATCTACGGCCGCGCGCCGGGCAAAGGCTCGATCGTCGCCTTCAACATCGACGGCATGCACCCGCACGATATCTCGACGATCATCGATCGATCGGGCGTAGCCGTGCGCGCCGGTCATCACTGCGCGCAACCGCTCATGGATCGCCTCGGCGTCTCCGCGACATGCCGCGCATCGTTCGCCATGTACAATACGCGCGCCGAAGTGGACGCCCTCGTCGAGGCGCTCATCAAAGCGCACGACTTCTTCGCGTAATGGAGTGAGCCCCATGGATGGAAAGCCAGTGGAGCGCGATACGCTGACCGTCGGTGCCGATGCGCCCGAAGCGCCGGCCCAAACCGCAGTGCCGTCGGTCGCCGAGGGCGGCACGCCCGTCGAAGGCTCGAAGCTCTCGGCCGAGCAGCTCGAACAGATGACAGCGGACATCGTCGCAGCCCTCAAGACCGTCTACGATCCCGAGATTCCAGCCGACATTTACGAACTCGGCCTGATCTACAAGATCGATATCGACGATGACCGCAACATCGGCATCGACATGACGCTGACGGCGCCGGGCTGTCCGGTCGCCGGCGAGATGCCGATCTGGGTGGAGAATGCGGTCGCCAGCATTGACGGCGTCGGTCAGGTCAGCGTGAACCTGACGTTCGATCCGCCATGGGATCAGAGCCGCATGTCCGATGAGGCACGCCTCGCGCTCAATATGTTCTGAGTGCGATCCGCAGGGCGCTATCAGCAATCCAACGTCGTCTGGCGCTCCCAATCCGTGAGGTGGCGCGCGTAGTCGTTCCAATCAGCATGGCGCAACTTGGCGTACGACGCGACCGTCGCCTCGCCCCATGCCCCCTTGAGCATCTCGCTCGTCTCGAAACTGCGCAGCGCATCGAGGAGATTGAGCGGCAGCTTTTTCACGTCCTTCACCGTGTGCCCCTCGGTATACATGTTGATATCGAGGCGCTTACCGGGATCGCGCTTATTGCGCAGACCATCGAGCCCGGCGGCGAGAATCGCGGCCTGCAGCAGGTACGGATTCGCCGCGCCATCCGCGAGACGGAACTCGAAGCGTCCCGCATCAGGAATACGGATCATGTGCGTGCGGTTGTTGCCTGCATACGAGATGGAGCTTGGCGACCACGTGGCGCCCGATGTGGTCGGCGGCGCATTGATACGCTTGTAGGAGTTCACGGTCGGGTTCGTGATCGCGGCAAGTGATCCCGCCGAATGCAGCATCCCGCCGATGAAATGATAAGCTGCCTGCGAGAGGCCGAGTTCACCCGCTGCATCCTCGAACACGCACTTACCCGTGCTCGTCGACCAGAGTGAAACGTGCGCGTGGCATCCATTGCCTGTGAGGTTGGCAAAGGGCTTCGGCATGAACGTCGCGCGCAAGCCGTGCTTCTCCGCGATCGACTTCACCATGAACTTGAAGAAGGCGTGCTTGTCGGCCGTCTTGAGGCAGGTATCGAACTCCCAATTCATTTCGAACTGGCCGTTCGCGTCCTCGTGGTCGTTCTGGTACGGCCCCCAGCCGAGCGTGATCATGGAATCGCAAATTTCCTTGATCACGTCATAGCGCCGCATGAGTGCCTGCTGATCGTAGCAGGGCTTGGCCTGGAAATCGGCTGCATCCGAGATCGATGTGCCATCCGGCGAGATCAGGAAGTACTCGCACTCGACTCCCGTCTTCATTTCCACGCCGTCGCGCGCCGCGTCCGCAATGACGCGCTTCAGCACCTGCCGCGGATTCGGATCGACCGGCTTTCCATCCATGATGAGATCGCCTGTCACCCAGGCTACCTCCGGCTTCCAGGGAAGCTGGATGACCGTTTCAGGATCGGGCGACACGAGCACATCGGGATGCGCCGGCGTCATGTCGAACCAGGCAGCGAAGCCGGCAAAACCGGCGCCGGACTTCGCCACGCTATCGATCGCAGTCGCCGGAACAATCTTGGCGCGCATCGTGCCAAAGAGATCCACGAAGGAGATCAGGAAATATTTGACGCCCTTGATCTCCGCGTACTCTGACAGTGACATGCGATGCGCGCCTCCGACGTTGACGATGTTGCGTGTCTCTACTTCCCGTCCGCGACCTTCTGCACGAACGCCTTGAAACCTTCATCCGTGACGGGCGCGCCGATCTCCTCGGCCTTCTTGAATACCGCGTCCGCGGACTTGCCCTTGCCATCGGCGAGCAGCGCATGCGTCACGGCACGACCGCCGGCTGCGCAATGCACGTAGACGGGACCGTCTGCCTCCTCGATCTCTTTCATCACGGCCGCAGCGGATGAGGGATCGAGGTTCTTCGGATCAACCGGAATGTGCGCGTAGGCCATGCCCTGGCCTGTGACGACGGCGCCCTGGGCCTGCGGATCGAGCGGCTGGTTCTGTTCACCAGGACGGCGCAGATTAATGATCTTGCGGTATCCCGCAGCCTTGAGCGCCGCGATATCCTCCTCGCTCGGCTGTCCACCGGCGCTGATCTTGGCGCTCACTTTGGTCGGCTCTTTCATCGTGTTTACTCCCAAGTTTGAGATGCTTCGCGGTTAGTCTTGTGAACTACGGCCGGGTATCCAGTTGGTTCCGGCAAGAGGTACGCCGGCCATGGCCGCGGCTTCCACCGTCAGCGCGACGAGATCCTCGGGCTCGAGATTGTGCACGTGGCTCTTGCCGTTCGCGCGCGCGATCGTCTGGCATTCGAGCGTCAGCACCGAGAGGTAGTTTGCGAGCCGCTTGCCCGCTGCGACAGGATCGAGACGCTTGGTCAGTTCCGGATCCTGTGTCGTGATGCCCGCCGGATCGCGCCCCTCGTGCCAATCATCGTAGCTGCCGGCTGTCGTGCCGAGCTTGCGGTATTCCTCTTCCCAGCGCGGATGATTGTCGCCGAGCGCGATGAGTGCCGCCGTACCGATCGAGACGGCATCCGCACCGAGCGCCAGCGCCTTCGCGACATCCGCGCCCGACCGTATGCCGCCTGACACGATGAGCTGCACTTTGCGATGCATGTCGAGCTCGGTCAGCGCCTTCACAGCCGGGCGGATCGCGGCGAGCGTCGGCAGGCCGCAATGCTCGATGAACACATCCTGCGTCGCAGCCGTACCGCCTTGCATCCCGTCGAGCACCACAACGTCGGCGCCTGCCTTCACCGCGAGCGCCGTGTCGTAGTAGGGCCGCGCCGCGCCGACCTTCACGTAGATGGGCTTTTCCCAGCCGGTGATCTCGCGCAGTTCGAGAATTTTGATCTCGAGATCATCGGGGCCGGTCCAGTCCGGATGCCGGCACGCCGAACGCTGGTCGATGCCGGCCGGCAGCGTGCGCATGTTGGCGACGCGCTCGGAGATCTTCTGGCCGAGCAGCATCCCGCCGCCACCGGGCTTCGCGCCCTGACCAATGACGATCTCAATGGCGTCAGCCCGCCGGATCTGATCGGGCTCCATGCCGTAGCGCGAGGGCAGGTACTGATAGACGAGCAGGCTCGACGCGGCGCGCTCCTCTTCCGTCATCCCGCCATCGCCCGTCGTCGTCGACGTGCCGACCGCCGAAGCCCCGCGCCCAAGCGCTTCCTTCGCGGGCCCCGAGAGCGAACCGAAGCTCATGCCCGCAATGGTGATCGGAATCTTGAGCTCGATGGGCTTCTTCGCAAAGCGCGTACCGAGCACGACGTTCGTCCCGCACTTCTCGCGATAGCCTTCGAGCGGATAGCGGCTGATCGAGGCACCAAGAAACAGCAGATCATCGAAGTGCGGCAGCTTCCGCTTCGCGCCGAAGCCGCGAATGTCATAGATGCCCGTCGCCGCGGCGCGGTGAATTTCCGCGATGGTTGCACGGTCAAATGTCGCGGACTCGCGCGGCGGCGTGTGGATCCAACGGTCGTCGTCGGCCATCAGTAGGATCCCAGGTTGTCGATGTGGAAGTGATAGAGCGTGCGCGCGGAGCCGTAGCGCGTGAATTCCGCGACGTCGACCTCGGGACCGATGCCTGCAGCATCGAGCAGTCCGCGCAGCAGCGTGCGATGCTCCTCGCGCATTTCCTTCGCAATGCAGTCTGTGCCGAGGCTCTTGACTTTGCCGCGCACGAACAGGCGCGCTTCGTAGATGCTGTCGCCGAGCGCGTCGCCGGCATCGCCGAGCACGACGATGTTCCCAGCCTGCGCCATGAACGCCGCCATGTGGCCGATCGATCCTTTCACGATAATGTCGAGCCCGCGCAGCGAGATGCCGAGGCGCGCAGAGGCATTGCCGTCGATGACGAGAAGTCCGCCGCAGCCCGTCGCGCCCGCCGACTGCGAAGCATCACCTTTCACATGCACGCGGCCCGACATCATGTTCTCGGCGACGCCGGTGCCGGCATTGCCATTGATCGTGATGCTGGCCTGCTGGTTCATGCCGCCGCAATAGTAGCCGACATGCCCCTCGACCGTGACATCGATCGGTGTCGTCAGGCCTGCCGCAAGCGCGTGCGCACCGCGCGGGTTTGCGATGACGAACGCGCCCTCTTCAGCTTTCTGCAGCGTCTCGTTCACCTGCCGCAGCGACAGGCTGGACATATCGAGGCTGGTGTTGCGCGTTTCGTGCGCTGTCTTCACACCCATTCGCACTGACGGCATCGTTCAGCTCCGGCTCCAGGCATAGACCGTAGCCGGTGCCGGCTCCCAGATACGCGCACCATCGATGCCGGGGAGCGCCGCCAGCGCGCGGAACTCCGAACCGAAAGCCACCCAGGCGTCCGTTTCCGCCATCACCGCCGGCTTGCAGGCGACCGGATCGCGCAGCACCGCGAAGCCGTCCCGCGTGCCCACGACAAAAGTATAAAAGCCGTCGAGATCATCGAGCGCGTGTTCGAGTGCTTGCTCCAGGCTGTCACCGGCCTTCATGCGCCAGGAGAGATAACCGGCCGCAACCTCGGTGTCGTTTTCGGTCTGGAAGCGCTCGCCATGGCGGCGCAGTGTCTCGCGCAGACGGTTGTGATTGGAAAGCGATCCATTGTGCACGAGGCAGGTGTCGCGCCCCGTCGAGAAGGGATGCGAGCCCGCGATCGTCACGGCGCTCTCGGTCGCCATGCGCGTGTGGCCAATGGCGTGCGTGCCGCTGAAGGACGCGAGCCGCAGTCGCTCGCTGATCACATCGGGATCGCCGACACCTTTGTAGATCTCGATGGCCTCGCCCTCACTCAGGACAGTCGCCTCGGGTACATTCTCGATCAGCCACGTGCGCGCCGCGGTGCCATCGCCGTCGATGCGGATGACGGCGTGATCCTCTATGGTCTCGTACCTGACCTTGCTGCCGATGGCCTGCTCGAGACGCTTTGCGACGTCGGCCCAGTCGAGGCTCGATGCCCGCCGCACCGCACAGATCTTCGATATTCCGCCCGTTCCGCTGCCGTAGACGGCGAACCCGGCGCTATCCGGCCCGCGCCCGCACATTTCGTGCAGCATGACGGCCGTGAGACGCCCAAGCTCGGGCTCCAGCGCCTTGTCCTTCAGAAACAACCCGACGATACCGCACACGCGCGCATTCCCGCTTGCTACACTTCGCACGGCCCGTCGACAGAGCATGGCCTGCACCATCACCGGGCATCCGACTACTAATATAGGCAATCGGCGTGCTGGCAATCTGTCCAGCAGGACTGCGATGCCTCTTTTTCGAGCGAGAAGCCCAGGCAATTTCCTCTCCTTGCACCTGATCATACCAGTCAGACCCGTCCCAGCGGCTGTGGTGCCCGCTCATCCGCGCTAGTCTCCAGGCAAAACAAACGACACTCGCCAGGGCGGAATGATATGGGACGGCAGCTCCACCTGAATCTGTTCATCAACAGCCGTGGGCATCACGAGGCCTCCTGGCGGCATCCGAAATCGTCGCCGCGCGCGATGACGGACATTCGTTACTTCCAGGAGCTTGCTCAGAAGGCCGAAGCCGGCCTTTTCGACTCGATCTTTCTCGCCGATCAGCTCGCCCTGGCCGATGACATCGCCAGCGCGCCGCGCACTTGGCTGGAGCCGATCACGACGCTCGGCGCGCTCGCAGTCTCGACCTCGCGCATCGGCCTGATTGCCACGGCCTCGACCACCTACACCGAGCCCTTCAACCTCGCGCGTCAGTTCGCCTCGCTCGATCACATCAGCGGCGGGCGCATCGGCTGGAACATCGTCACGTCGTGGATGGCCGCCGCCGCACGCAATTTCGGCGGTGCAGGACAGGTCTCGCACGCCGATCGTTACGCGCGCGGCGAGGAATTCATGCAGGTCGTGCGCGCCCTGTGGGATAGCTGGGGCGACGATGCCGTGCGCGATGATCGCGCCAGTGGACAGTACGCACGCGCCGAGACCGTGCGGCCCATAAATCACCAGGGCGAGCACTATCAGGTTGCAGGGCCGCTCAACGTCCCGCGCTCACCTCAAGGCCAGCCCGTGCTCGTGCAAGCCGGCTCATCCGACACAGGGCGCGCTTTCGCGGCGCGGCACGCGGAAGCCGTCTTCACCGCACACATGGAAAAGGCGACGGCACAGGCTTTCTATACCGATCTCAAGGAGCGCGTTGTCGCTGCGGGCCGGCGCGTGAACCAGGCTCTCATCCTTCCCGGCCTCAGTCCGATGATCGCTTCGACTGAAGCGGAAGCACGACGTCTCGAGCGCGAACTCAATGAGCTGAGCGATCCGGAGGTTGGAAGAAAACGCCTATCGGCGCGCTTCGGCGGGCACGACTTCTCGCACCTACCGCTCGACAAGCCGCTCCGCCTGGAAGATTTCCCGAAGCCCGATGAACATGAGGCTGCACGCAGCCGCACCGAGGTGATCGTCGGCCTCGTCCAACGCGAGCAGCCGACATTGCGCCAGCTTCTTGCACGTCTCGCCGGTGCGCGCGGCCATTTCACATTCGCCGGCACGCCCGAGCAGGTCGCCGATCTGATGATCGACTGGTTCGAGAACGGCGCCGCCGACGGCTTCAATGTCATGCCGCCGATCCTGCCGTGGATGCTGGATGTCTTCATCGCGGAGGTCGTGCCGCTGCTGCAGAAGCGCGGTCTTTTCCGCACGGCCTATGAAGGCGCAACACTGCGCGCGCACTACGGGCTGGACAGACCATCGGTCGGCGCGAGGTAATCAGACGAGCGATCTCAATGCGTTAGCACGGCCGTCTCGATGATGAACGCTCATTCAGATGAACGCCCATTAAGGCACTGAAAAATTTATAAGAATCCCGACGGATCGATATTCACCATAGCGTTTCCCCTGTGCACGCCGCGATGAACTTCAGCGGCCGAAACAGAGGAGATGACGCTCATGAAATCCGCCATTCTCGGCGCCGCTGCCGCGACTGCCGCCGCCTTCACATTCTCAGCGAGCGCTGCCTTCGCCGACACCGTCAACACCTCGACCTGGAGGCCGCACGGCACACAGGCCGGCAAGATCTACCGCGCAACGCCGCGCGTTCATCATCACCAGCACGCTTACCGGCCCGTCTATCGCGCGCCCGCCTATCGTCAGGTCTACACGCCGAGCCCGATCCGCGAGAGCGCTGCTGATCTCGCTGCGATGAGGCGCGCTGCCTTTGCCGATGGCCGCATCTCGTTCATCGAGAAGATCAAGCTGAATGCTGCCGAGCGCCGTCACGCCGCTCTGGTGCGCTCATACCGCTAACGCGTTCCCGGCGACCTCCTGCATCCCCTGTGCGTGTTCGCTGACTTGGAGGGCCGTAACCCCTGCGGCCCTCCATCTTTTTTGGGAGGCGCGCTAAGGCGCCGCCCACGCTTCCGGCACTTTCGTAGCAAGCCAGCGCGCGAGCGCGGCATTCACCGCAACCGGCTGCTCCTGCGCCATCCAGTGGCCAGACGGGATCACGATCTCTAAGAGGTTCGCGCACGCTGTCCGCATGGGATCGGCAAGGCGCGACACTGTCGTCTCGCACACGGCATCGTAGTCGCCGTGCAGGAACAGCACCGGCATGGCCAGCCGCCCGCCATTTGGCGCGCGCTTTGCGTACGCGCCATTGCGCTGATGATTCATGTACCAGCTATCCGGCCCGAAGAAGCCGTTGCGCTCGAGCGCCTCGACGTAAACGGCCAGCTCCTCCTCACTCAGCACGCGCGTATCGAGTGGCAGGGGCGGCGCGCGATCCAAAGGCCCGAACCATCCGCCTCGCCGCCGCACATCGGATGTCCGCGCGGGCTTGCCCTTCCCCGCTGCCGTTCCGGCTCGGAAGAGCGCTTTGATCGTGCACGCGACGTCCGCCTCGAAATGACTTCGCGCCCTCTCGAAGCTCTCCTCATAGAAGAGCTGATAGTCCCACTGCCCGACGGGATACTGCGCCTCGGGATAAACATCGCGATCGACGAACGGCAGCATACTCTCCGGGCGAAAGCCTTCCGGGAAATAGGGCACGCACAGGCTCGCCACGGCCTTGCAGCAATCGGCATGATGGCTCGCAAGGCTCCATACGACCGGGCTGCCCCAGTCGTGCCCAACCCAGATCGCGCTTTCATGCCCGAGGGCCGCCAGCAGCTCGAGCATATCCTCGACGATGACCTCGAGCGCATAATCTTCATGGCGCGCATAAATCGCCGACCGTCCGTAACCGCGCATATCCGGTGCGATAGCACGGAACCCGAGACTGGCGAAGCAGGGCAGCTGGTGCCGCCAGCTCAGTGATAACTCCGGCCAACCATGGATGAAAATGATCGGCGGCGCGTCCGGCGCCCCGCAGGCGAGGAAAGACGTCTTGTGCCGCGCGGTCGCAATCGTATGTTCGGTCACGGGAAAGAGCGACTTCATGACACCCCCTCATTCTCGCGTGCGGGCATACCTGTGCCGCATGTGCATTCTCGCGTCATTTCCCAACCGGCGCCACCCGAAACAGGTATAAGCCGCCCGAAGCAGCAGCGATCGTCAAGCCGATATTGGAAGCGGGGCACCACGCGCCATGCAGCGCAATGCGGGGGGCGAGACAGCCGAAGCCGGAACCAACACACTCAGGGGCATCGGCCTCATGTGTGTGGCGCTGGTGCTGTTCTCCGCGCTTGATACAACGGCCAAGTATATAGCGACGCGCAGCGGCCTGCCGGTGTCGCAGGTGACTTGGCTGCGCTTCATGAGCCAGTTCGTCCTGGTTGTGCTCACGTTCGGCGTACTCGCCGTCCCGCGACTGCTCTACAGCCGGAGATGGATGCATCAGACGATCAGATCGTTCCTGATGCTCGGCTCGACCATGTTCAACTTCCTGGCGTTGAAAACTCTGCGCCTCGATCAGACATTGACGATCGGCTTTCTCGCGCCCTTCATCGTCGCGCTGCTCGCCGGTCCATTCCTCGGCGAGTGGATCCGCTGGCGGCGGATGCTCGCGATCATCGTCGGCTTCTGCGGCATTCTGGTCGTCGTGCGGCCGGGCTATGCGACCTTCGAGATGGGCATGATGTTCGCCGCGCTCGGTACGCTCTGCTACGCGGTGTTCATGCTGCTCACGCGCTACCTCACGCGCTTCGATCCGCCAGAGGTGACGATCTTCTATTCCATGCTGGCCGGTGTCTTCGTCATGGCGCCGTTCGCGATCGCGGAATGGATCTGGCCGGCTGATGCCTTCACGTGGGCCTTGTTGCTATCGACCGGCCTTTGGGGCGGCCTCGGCCATTACATCTTCATCCTGGCCTATCGCCATGCCCCCGCCTCGACGCTCGCGCCATTCATCTATTTCGGGCTGATCACGCACACCGCGCTCGGCTATCTCGTCTTCGGTCAGCTTCCGGATGGATGGACGATCGCCGGCGCCATGATCGTCATCGCCTCCGGCGTGTATCTCGTGCATCGCGAGCACGTGACCGCGATGGAGCGGAGGAAAGCAGAGGAAGAAAATAGCTAGCGAGCAACGCCGTTCTCTTCTCCTTCTCCCCGTACTTAACGGGGAGAAGGTCGGGATGAGGGGCGGCAGGGGGCGCTGACGATAGTGTTTGTTGCCGCCCCTCACGTCGTGCTGAAAGCACGTCTCTGGCGTGGCCCTCTCCCCGCACGCGGGAATCTAACGGGCGATGCGCGCCTTGGTCTCCGCTGCCCAGTCGGCGAAGCGGCCCTCGCGAATGGCCGTGCGCATGGCCGACATAAGCTCCTGATAGAACGCCGTGTTGACCCACGACAGCAGCATCGCGCCAAGCAGTTCGCCCGACCTCACGAGATGATGGAGATAGGCTCGCGAGTAGTCGCGCGCTGCCGGACACATGCTTTCAGGATCGAGCGGCGCCGTGTCCTCGGCGTGCTTCGCATTGCGCAGGTTCACGCGGCCATTCCACGTGAAGGCGAGCCCGTGGCGACCATTGCGGGTCGGCAGGACGCAATCGAACATATCGACGCCGCGTCGCACCGCCTCAATGAGATCTTCCGGCGTGCCGACGCCCATGAGATAGCGCGGCTTATGCGTCGGCAGGAAGGGCAGCGTCGCATCGAGCGTTTGCAGCATGACCTCATGCCCCTCGCCGACCGCGAGACCGCCCACCGCATAGCCCGGCA
Source organism: Pseudomonadota bacterium (assembly GCA_023410905.1). Taxonomy (GTDB): domain Bacteria; phylum Pseudomonadota; class Alphaproteobacteria; order Rhizobiales; family Hyphomicrobiaceae. Next base: position 22,329 of record JAEYPL010000085.1, read on the forward strand.
GATCCATGCCAACGAGCGTCTCCGCCGAACGCCGCCTCAGATCGTGCTCAACGCCGCCCTGCACGATACCGAACAGCGCTTGTCCCGGCTTCGCGAGACCGCTCTCCAGATTTTTCGCGAACGCTACCTTGCACCGCTCGGCCCAGCGCAATGACAACTCCATGGCGCGCGCCGTCTCCGCGCGGCTCGCCGGCAGCTCGATGCATTCGTCGAGCTGCATCTGGATATCCGAGCCGAGCAGACATTGGATCTCGATCGCACGCTCGGGGCTCAGCACATGCCGCGAGCCGTCGATGTGCGACTGGAAGAGCGCAGCGTCCTCCGTCACCTTGCGGATCTTCGAGAGGCTCATGACCTGAAAGCCGCCCGAGTCCGTCAGGATCGGCCCATCCCAGCGCATGAATTTGTGCAGCCCGCCGAGACGGTGAATGCGTTCCGCGGTCGGACGCAGCATGAGGTGGTAGGTATTGGCGAGCAGGATATCCGCGCCCGCCTCTTTCACTTGCTCAGGATAGAGCGCCTTGACCGTCGCCACCGTCCCGACCGGCATGAATGCGGGCGTGCGAATGATGCCGCGCGGCGTCGCAATCTCGCCGAGACGCGCAGTCCCATCCTCCGCAAGGAGCGTGTAGCCGAAAGCCGGTGCGGGTGTTTGTGTATCGAGCATGTCAGCCCTATAGCGCGGCGCAAGCGCTTTCGCACGCCCGCTTTATCTTATGCTGAACGCTCAGACCGGCGCGGGGTGCAGCAGGCAGGCGTCACCGTAGGAATAGAAGCGATAATCATGCGCGATGGCGTGCGCATAGGCCGCCTTCATGGTCTCGAGGCCGGAGAAGGCCGACACCAGCATGAACAGCGTCGAGCGCGGCAGATGGAAGTTCGTCATGAGCACGTCGATGGCGCGAAAGCGATAGCCCGGCGTGATGAAAATCCCGGTCTCGCCGCGGAAGGGCCGGATGGTGCCGTCCGCATCTGCCGCCGACTCGAGCAGCCGCAGCGCCGTCGTCCCAACCGCGACAATCCGCCGGCCGGCCCGGCGCGCGGACATCAGGCGCTCTGCCGTCTCCTCCGTGACCTCGCCCCACTCGACATGCATGTGATGATCGTCCGTATTCTCGACCTTCACGGGTAGGAACGTGCCCGCGCCCACATGTAGCGTCACGAGCTCCGTGCTGATGCCTGAAGATTTCAGGCGCTCGATGAGCGGCGGCGTGAAATGCAGCGCTGCAGTCGGTGCCGCGACCGCGCCTTCGCGCTTGGCGAACATGGTCTGATAGCTGTCGCGATCCTCTGGGCCGGGCGGACGTCGCGAGGCGATGTACGGCGGCAGCGGCATGCGCCCTAGCGCTTCGATGGCCTCGTCGAGAAACGCACTGTGGAACGAGAAAGCCAGCTCTACCTCGCCATTGTCGTGCTTGGCGGCCACCGTCGCATCGAGCGTGCCGAGCAGGCACACGCGCCCGTCCGTCTCGGCACCGAAACGGATCAGATCGCCGACCTTGAGCCGCCGCGCCGGCTGTGCGAAGGCGCGCCAACGGCTCTCATCCACGCGCTTCGTCAAATTGAACGCCACCGGCGTCTCGTGCGGCCCACGAACACGCACGCCTGCGAGTGCGGCCGGAATCACCCGGGTGTCGTTGAACACCAGGACATCATCAGGCCGCAGAAGCCCCGGAAGATCGCCCACCACATGGTCTTCGAGCAGCGGCTGTTCGCCTGGCCTCACGACCAGCAGGCGCGCGGCATCACGGGGCACAGCCGGATGAAGGGCAATGCGGTCCTCTGGCAGGTCGAAATCGAAATCGGCCGTTCGCATGGGCTTTCGAGCAGTGTTTTCGGACCAGTCGAGACCGGGCGATCAAGGCATCCCGGCCGCTCCGCTCTGTACATCGTTACGCCCCATGGGTACTACACAAATGCAGCAGCCGCGAACGGCGCTCGCCAGCCGCACAGCCCTTCAGGGAGGACCGCTCATGAAGTCGACCGTCAATGGCATCGCCATCAACTACGAGCTGTCCGGCGTCGCCGATGGACCCGCGGTCGTTCTCCATCATCCGCTCGCGACAAGTCTTCACTCCTGGGACGAACTGACGGCGGCTCTCGAAGACAAGTATCGCGTACTGCGCCTCGATGCGCGCGGCCAGGGCCAGAGTGATGCGCCTGCCGGCCCCTATGCCTTCGAGACGCTCGCCAAGGACGTCGTCGATCTGATGACGGCATGCGGCATCGACAAGGCGAGCTTCATCGGTCTCTCCATGGGCGGCATGGTCGGCCAGTATCTGGGCCTCCTCCATCCAGAGCGCTTCAATTCCCTCATGCTGGTCTCGACTTCGAGCCGCATTCCCGACGAAGCCAAACCCATCTGGAAGCAGCGCATTGCCGCCGCGAAGAAGGATGGCATGGCCTCGCAGGTCGACGGCGCCATGCAGCGGTGGGTCTCGCCGCGTGCGCTCGCAGAGAATGGGGCCCTCGTCGAGCGGCTGCGCAAGTTGATCCTCACGACGCCGATCGACGGCTATCTCGGCTGGTGCGAAGCCATCCGCGGTCTCAATGTCACGAGCCGCCTCGGCGCCATCAAACTGCCGACCCGCGTCATCGTCGGCGAGCTCGATCCGGCGACGCCGGTCGCCGCCTCCCAAGCCATTCATGAAGCCATCCCCGGCTCCGATCTCGTCATCGTGCCGGGTGTTTCGCATATGTTGCACAATGAGGAGCCGGAGCTGTTCCACTCCCATGTCTTGCCGTTCCTCGATATTTACGCAGGCAGGTAGCCGCGCGAAACGATTGTATCTCGGGCTGCTTGCTCTCGTGCTCCTGCTTGGTGCGCCGGCCGTTGACGCGCGCGCGGACGACGCCCTGGCAGTGCGTGCCCGCGACGTGCTCGCAGCGCACTGCCCCTCATGTCGCGAGGTCGGAGATAGCACCGCCGCACCCGATCTCGCGGTAATCGCACGCGATCCAACGCTCATCCGGCCCGGCAATCCCGACGGCTCTCCGGTCTACACGGCGCTCCTGCGCCGGTTCGGTGGCAGCGGTCCCGGCCCGAGCGCCGACGAACTCGCGACACTGCGCTCCTGGATAGAAAGTCTGCCGGCCGAAGCAGCGACATGCCCGTCCGCGACCTTCGTTCCACGCGAGCGCATTGAAGCTGAAGTCGCGCGCGTCGCCGCCAGCAAACGAAAGCCGGTATGGGCTTTTCGCGTCCTGAGCCTCGCCCATCTTGATCTCGGCTGCGCCTCACCGACCCAGCTCGCCGAGTGGCGGCAGACGCTCGAGTTCGTTCTTGGCGCACTCGCCGGCACGCATCCCGTGCCGAGCCATATTCTCGACGACCAAGGACACAATCTCGCTTTCGACATCCAGGATCTCGGCTGGGACAACCTCAAATGGCGCGCGGTTCTGGGCGTCAAGACGCAAATCCGGCGCGTGATCGGTCCGATGATCGTGCGTGCCGATCAGCTCGTCGCTCAGGTGCTGCGCGGTGAGTTCGGAACAGCGCTCGCCGGACCGAATGGTCCCGTACCAGCGCATCTCGCCGACAGTCATCTCATGCAGGAGAACGATCGCCAGATTGCGCGCGCGATCCTTGCTCTTGTGGCTCCAAACGAACAGGTCGAGCACCACGCAAATCTCATTCTACAGCTCGCGCGACAGCATCTGGCACCAGTCAATCTGCCGCGCGTCGCGGCAGAGCTCGGCATGAAGCCTGAAGCACTAGCTCAGGTCCTCGAACCCGCGGCGAGTGGCGAGCGTCACCTGCTGCGGCGACTGATTTACGGAACGGTGCTCCGCAACGACATCGAGGATAGCTGGGCACTGATCCTGCGCCTGCTCAAAGTCACGCCGCCGGATCGCGCGGTGCCGCTCGTCCCTCTCGACGCGGCACGCCCGCCCGTGACGGCCACGACGCCGATCGATCTCGTGCTGTATCCTGATCGGCCGCAATACAAAGCCGGCGACGCGATCGAGATAACGGTACGCTCGAATGTCGATTGCATCCTGACGATCATCAGCATCGATACGGCGGGCTTCGGCACCGTGATCTTCCCGAACGATCTCACGACGAACAACCGCATCGGCGCTCACCTCAGCATGACGTTGCCTGCCCCAGGCTCGCGTTACCGGTTCCGCTTCAAAGAAAAGGGGCGCGAGCGGATCGTAGCGCTCTGCACGCGCATGGAGGGTTTCGTCGAAGGCATTCGTCACGACTTCGAGCGCCAGCGCTTTCAGGAGCTCGGCCCCTACGGGGCTTTCCTCGATGCGAGTCTTCGCCAACCGCCTTCCAGGTCCGAGAGCGAGCGGAAGGAAGGCGCGCCGCAGCCCGGTCCTGCAGTCGTGCCGCAGAACCAGATCTGGCGGACCGGCATCGTGATTGAAGTGCAGTAGGCTTATACTCGAGCGTCAGGCCTTCGCCAGGAAGCTCTCGATCACGCGCTTGCGCTCACCGTTGTCGAAGTCGATGGTGAGTTTGTTGCCATCGACGAGCGCGACGGTGCCGAAACCGAACTTCTGGTGACGTACCCGATCGCCTTTCGCGAATGCGGACTCGTGATCGGAGGAAGCGACGAGCGTGCCTTCGATCGTCTGTGGCGGGGGCCGTGCAGGGCGAGCGGTTTTCCACTGTTCCTGCGCGCGCTGCCAGCCCGGCGTCGAATAGCTCGTCGCAAACGGCGTCGGCGCATCGTCGAAGCGGCTCTTGCCGTAGGGATTGGCGCGCCCATAGCGCGGTTCGCCGCCCATGCTGGCATAGACGCCCCCAAAGGGACTGCGCGATTCCTGCACTTCGAGATGCGCCTCGGGCAGCTCATCGACAAAACGCGATGGCGCCGCCGATTGATAGAGCCCGCGATTGCGCCGGTTCTGCGCAAAGCTCACCTGTACGCGACGCTTGCCGCGCGTGAGCCCCACATAGGCAAGGCGCCGCTCTTCCTCGAGGCCGGCAAGACCGCTCTCGTCGAGCGAGCGCTGATGCGGAAAAAGCCCTTCCTCCCAGGCCGGCAGAAAGACCGTCTCGAACTCCAGCCCCTTCGCCGCGTGCAGCGTCATGAGCGACACGCGGTCGCCGTCATCGCCTTGCTCGACATCCATGACCAGCGCCACGTGCTCGAGGAACCCGCCGAGTGTCTCGAACTGATGCATAAAGCGGATCAGCTCTTTCAGGTTTTCGAGGCGTGACTGCGCCTGCGGGCTCTTGTCCGCCTGCCACATGGACGTGTAGCCACTCTCGTCGAGAATGAGCTCGGCGAGCTCGGTGTGCTTCACGCCCTCAGCCTGCCCGCGCCAGCGCATGAATGCCGCGACGAGATCACCGAGCGCGCGCCGCGCCTTAGGCTTCAGCTCGTCGCTTTGGGCGAGTTGGTGCGCGGCCTCGAACATAGGCACGCCAGTTGCCCGCGCGAGATCGTGAATCTGCTTGATGGTCGCATCACCGAGCCCGCGCTTCGGCACATTGACGATGCGCTCGAACTTCAGATCGTTGGATGGATTGTGCGTGACTTCGAGATACGCGATCGCATCCTTGATTTCCTGGCGCTCATAGAAGCGCGGGCCACCGATCACACGATACGGCAGGCCGAGCGTAATGAAGCGATCTTCCAACACGCGCATCTGGAAAGACGCGCGCACGAGTATCGCGACTTCGTTAAGCCGATGCCCGCGCTTGGCCAGGCGCTCGATCTCTTCGCCGATCGCGCGCGCTTCCTCCTCGTCGTCCCATACGCCGAGAATAGACACCTTCTCGCCGGGCGCATCATCCGTGAAGAGCGTCTTGCCGAGGCGGCCGGTATTGTGCGCAATGAGCCCCGCTGCGGCGCCAAGAATATGGCCCGTCGAGCGGTAGTTGCGCTCGAGGCGAATGACGACGGCGCCTGGAAAATCCTTCTCGAAGCG
>JAEYPL010000117.1 GCA_023410905.1 Pseudomonadota bacterium
GCGCGTGGGGGGGGGGCGGCCCCCCCCCCCCTCGCGCCGCAGGCGCGAATGAGTGCTCCTCACATCCCCGGATAATTCGGCCCGCCGCCGCCTTCGGGCACGACCCAGTTGATGTTCTGGGCTGGATCCTTGATGTCGCACGTTTTGCAGTGGACGCAATTCTGCGCGTTGATCTGGAAGCGCGGCTTGCCGTCGTCACCATCGACGACCTCGTACACGCCGGCCGGGCAATAACGCTGGGCGGGCTCGGCGTACTCGGGAAGATTGTGCGCGATCGGGATCGTCGGATCCTTGAGCGTCAAGTGGATCGGCTGGTTCTCCTCGTGATTGGTCGCCGAGAAGGAGACACTCGTCAGGCGATCGAACGTCAGCACGCCGTCGGGGCGCGGGTATTCGATCTTCTTGGCCTGCGAGGCGCGCTTGAGCGTGGCGCTGTCGGGTTTGCCATGGCGCAGCGTGTAGCCGAGGCCTATGCCCGGAATGATCGTGTTGAGCCACATATCGGCGCCCGAAAGGAACGTGCCGATACGCGTGCCGAAGCGCGCGAGCAGGGGCTTCGCGTTGCGGACGGGCCGCAGGTCCTTGGCAATGGGGCCGGTGCGTACTGCGGTCTCGTAGGCCGCGAGCTTGTCGTGCTGGCGCCCTGCGACGATCGCCTCGAAGGCGGCCTCAGCCGCATGAATGCCGGACAGGATGGCGTTGTGCGATCCCTTGATGCGCGGCACGTTCACGAAGCCCGCCGAGCAGCCGACGAGCACGCCGCCGGGGAATGTGAGCTTGGGAATGGACTGCCAGCCACCCTCGGTGATGGCTCGGGCGCCATAGGCAATGCGTTTGCCGCCCGCGAATACGTCGCGGATAGCGGGGTGCGTCTTGAAGCGCTGGAACTCCTCGAAGGGCGCGAGGTAGGGGTTCTGGTAGTTGAGATGCACGACGAAACCCACGGAGACGAGGTTCTCGCCGTAGTGATAGAGGAACGAGCCGCCGCCCGTGGCGTCGTCGAGCGGCCAGCCGAGCGTATGCTGGACGAGGCCCGGCTTGTGCTTCTCGGGCGCGACCTCCCACAGCTCCTTGAGGCCGATGCCGTACTTCTGCGGATCGCTGTCGCCATCGAGCGCAAAGCGCGTCATCAGCTGCTTCGCCAATGAGCCGCGCGCGCCCTCGGCAATGACGGTGTACTTGCCGCGCAGCTCCATGCCACGCGTGAAGTTGTCCGTCGGCTGGCCGTCGCGCCCGACACCCATGTCGCCCGTGGCGACGCCGACGACGCGGTTCTCCTCGTCATACAGCACCTCGGAGGCGGCAAAACCCGGATAGACCTCGACGCCGAGCTCGGCGGCCTGCTCGCCGAGCCAGCGGCAGAGATTGCCGAGGCTGCCGATGTAGTTGCCGTGATTGTTCATCAGCGGCGGCATGCCGATGTTCGGCAGGCGCAGCTCACCGGCGGGCCCGAGATAGATGAAGCGGTCCTCCGTGACCTGCGTCTCGAGGGGCGCGCCTTTCTCCTTCCAGTCCGGGATCAGCGTATTGAGGCCGACGGGGTCGATGACCGCACCGGAGAGAATGTGCGCACCGACCTCGGAGCCCTTCTCCAGCACCACAACCGAGACTTCCTGACCGTGCTCGGCGGCGAGCTGGCGCAGGCGGATGGCGGTCGCAAGCCCCGCCGGGCCGGCGCCCACTACCACTACGTCGAACTCCATGCCCTCGCGCGGCGGCAGCTCGGTCTGCTCGTCGGTCATCGTGCGCTGTCCTTCGATCCATTCCAGTGTGCTTCCCGTGTTCGATAGGTCGGGCGTACAAGCATGGTCAAGCACCAAGCTGCGGGCGCAAGGCCCTGTGCACCGTGCGGGATGCCAAGGCGGGGCCCAGGCGCTATGGTGCCGCCCATGATCGATGAGGAGGATCGGCCCGGAATGGCAACCCTGCTCGCGTGGTGGCGCGAGATGGGGGTGGACGGTGCGCTCGACGAGAGCGGGACCGACTGGCTCGCGCGCGACGGGGCCGTGCCTGGACAGAATTTCTCGCTACCAAAGGCCGAGGCGCCTGTCGCGGCTGCATCCGCCGCGTCAGCCGCGCTCGTGCCGCCGGCAGCGGGCCCTCGCGGATCTCAGCCGTCGACCGGTCATCAGAGCCAGATGCCGCCGCGCGAGGCACCTCGCCGCTTCCCGACAGCGGCCCCCGATGCGGCGGCCCTCTCAGCGCGTCAGGCAGCACGGAAGGCCGCGACGCTCGACGAGCTCCGGTCCGTGCTCGAAAGCTTCGATGGCTGCGCGCTCAAGGCTACGGCGAAGTCGCTCTGCTTTTTTCGCGGGCGCGCCGATGCGCGTGTGATGATCGTCGGCGAGGCGCCGGGCCGTGAGGAAGACCTTGCGGGGAAGCCGTTTGTTGGCCGCGCCGGCCAGCTTCTCGACAAGATGCTCGCCGCAATCGGCCTCACCGAGGACGATGTGCACATTACCAACGTCGTGTACTGGCGGCCGCCCGGCAACCGCACGCCGACGCCGCAGGAAGTACAGGTCTGCCGACCCTTTCTGGAGCGCCAGATCGAGCTTGTCGCGCCCGATGTGCTTATGACGCTGGGCGGTCCGGCCGCCACGGCGCTCCTCGGTATCGAGGGCGGTATCATGCGCGCGCGCGGGCGCTGGCGGGAGCTGGAAGCCGGTGGACGCAAGGTGCCGGTCATGCCGACGCTGCATCCGGCCTATCTCCTGCGCACACCGATCGGCAAGCGCCTTGCCTGGCGCGACCTGCTGGCCATACAGGAACGCCTGCTGGCCTCCCGAGGGAAATAACAAATGAGAAGCATCAAGGAAGCACTCGACCACCGCTACGGCGATTTCGCCGATCCCGTAGCCTCCGAGCTCGAGAATTCGGACTTCCTACGGGGGCTTGCCTCTCGGGGCGTCTGCCGGCGCTTTCGCGACGAGCCTGTGCCGGCGGCGCTCATCAATACGCTTGCCGCGCTTGCGCTTGCTTCCCCCTCGAAGAGTGACCTTCAGCAGCGCGATCTGCTGATCGTCGAAGACAAGGCCATCCGCGACCGCATCAATACCCTGCTCGCCGACCAGGACTGGATCCCCAAGGCGCCGCATCTGCTGGTCTTTATCGGTAACAATCGCCGCCAGCGGCAGGTGCACGACTGGACCGGCCTTCCCTTCGCGAACGACCACCTCGATGCCTTCTTCAATGCGGCGGTGGACGCAGGCATTGCTCTCTCGGCCTTCGTGCTCGCGGCAGAGGCGGCGGGGCTCGGCTGCTGCCCGATCAGTGTGATCCGCAACCATGCCGAGGAGGTGAGCGGCCTGCTCGGCCTCCCCGATCATGTATTCCCGGTCGCAGGCCTCGGTTTCGGTTGGCCCCAGGGCCCGTCCCACATCAGTTTGCGTCTGCCACTCGAAGCGACGCTCCACCGGAACCGTTACCGGGATTGCACGAAAGAAATTGTTTCGGGCTATGACCGCCGCCGCAACGGCGTGTTTCCTTACCGTCAGCAGCGCAATGTCGCCCGGTTTGGGACGAGCAATTCGTATGGCTGGTCAGAGGAAAAGGCCCGCCAGTACGCCGAGCCCGAGCGCGCCGATTTCGGCCGGTTCGTTAACGCGCGAGGCTTCAAGTTGAAATGAAGTCTCCGGAGCGACTTAAACGGCATTAAATCAATTCGTACTATTCCTATCCATGCGCGAGTGGGATCGGGGTCGACTTCTGCCCGCGTATTGGTGGAGGGGATTGTGGATATTCGTTTTGTGTATTTGCGGCCGACGCCCGTGCTGCATTTCCGAGCGACCGGGCCATATGACCGGTCCGTCAAGGATGCGTGGGGGACAATGCTCGGCTGGCTCGATGCGCGCGATCTGCGCAAATTCGGGCCCCGCGCGTTCGGCATCATCCACGATTGCGCGCGATCCACCGATGCGTCCGCACTGCGCTATGACGCCTGCGTCGAGCTCGTACCAGGGCTCAGGGCCGATCCCGAACTCGGGATCACCCGCAAGGTGACGCCGGGGGGGGCATACGCCCAGGGATTTCTCACGGGCTGCTACGGACAGATCAGCGACGGCTTCCGCTATATGTGCTCGCAATGGGCGGAGGCGGAGAAGCTCCGTGTCGACACCTCACGTCCGCTCATGGAGATCTACCTCAACGATCCGGCGAAAACGCCCAAGAGCGAGTGGCTGACGCAACTCTGCGTCCCGATCCGCACCGAGCCCGATCCGCGCAAGCTCCTTCATGTCCGCGACGCGGAGCTCGAGCTGGAAGCCTGAATTGGCGCCGTGCTGGCGCGACGCATGGCAGCCGTTCGGCGGAACCGCCGCGCGAGGACGCATCGCGTGAAACGCCGCGTGTGCGTAAAACGAATCGTGATTTGCCACTGCAAGTCGTTCATGCGTCGATTGTCGCATGTGGGCATTTCGATCGTGCATAGTGGCTTTGCTCGCTGCGGTGGTGACCTTCGGCGCCATCGCGCCGTTGCGCGCCGACGAGCAAGTGGATCTCGAACTCGTGCTGGCCGTCGATGTTTCCTGGTCCATGGATCTCGACGAGCAGCAGCTTCAGCGCGAAGGCTACGTCAACGCCCTGCGCGATCCCGAGGTCTGGAAAGCGATCAGCAGCGGCGGCACGGGGCGCATCGCGCTCATGTACGTCGAATGGGCGGGCCAGCTCATTCAGCAGATCGTTATGCCCTGGACGCTGATCGACAGCCCCGAGGCGATCGAGGCTTTCGCCGCCAGACTCGAGAAAATGCCGATCTCGCGCGAGCGTATGACATCGCTCTCCGGCGCGATCGATTTCTCGGCCCGCCAGTTCGGCACGCAGGGCTTCAAGGGCACGCGCAAGGTCATCGACGTGTCGGGGGATGGGCCCAACAACTCGGGCGGCCCGGTTGAGGTCGCGCGCGACCGGGCCGTCAAGGACGGCATTGTCATCAACGGCCTGCCGATCATCCTGAAGCCGAACCAGAGGTCCGGCTTTTTTGATATCAACGATCTCGACAAGTACTACACGGACTGCGTCATCGGCGGGTTCGGGAGTTTCGTCATTCCCGTGCGCGCGCGCTCCGAGTTCGGTCCCGCGATCCGGCGCAAGCTCATTCTGGAAATTGCCAACCTGACGCCCGGGCAGAACGACGACGCGCCGCGCTTCATTCGCACGCAGATGTCCGTTCCCTCGCCGGAGCGGAGTGACTGCATGGTCGGTGAGAAGCTCTGGCGCATGTACATCGACGGTCGCTTCCGCGAGTAGGCGCACTTTCACTGAGCCGCGCCCAAAACGAAAGAGCCCCGCGCATGACATGCGCAGGGCTCTTGTCATTCCGGGAGAGCTTGGGACGCCGATCAGATCGAGGCGTTGATCCAGTCTTCGAGCTTACGCTTCTGCACGAGCGCGCCGACCTGCTGGGCCGCGACCTTGCCGTCCTTGAACACGAGCAGCGTCGGCATGGCTTGAATACGAAAGCGCTGCGTGATCGCGGGGTTCTGGTCCACGTCGATCTTCACAACCTTGACCTTGCCGGCCATTTCCTGCGCGACCTGATCGAGAGCGGGCGCCATCGCTTTGCAGGGGCCGCACCATTCGGCGAAAAAGTCGACCACGACCGGTTCGGACGATTTGATGACCTCGTCTTCGAAGTTTGCGTCGGTAACGAACGCAGTCATTTAGGTGTCTCCTCGAGAGTGAGCCGCGTGCAGGCCTGCACGGGAGGGGATGCGGCTGAAGCGCCGCGTTGGCAGTTAGGTAGGCATTGCATCCTCATGCGTCAAGTTGACCTCAATTCGGCGTGAACAGCGCCTCTTTTGCCCGCTCGAGTGAGGCTGTGGGAAACTCCATCAGTCTCGGTCCCTCCGTCCACAGGAGTGCTGCCCGAACATTCGGCGTGCCAAAGACGCGCTGCACGGCCAGGCGGTAGGCAGCAAGCTGATGAACATAGGCGGGAGGGATGTCCGCGAGGTCGAACGGGGGCGGACGATTCGTCTTGTAGTCCACAATGAGGATCTCGCCATCGAGTTCCGCCAGTCTGTCGATTTGACCGGCAATGCGCAGCGGTGGACCTGTGCCGCTGGGCGACGGTATTTCCGCGACGATCGCTACCTCCGCGCGTGAGCGCGGCCCGAACACCGGAGCAAATCCGGGATCCGTCAGCACAGCGATCGTCTCGCGGACGATGCTCGTGCGAACGCGCGCGGGGAGGGCACTCCCTCGCGTGTCCAGGAATGCCGTGGCCGCGCGCTTCCAGTCGGCCTGCGGGCAGGTCGGGAGGTATTGGAGCAGCGTATGGGTGAGCGTACCGCGCAGGAAGCGGTTCTCCCCGCCAATGCTCAGGCCCCGTGCGGCAGGGCGCGCCGGTCTATCGGCGGCTGCGACGGCCGGCTCGGTCGGTTCGCCCTCCGCGTCGATATCGAGGGGAGCGAGGCGTGAAGGCGCAATCGGCACGGCGAGCGCCGGCTCGCGTGGCGCCCGTCGCTGCGTCCACTCTGGGAGCGTTTCCGGCGCTGCATCGTGGCCGGCCTCGCCCTTGCGCATCTTGGGCGGTACGCGCTGGGGCTCGGCAAGGCGGTGCAACGGGCGCCCCTCGGCGTCCTTGTGCGCTATGAGGTGATCCGCGAGGCCCGTCCGGATCAGCTCGTACCAGCAGTCGAACGGCCGCGTCTTCTTCCCGTCGTAGCCACAGACATAGAGGCGGTCGCGCGCGCGCGTCAGCGCCACGTAGAGCAGGCGATTGCGTTCCTCTGTTTCCGCCGCTGGGGCTTCACGACGCGCGTCCGCGATGGCCGCAACGCGCCCGGCACCCTTCGAAGGCGGCCAGACAATGGGCTGCACGCCACTCGCGTGGCCGGCGTCGGTGATCTCGACGAGGCCACCGCGTACGCCACCGCCTTGCGTGCTGCATGTATCGGGCAGGAACACGATCGGCGCTTCGAGGCCCTTGGCGCCATGCACTGTCATGACGCGCACCAGATTGCCGCCGTGCTCGAGGTCGCGCTTGATCTCGCGCTGGCTCTGGCGAAGCACGTCGAGAAAGCCCTGCAGCGAAGGCGGTTCGGCTTCGTCATAACGGAGCGCGAGGTTCATGAACTCGTCGATCGCGTCGGCCGCTTCCGGACCGAGGCGTGCGATGAGCTTGGCGCGCCCGCCCGCCGGACCGTCGAGCAATTCGGCGTAGAACTCGAAGGGCGGGCGGAAGTCGGCGCTGCGCCGCCATTGCTTGACGATGCCTGCCGCGCTGGCGAGACGCGCGTCGCCCGCATCCGCGGCTGCGAGAAGCGCGGTCCAGAGCGATCCTTTGCGGCTCGGCGCAAAGCGCAGGAGATCGTCATCATCGAGACCGACGAGCGGGCTCTTCAGTACGGACGCCAATGCCAGATCATCCTCGGGCAGCAGCACGACCTCGCCGACGGCCATGAGATCCTGAATGGCGATCTGCTGTTCGAGCGCCATGCGATCGGCGCCCGAAACCGCGATGCCCTGCTGCTTCAATGCCGCAATGAGGGCCGGCGCGAGGGCACCGCGGCGGCGCACGAGAATGAGAATGTCGCCCGCCTCGATGGGGCGATCCTCGCTCTCGAGCCGTTCGCCCGTGTCGAGCCAATGGCGGATCTGCATGGCGATACGCGCGGCGAGCCGAGAGGCGGCCGATGGCGCCGTTCGCTCGTCGAGCGGCGTGAAGGCATCGGTCGCTTCTGCCTCCGCCGGCGCTTCCGGCTCCCAGATCTCGACGAGGCCCGCATGGCCCTGGCGATGTGGCTCATGGCGGATGGGCCCGCCCGTGAATGTCACGCCGGGCGTGCGCTGGGCATCGGCGAATACGGCATCGACGGCGGCCAGTACGGGTGGTGCCGAGCGGAACGAGAGCGTGAGCGGCACCGCGTGCCAGCGATGATCGACCTCACGTGCGTGCGCGGCGAAGTGCGTGCCGACTTCGGCGAGCTTGTGCGGCGCCGCGCCCTGAAAGCCGTAGATGGACTGCTTCTCGTCGCCGACCGCGAAGATCGTGCGTGGCCCATCGCCATGACCGGCGCTGTCGCTGAAGAATTCCCCGGCGAGGCCCGCGACGACGCGCCATTGCATGGGGCTCGTGTCCTGCGCCTCGTCGACGAGAATATGACTGAGACCGCCATCCAGCTTGTAGTGCACCCATTGCGGCACGCCACCGATATCGCCCGCCAAAAGCACCGCCGCTTTCATGATGAGATCGTCGTAGTCGAGCGCGGCGCGGCGCGCCTTCAGGGCTGCGAATGCGTTGCGCACCTCGTGTGCGAGATGGAGCAGCGCGAGTGAGGCATCGAGTGTTGCCAGCGCGCGGCGCTCGTCATCGAGCGCCATGAAGCGGCTCTGTGCGGCTTCGAGCTGTTCCTTGAGGCCTGGATGCGCTGTGGCGGTTGTCTTCGTCACGAGGTTTTTGCGCGCCTCGCCATCACCATTGAGAAAGAAGTCGGCGAGTGCTGCCGCCATCGCCGTCGGATCGCTTGCGCCAGCCGCGAGCCGAAGCCGCTCGGCTGCTTTCGTGTCGTTGGCAGAGCCGCCGCTCAATGACGTGATCGCGCGGTCGCGCACATCTGGCGGTAGTACCGCTCCAATCGCAGCAAGCACATCAGCGAGCGTGATGCCTCTACGAATGCCAAGTGCCGCGCGATAACGCGCCTCCACTTCAGTGAACGAGGCGACGCCCTTCACCACCTCGGGACGCGCCGCATCGAGCCAGTCGCGTTTTGCGATCATGGCGCCGAGAAGCTGATCGAAGCGCTCGTCGGCCGCATAGGCGACAACCGCGCGCAACGCGTTGTGCAATGGCGAACCGCGCTTCTCGGCGGCCGCACCGAGCGTCGCGTCGGTGGCTTCACGCATGAGGCTGCGTGCGTGCGCGTCGTCGAGGACGGTGAACCCTGGCGGCACGCCGGCTTCGAGCGGAAAGCGCTGCAATAGCCGCTCGCAGAAGGCGTGAATGGTCTGCACCTTGAGCCCGCCGGGCGTCTCGATGGCGAGCGCGAAGAGCTGCCGCGCGCGTGCGCGTTCCTCGTCGTTCGGCGCACGGCCGAGCAACTCGCCGAGCTTTGCCGCGAGATCAGGCTCCGGCGCACTCGCCCACTCCGCAAGGCGCTTGAAGACGCGCGTCGACATTTCCGTCGCCGCAGCCTTGGTGAATGTGAGGCAGAGAATGCGCTCGGGCTTGGTGCCGGCGAGCAGGAGGCGCAGCACGCGGGAGGTCAGCACATGCGTTTTGCCCGTGCCGGCATTGGCGCTGACCCAGGCGGAAGCATGAGGATCGGCGGCGCTGTTCTGTGCGGCCGTTGTTTCGCGGAGAAGGCGTTCGAGGTTCGCGATGCTCATTCGCTGGCCTCCTCGTCCTCGCTCGCGTTGCCGCCGCTCCATTCCGCGACGCGCGCGAGATG
Organism: Pseudomonadota bacterium; assembly: GCA_023410905.1. GTDB lineage: Bacteria > Pseudomonadota > Alphaproteobacteria > Rhizobiales > Hyphomicrobiaceae. Next base: position 9,390 of record JAEYPL010000117.1, read on the forward strand.
CGTGAAAGCATCATAGCGGTAGTCGAAGCGCGAGCGGCGCACGGCACGATACGGATGCGTGTCGTTGTCGAAGGCAGCGACGAGCTTACCGAGGCGCGCGAGGCAGTCGTCCGCAAGCGCGTGAAGATCGGCCGCCTTGATCGTGCGCTCATCGCCTGCGGGCGTACCCCCCGTCGCGCGGATGTAGCGCAATGCGCCGATCGTATCGGCGGCAATGCCCGCAAATCCCTTGCCTCGTGCGATCGCCGCTTCGAGCGGGAGCTGCGGGGCCGTGCCGCTCGTGACATCGCCGTTCGGTGGCGGTGTTCCCGTCTTGTAGTCCGTGATGACGAGACCCGAGGGCGATAGATCAATGCGATCCGCGCGTGCCGTGAGCGTGAAGGCACCGCCCGGAGCTTCGAGAACGCGTGCGCCACTCACCTCGGTTGCAATGCTCGTAACGTCGCGGCGGCGATCGGGCTCGGTCGCCGCAAACCATTCGGCGAAGCGCGCAATACGTGGCAGCCAGAAAGCGGCGACGCGCGGGTGAGCCTCGTAGTCCTCGAGCACGGCCTCGGCATCGCGCATCAGCGCGCCGGCAATGTCTTCGGGCAGCGCGTGCGGAAAGCGCCGCGTGAACTGCGAGAGCGCCTCGTGAATGATGATGCCTTTCTCGCGATGTCCCGGAACGGCGCCGAGCGGGTTCAAGGGTTCGAGCGCGAGAATGTGGCGCGCATAGAGCCCATAAGGATTGCGGATCCAGAGTTCTATGTCCGAGGCACTGAGCTTGCGCGGTCGGAGCGCAAGTGCGGGACGCGGCTCCGGCGCACGCACACGCTCGACCGTGCCGACGCGCGCATCGCGTGCACGCGCCCAGCTGAGCCATGGTTTTGCAGGCCGCAGGATGCCGGCGAGATCCATGCCGCCGAGCAGCGCATCGAGGCGCATGAGCCAGCGCGAGGGTACGGTCGGCGCGCCATCGACGCGGCTCGCGCGCGTCAGTACAACTTCGCCTGCACCGAGCAGGCCCGTGACGTCCAGTGCCGCGCGCCCGATCGCCACTTCCGGCGAGGGCAGGCCGAGCTTCGCGCGCATGGGCCGATTGAGCCACGCGCCGGGATCGGCCGCTTTCGGCCACGTGCCTTCATTGAGCGCGCCGAGGATCACGAGATCAGGTTGCTGAAGACGCGCTTCGTAGGGCCCCCAGATGGAAAGGCGCGGATGCACGGCGACGTGCGGGCGCACGGTCACATTGGCCGCGATCGCGCGATAGAACTCGGCATAGTCGGCGGGTGGAATAGCTGGTGCTGCGAGGCTCTCGTCATCGAGCGCTGCGAGCAGGCGGTCCGCTTCCTCGCCATCCTCGTCCTGCCAGAGGCGTGAGGGCGTGGTTTCGTCACCCGATGCCGCGAGCGCATCGGCCACCGCGCGATGCGCGTGCGATAGCGTGTGCAGCGCTTGCGGATTATTGCCCGTAAGCGCCGTCAGCGGTGCCATCGCTTCGCGCAAGCGCGCCATGAGATCGCGCGCGGCAACCCAATCTGCATCCCACAATCGCCGCACGGCCCGGTCGCGACGTGCGCCATCGAGTGTGTCGCGCTCTGCACGCGCGAGACTAGCCTCGATGCCATCGAGCCCTTCGCCGAAGTAGATCGTGCGTAGTGCGGCGAGCTCGAGGAAGCGCGCGGCACGGCGCACATCGCGCACGGGCAGCCCCAAGCGCGTCAAGGGATGCTTCAGCAGGGCCATGACGGTCGCCGGTGCGAAGCGCGTGGCGATACTCTGCGCGATGAGATCGAGGAAGGCGCCGTGCGGTGTCTTTGCGAGCGGACGACCGGCGGAATCGTCCACCGTGATGCCCCAGCTCTGCAGGCGGATGGCGACGCGTCGCGCGAGCAAACGATCCGGCGAGATGAGCGCTGCCGTGCGGCCGGGTGTTTCCAGCGCCTCGCGCATCATGAGCGCGATGACTTCGGCCTCGTCGGCGGAGTTCGGCGCATCAATGCGGCTGATGCCCGCGAGCGCGGCCGCGAGCACGTCACGGTCGGTGCTGGCGATGTAGTCTTTCCAGAGGCCGGTTGCGCCTGCAGGCCGCATGACCTCGCTCAGAAATTCAGCGCGCGTGCTCGCGTGTGAAGGAGGTGCGATGCCCCAAACCTCGCGAACGTCCGCGCGTTCGACGTCGAGCGCGGCGAGCAGTGCGTGCAGATCGAACTGCGGGTGCTCGGGATGCTGGCCGAGTTGCTGCCAGCTCGCCTCATCGATGGTGCGATCGAAGCCGGGAATGACGATGGCACCGGCCGGCAGCCGCGCGACGGCGCGCATGAGGTCGACGGTTGCCGGGACGGAGCCGGTCACGCCCGCAACGATCACCGGTTCGTTCGGCGGGTGCCGCGTCAGTCGCTCGGCTTCTGCGCGAATGAGGCGATTGCGGCGATCGGCGGCTGAAAGCAGGCCGCGCTCGGTAAGATGCAAAGGCCAGAACCGCGTGACGATCTGGAGGAACTCGATGGTCTGCTGCCAGTGCGTCGAATACTCGTCCGGCACGAGATCGGCGATGCCGTCGAGCGAACGCCCTTCCGTCTCGACCATGTCCATGAGGCGCGCGAGATCGGCCGCAAGATGCGCGGCCTGAGCGGGCGTCGTGGCGCCGGCTGCGGCGACCGCGTCCAGTCCATCGTCGGCGCCACGCAGCCCCTCGGACCAGGCGAGCACGAGGCGCGTCAGCGTAAGCTGGCGTTCGAGCGGCGACACCGCAGGCCCGAGCACGAACTCGGCCGCGAGCGATGTGCCCGCGCCTGCGAGGCTCGTGATGAGGCCTTGATCCTCGTCGGTGTCGGAGATTGGTACGAGACGCGGCAACAGCAGTGCGCGACCGTCCGCTGCATTTAGAAAAGCCTCCTGCAGCGCGCGCACGGCACGATGCGTCGGCAGGAGAATGGTCATGCCGGCGAGCGAGAGCCGGTCGGGAGGTGCGCCACCGGGCTTGGGAAGGTCACCCGCCAGGATCGCGCGCGCCAGCGTATCGAGGAACGGCCGGCCTGCGGTGATGCTCCACACGCGTGATGCCGTGTCGAGACCCGCCTGTTTGCGCTCAGTGCTCATGCCGGCTGTTGATCCAGCCTTCGGCCGCGATGACGGCCGCCGGATCGCCGACATGCATCCAATGGCCATCGAGCACGATGCCGAAGGCGCGTCCGCGCGCGATCGCCGCGTCCCATGGCCGATTGAGCGAGAAGGGGCCTTGTGGCGCGCCCTCGAAGAGACGCGGGTGCGCAACCGATACGCCGGCAAAGGCAAAGGGCACGCTTTCCTCGCCAGTGCGGCGGCGCAACTGGCCGTTGGCCTCGAGTGCAAAATCGCCGCGCCCGTGATAGCCGAGGCTCGACGCCGCGGGCGCGAGCAGCAGCAGGCAGTCCATGGTGGCTTCGTCCCAGCATTCGGACAGTCTAGCCAGATTCGAGACCGCACCCTCCGTCCAGATCGAATCGCAATTGTGGATCAGGAAGGGTTTGTCGCCGAGGCGTGGCAAAGCCTTCAGTACGCCGCCGCCCGAATCGAGGAGATGCGCGCGTTCATCGGAAATGGAAATGCGCGGCGCCGTGCGGGCCGCCACGTGCGCTTCCAGCAGATCCGCCAGATGATGCACGTTCAGGACCGCTTGCCGCACGCCGGCTGCAGCCAGCCGGTCGAGAATGTGGTCGATCAATGGTTTCCCCGCTACGGGCACGAGGGGCTTCGGCAACTTGTCGGTGAGTGGGCGCAGGCGCGTGCCGAGCCCGGCGGCGAGGACCATGGCCGATTCGAGCGTCGCACTCATCGTGACAACTGCACTCCCGTTCGAACGCGCGGCGCGCATTCGTGCCCTGGCCGAGGCTACTCGGCGGCTTCGGCCTTCCGTCGACGACGCGTGGCGGCAGTGCCCGACGAATCGTTCGACGTCCCGTTCAGTTGCCACATGGCGTCGAGAGTCGCCAGTATCCGCTCCTCCCGGGCACGAATTTGTGCGGGATCCCACGTCGTGACGCCGCGCAACTCCTCCGTCAGGCGGGGCAGTGGTGGCGCGGTGGCTGCGAAGAAAATGGCGTGCTTGCGCTCGAAGTCCTGGTTGCGGGCTTTCTCGTTCAGCGTGCGGGGCACCAGCACGAGATTGCCTAGCGAGCCCGTGCAGGCCTGCCGCTCATCGGCATCCGAGAACCAGTTGCGCCAGATGCTCGTGCGGGCCGGTTTCTGCGGCAGGATGTGCTCGACGGTGAGCACCTCCGGATCGAGTTGCGCGGCATCGCGGGAAATTTCGCTTTCGATACGCATGAGCACGAGTTTGCAGGTGAGCTGACTGCGCGGGTGCAGATCCCTGAGATTGTGCCGCACATTGCGCATCTCTTCGGCTGAAAAATCGAGAGGCCCGCCGTTCATGTGCACCGCGCTGCCTTTCTCGATCGCGGCCCGGACCTGCTGCGCGCGCGCCTGCCTCTTGTCGGCACCGAGGCCGAGCACGCGCACGCCGAAGGCCAGCCGATCGAGCTGAGCGAGGAATGTCGCGAGGGCGCGCGTATCATGGCCATGGCGCGTCCACCACAGCAGCAGCGGTGGGGTCCACTCGCTGCTCGGCAGCCAAGCGAAGTGGCGCAGGTGGCGATTGATCTCGTCGCTCTCGGGACTGCCGCGATGATCCGCGGCGAGAATGTCCGCGAGTGCGCGACCGAACGGGATGAGGACCGTGTCGACGAATTTTGCGCCACCGCCTGCGATGGCTGCGAGCCGGCCGATCTCCGAAATGACCGGCGCGCGCGCGTCGCCGATTGCCGCGCGGACGTAGCTGAAAAGCATATCCAGATTGGACCCGAGGCGCTCGCCGAGCGCCTCCCATTCGCCTTGCAGGCGCGCAAGCTCGCTGCCGCTCACGCCGTCCATGAGCTGCGCATGTATGATGTCGCAGCGGGCGAGCGGGCGCCCGCGATTGTTGAGCGTGGCGAACGTGTGATGCGCCCGGTCGACATCGCGCGATGTGATCACGACGACGGTGCAGGCATTACAAATGAACGCCGCGAGGCGCGAGAGCATGCTTGGCTCGCGGTCGGACAGCGCCGCGACAAACTGATCGCGCACGGCGAGCAGCAGCACCTCGGCCTCGCTGAGATTTTCGCTCGGGGCGGCGGCGAGCGTGGCGCCGGGTGACTGGATGTACGTCGCCATGGTGCGTTGTGCGGCGCCGCGCATGCGCAGACGAAAGCCCGCGTAGCCGCCGACGCCACGGCCATCGCCGATCATGCGGTCGAGTTCGGGAAGTGCACGACGTTCGGTGCGCCGTGCGAGATCGCGCAGCACGGACGCGAGCACGGTCAGCGTGGCAAGGCGCTGCTGGCCGTCGATGATCTGGAGTGTGCGAGGGCCCATGTCGCGCGTCTCCGGCCGCCCGGAGTCGAGCAGAAGAATGGGGCCGAGAAAATAGCCGCCCGGCGTTGCCTGCGTATCGGCATCGCCGAGGGCGAGCAGCAGATCCTCGATGAGCTGGCCAGCTTCGTCCGTCGTCCAGGAATAAGCGCGTTGAAAAGCCGGAACCTCGAACACGTGCGCGGTCCCGAGCAGCTTGCCGAGAGACGTCGCGTGGGCATCAAGTCCGTATGTCATGGGATCGTATGCGTGCTCGAAAATGAAAACGCGATTGAGGGAAATGGCAGTCAAACGGAGGTGGAACACCTCTGTTGGAAGTGCGCTAGCTGACCCACCGATAAGCCGAGCCCTGCCGCTCTACGCGGCCGAGGCCTGGGAAGGGAATATGATAGGCGGCGAGTTGAAGGCCGTCCGTTGCCGCCATGTCGAGCAGCCGGCGCCGGCTTGCAACAGCGGCAGCGCCATCCATATCGGCGACCGGTTGCCAATCGGGATGAGCAAACGAAACGTGCGGGTGGAACAGTGTGTCGGCCGTTACGATAAGTCCGCTCGTGCCGCTCGAGATGCGCACGGAGCAGTGGCCCGGTGTGTGGCCCGGCGTCGGCACGTAGGCAATGCCGCTTGCGACTTCCGCATCGGGCGCGGCGGCAACGAGCTGCTCGTCGACCGTGCCGATCACGCGCTTGGCGCCGGCGGCGACGCCTTGCATGCGCTCGGGCAGTGTTTCGACACTCACCTTGCGCCAATAGTCGAGTTCCGGCGCCGGCATGATGTGCTGCGCCTTGCCAAAGCGCGGGGTGTCGTCGAACTCGTCGACCAGCCCCCAGAGATGATCGGGATGGCCGTGCGTGATCACGACCTTGGTGATGCTCTCCGGATCGACGCCTGCGGCCGTCAGTCGATCTGCGAGCTTGCCCGCGGTCGGCTCCCACGTGCCGCCAGCGCCCGCATCTATGAGCACGAGATCGGCGCCCGAGCGCACCAGTACGATGTTGACGCCATATTGCACCTGCCCCGGTGCGGAGAGCTCTCCATCCAGTGCGGCCTCGATCGCGGCCTGCTCCTTGTTGCGGTTCAGAAGACGCGTTGCGACGTTGAGAACGCCGTCGGAAAGAATGGTGATCTGGAGATCGCCGAGTGCGAGCTTGTGGATTCCCGCGCCCGAGGCCGCGCGCGCAGCGAAGGGCACGCCGCCAGCCAGCGTCGCGGCGATCGCGGCGCTCCCCGCAATCATCGTGCGCCGCGTCGGATGGAAACCAGATCGCATTACAAACCTCCCTCTTGCGCGGCCGCCCACTCCCCGTGACGTCGCGCCGATTCGGCTCGTGCGACGCCCCGATTCTTCATCGTCAGGTGCTGCGGCGCGCGGGGGCTCGTCGAGCCCGATGTGACAATAGCGTATCAAATCGGTGACGTCGCGCGCTCGCGCGCACGACCTTGCGCGAGCTGTCGAATTTGTGATCGATCTGGTCTGGATTCAACGCTTCGGCTTGCGCAGCGGGAGCGGCACGTCCGTTGGCGCGCGGCTCGCCACCGCGGGTGCTGTCGTCGGGCTCGGCGGATCACTGTCGGTCTGCGTGGGGGGGGCTTGCTGCCGCGCCCGCGCCTCCCGCTCGACCTGACGCCACACCTGCACGGCGGCGTTGTGCTCTTTGTAGGTCTCGGAGAACGTATGCCCGCCGGTGCCATCGGCGACGAAATACAGGTCTTTGGTCTTCGCAGGATTGAGCGTTGCCTCGATGGCCGCGCGCCCGGCGTTCGCGATGGGCGTCGGCGGCAAGCCGTTGATCGTATAGGTGTTGTACGGCGTCGGCGTGTCGATGTCCGAGCGCGTGATGGGGCGGCCGAGTGTGCCCTGGCCGCCGGCGATGCCATAGATGATGGTTGGATCGGATTGGAGACGCATTCCGCGACGCAGTCGGTTCACGAACACGCCGGCCACGCGCTCACGCTCGTCCGCGCGCCCGGTTTCCTTCTCGACGATCGATGCCATGACGAGCGCCTGCTCGATGGACTTGTAGGGCAGGTCAGGCTGGCGTTTGTCCCAGATGGCGGCGATGAAGCGACGCTGATCGGAGCGCATGCGCTCGATGATGTCGGCTCGCGCCGTGCCACGCGAGAAGCGGTAGGTATCGGGCAGCAGTGAGCCTTCGGGCGGGACCTCGGTGATCTCGCCGGAGAGATTCTCCTCCGCCATAAGGCGGGCAACGATCTGCTGGCTCGTCAGGCCCTCGGGAATGCTCACCCGATAGAGGACGGCTTTGCCCTGCGAGAGGATCTCGAGGACATCCTCGAGGCTCGCCTGCTTCTTGAACTCGAACTCGCCGGCCTGGAGCTGGATGGCCTTGTCGCCTGAAAAACTGGCCTTCACCGAGTGCGCGAGATACTGCGCGACGAACAGGCGGCGATCGGACACGACGCCCTCGCGCTCGAGACGGCTCGCGATCTCGTACACGCCTTCACCGCGCGGGATGACGGTAACCGTCGAATGCGCCAGTGGCCCCGGCGCGGCAAACGTCGAGCGCAGCAGCAGCGCGCTGATCGCAACCACCGACATGCCGAGAAAGCAGAAGGTCAGGATCGCGCTGATGAATCTCAGGAAGCCATTCATACGGCGTGCCTCGCGGCGCTCGCGAATGCGGCGCGGCGGACGCGGCGCGCGGCCCGGCTCGAGCGCTTCCGCGGGACTGCGCGGCAGGGCATTGAGGCGTTTGCGGGTGACATCGAGGGTTGGCAGGACCTGCCTCATGCTATGGTTGCTTCTCGTCTCCAGGATCGGGCGTCTTTACGCCTCCGCCATTTCATTGGATGGGCCGCTGGGCCAGTGCCGGGCCCATCAGGCTATCCTGAAATATGGCCAAACCGGGCCACGATCGTGAAAGCGAGAACATCATCTGTCCGGTCGATGCCGGCGGTACGCAATAAAGCAACAGGTCGTTAAGGTGACGGCTGCCACCGGCGGCCGTCTCGAGGAAATAAACCCTACCTACGCGTCCAGGCGCCGCATGACGAGCGAGGCGTTGGTACCGCCGAAACCGAACGAGTTCGAAAGGACCGTATTGATCGGCTTCTTCTTCGGTGTGTGCGGCACGAGATCGATGGCCGTCTGCACCGAGGGATTGTCGAGATTGAGCGTCGGTGGCGCGATGTTGTCGCGCATGGCGAGGATCGAGAAAATCGCCTCGACGGAGCCCGCGGCACCCAGGAGGTGGCCGATCGCGGATTTCGTCGACGACATGGAGAGGTTGCCGGCGCTGTTGCCGAACAGGCGCTCGACGGCGCCGAGCTCGATCTCGTCGCCCATCGGCGTCGAGGTGCCGTGCGCGTTGACGTAGTCCACCTCGTCAGCCGTGATGCCGGCGCGCTTGAGGGCAGCCCGCATGCAGCGGAAGGCGCCATCGCCATCCTCTGCCGGTGCGGTGATGTGATAGGCGTCGCCGGAGAGGCCATAGCCGATGATCTCGGCATAGATGCGTGCGCCGCGCGCCTTGGCGTGCTCGAGGCTCTCGAGCACGACGAAGCCGGCCCCTTCGCCCATCACGAAGCCGTCGCGATCCTTGTCGTAGGGGCGCGATGCCTTGGTCGGCTGATCGTTGAAGCCTGTGGAGAGAGCGCGGCAGGCAGCAAAGCCCGCCATGGCGATGCGGCAGATCGGGCTTTCCGCGCCGCCGGCGACCATGACGTCGGCGTCGCCGAATGCGATCAATCGCGATGCGTCGCCAATGGCGTGCGCACCCGTCGAGCATGCCGTTACGACCGCATGGTTGGGCCCCTTGAGGCCGTGGCGGATCGAGACATGGCCGGAAGCGAGATTGATCAGGCGGCCGGGAATGAAGAATGGACTGACGCGGCGCGGGCCCTTTTCCTTGAGCAGCAGCGACGTCTCGGCGATGCCGTTGAGGCCACCGATGCCTGAGCCGATCAGGACGCCAGTGCGCTCCTGCTGCTCCTGCGTCTTTGCAGCATAGCCGGAGTCCGTGAGCGCCTGCTCGGCCGCCGCCATCGCATACACGATGAAGTCGTCGACCTTGCGCTGCTCCTTGGGCTCCATCCACTGGTCGGGATTGAAGGTCCCGGCCGAGCCGTCGCCGCGCGGAATGAATGCTGCGATCTGGGCAGCGATGTCCGCTACCTCGAACTCGGTGATGCGGCGCGCACCACTGCGTCCCTCGAGGAGGCGTGACCACGTGGGCTCAACGCCACATCCGAGAGGAGTAACGAGGCCAAGCCCAGTGACGACAACTCGCTGCATCCCACACCTGTCCAGGTTATCCGGCAGGAAGGTCGCCTCGCGTTACCACTCCCACCAAGTCATGCTGCTCACGTCCACGCGAACAGCACCCCAATTGCGACCCGCACGATCGGGGCCCTGGATCACTGCGGCACCAACTCGGTTCCCCCCGACGGTGCCTGCAGTCGATCCTGTGGCCGCGCCGATCAGGCGGTGCTGGCGGCGCTCTTCTCGAGGAACTTCACCGCATCGCCGACCGTCTGAATCTGCTCGGCGGCATCGTCCGGAATCTCACAGCCGAACTCTTCCTCGAAAGCCATGACCAGCTCGACGATGTCGAGGCTGTCTGCGCCGAGGTCATCGATGAAGCTCGCCGTCTCGACGACCTTCTCGGCTTCCACGCCGAGATTCTCGACGACAATCTTCTT
>JAEYPL010000144.1 GCA_023410905.1 Pseudomonadota bacterium
CAGAAGATGTCGGCGCCGTCGCGCTGGAAGAACTCGTGCGGCTTGATCGAGAGGAAAATGTAGAGATCGCCGGTCGGGCCGCCTCGCCGGCCGGCCTCGCCTTCGCCCGCGAGGCGGATGCGCGTGCCGTCCTCGACGCCAGGCGGGATGGAGACCGCGAGCGTGCGTTCCTTGGTGACGCGCCCCTGGCCGTGGCACTCGGGGCAGGGATCGTCGATCGTCTCGCCGCGTCCCTGACACGAGGGGCACGTGCGCTCGATCGTGAAGAAGCCCTGGCTCGCGCGCACCTTGCCCTGTCCGCCGCAGGTCTGGCAGGTCGTCGGGCGCGAGCCCGCGCGCGCGCCGGAGCCCGAGCACGTCTCGCACGTGACGCTCGTTGGCACGCGGATCTGCGCCTGCTTGCCGGTGAAGGCTTCCTGGAGCGTGATCTCCATATTGTAGCGGAGATCCGCGCCGCGCTCGCGCGTGTTGCGCTGGCGGCCGCCGCCGCGACGCCCGCCCATGAACTCGCCGAAGAGATCGTCGAAGATGTCGGACATGGACGAGGAGAAGTCCGGCCCGAAGCCGCCGGGTCCGCCAGGGCCGCGCCCGCCTTCGAAGGCAGCGTGGCCGAACTGGTCGTAGGCGGCGCGCTTCTGCCCGTCCTTCAGGACCTCGTAGGCCTCGTTGATCTCCTTGAACTTCTGCTCGGCGGTCTTGTCGTCGGGATTGCGGTCGGGATGATGCTCCTTGGCGAGGCGGCGGAAGGCGGACTTGATGTCCGCGTCGCTCGCGCCGCGCTTGATGCCGAGCACATCGTAATAGTCGCGTTTAGCCATGAGAACGTGATCCAGTCCCTGCCCGCCGGGTCAGGCGCCGATGCGGCCCCCCACGGGCATTGTGCGTCACTCCAGGCATGAATTGGCCCCTGACCGGTCCGCCGGCGCCTGGACCGGGAAGGTCCCCGAGATGATCCGCTGGACCATCTCGGTGGCGACGTGGCGGTCAGGGGGCTGCATTGCTAGCTCCGAGGTCAGCCGGACTTCTTCTTGTCGTCCTTGACCTCTTCGAAGTCGGCATCGACGACGTTGTCGCCGCCGGAGCGTCCGCCGTCACTCGGGCCCTCGTCGCCCTGAGCGTCGGCCGCGCCCTTGTCAGCCGCGTAGATGGCCTCGCCGAGCTTCATCGACGCCTGCATGAGCGCCTGCGTAGCTTCCTGAATACGCTCGACGTCGTCGGCCTTCGCCGCTTCCTTGAGCGTGTTCAGCGCGCCCTCGATGGCCGTCTTGTCCTCGGCGCCGACCTTGCTCGCGTGCTCGGCGAGATCCTTCTCGATCTGCGCCGTGAGCTGATCGGCCTGGTTGCGCGCCTCGACGAGACCGCGCCGCTTCATGTCCTCGTCCTTGAAACGCTCGGCCTCCTCGGCCATGCGCTTGATGTCGTCGTCCGAGAGACCGCCCGAGGCCTGGATGCGGATCGACTGCTCCTTGTTGGTCTTCTTGTCCTTCGCGGAGACGTGGACGATGCCGTTGGCGTCGATGTCGAACGTGACTTCGATCTGCGGCACGCCGCGGGGCGCCGGCGGAATGCCGTCGAGGTCGAAGCGGCCGAGCATCTTGTTGTCGGCCGCCATCTCACGCTCGCCCTGGTAGACGTTGATCGTCACCGCGCGCTGGCCATCCTCGGCCGTCGAGAAAGTCTGCGACTTCTTGGTCGGGATGGTGGTGTTGCGGTCGATCAGGCGCGTGAACACACCACCGAGCGTCTCGATGCCGAGCGAGAGCGGCGTCACGTCGAGCAGCAGCACGTCCTTGACGTCGCCCTTGAGCACGCCGGCCTGGATCGCGGCGCCGATGGCGACGACCTCGTCCGGGTTGACGCCCTTGTGCGGCTCCTTGCCGAACAGCTTCTTCACCTCGGCCTGCACGCGTGGCATGCGCGTCATGCCGCCGACGAGCACGACCTCGTCGATCTCGGCAGCCTTGAGGCCCGCATCCTTGATCGCCTGCTCGCAGGGCGCGAGCGTCTTCAGGATCAGATCCTCGACGAGGCTTTCGAGCTTGGCGCGGGTGAGCTTCATCGTCAGATGCAGCGGGGACTGCGTCTGCGGGCTCATGGAGATGAACGGCAGATTGATCTCGGTCTGCTGGGCGCTCGACAGCTCGATCTTCGCCTTTTCAGCAGCCTCCTTGAGGCGCTGCAACGCGAGCTTGTCGTTCTTCAGATCGATCTGGTTCTCTTTCTTGAACTCAGACGCGAGATACTCGACGAGGCGCATGTCGAAGTCTTCGCCGCCGAGGAACGTGTCGCCGTTCGTGGACTTCACCTCGAACACGCCGTCACCGATCTCGAGCACGGACACGTCGAAGGTGCCGCCGCCGAGGTCGTAGACCGCGATCGTCTTGGCTTCCTTTTTCTTGTCGAGACCGTAGGCGAGCGCTGCCGCAGTCGGCTCGTTGATGATGCGCAGAACCTCGAGGCCCGCGATCTTGCCGGCGTCCTTGGTGGCCTGACGCTGGGCATCGTTGAAGTAGGCAGGCACCGTGATGACGGCCTGCGTGACGGGCTGGCCGAGATAAGCCTCCGCCGTCTCCTTCATCTTCTGCAGAATGAAGGCCGAAACCTGCGAGGGCGAGTACGGCTTGCCGTTGGCTTCGACCCAGGCATCACCGTTCGCGCCACTGGTGATCTTGTAGGGCACGAGATGCTTGTCCTTCTCGACCATAGGGTCGGAGAAGCGACGGCCGATGAGGCGCTTGATCGCGAAGAGCGTATTGGATGGGTTCGTCACCGCCTGGCGCTTGGCCGGCAGGCCGACGAGGCGCTCGCCGTCGTCGGTGAAGGCAACGATCGAGGGGGTCGTATTCACGCCCTCGGCGTTGGCGATGACTTTGGGCGTGCCGCCTTCCATTACGGCTACGCAGGAGTTCGTCGTCCCGAGATCGATCCCGATGACTTTGGCCATTTTCTTCTCAATCCTCTCGTTGCGGCAAACCGGCCGGGCCCGCTATGGCACCCGATAGTGCTTGAAACCCGCGGGGGTCGGCAGCTCCGGTTCCCTGGAGTTGGTGATTTGGCTCACCGGTATATAGGAGTGCCTCGGAGGCCCTGCAACGCCCGCAATCCACACCTTTGTGACAATTTTGCACTGCGAGTTTGCATGAGCCTTATGCCTAGGGCGAAGACCCAGGCGACCCTCCATTAGCGGCGTTGTCGTTTTCGGCTTCGGGCGATGTCGAGCCGCCGCCCGTTGCGTCTGCACCTTGCGGCGGGGCGGCCTTCTCGACCTTCGGTCCACCCTTGGCGACGACCACCGACGCGGGCCGCAGGACGCGGTCCTCGATGGTATAGCCGGCCTCGAACACGCGCACGACCGTGCCGTTCGGCACGCTCGCATCTTGATGCTCCATGACCGCCTGGTGTTGATGAGGATCAAATGCTGCGCCTTCGGCGGCAATGCGCTTGATGCCGTAGCGCTCGAGCACGCCGGCGAGGCCGCGCTCGGTCACCGTAACGCCATCGAGCAGGCCCTTGAGGACCGGGTCGGAGGTGTCGGTCGGGACGGCGGCCAGGGCCCGCTCCAGGTTGTCGGCAACGGACAGCATGTCCTTGGCGAATTTGGAAACGGCGTACTTCTGCGTATCGAGACGCTCGCGCTCCCCGCGCTTGCGGACGTTGTCCATCTCGGCGTAGGCGCGCAGGACCTGATCCTTCAGATCGCGGACCTCGGCCTGGAGGGCTTCCAGGCGAGCGGTATCCGAAGCCGGCGCCTGCTCCGGGGCGGCTGAAGCCTCGCCCGCCTGCTGGCTATACTCGGCAGCGGCGGCGGCGCGCTTCGGATCGGTGCCCCCAGGGGCGTTCTGCTCAGGCTCGGGCGCCCCGGCGCCATGTCCCGGCGCCTGGGGATCGTGGGTCTGATTGCTCATGCTTCCTCGTGCTCGTCCAAATGAATAGCGCGATAGGGATGCTCGGCGCCGCCGGGGCCGAGCGTCCGGCAGGCGATCGCGCTCGACCCTCGCATATCATGCCCCAGGGCGGCAAAATCAAGTCAAACTGCGGCTGACCAGTCGTGCAGTATAGTCGACCATCGGAATGATCCGCGCATAATTCAGGCGCGTCGGGCCGATCACGCCGAGCACGCCGACGATCTTACGCGAGGAATCGCGGAAGGGCGATACGATCAGCGACGATCCCGACAGCGAGAAGAGCTGGTTCTCCGAACCGATGAAGATATGCACGCCGTCGCCTCGCTCGGCGAGGCCGAGCAGCTGGACGAGCTCGCGCTTGGCTTCGAGGTCGTCGAAAAGCTGGCGGATGCGTTCGAGATCCTCGATTGCCGTCAGATCCTTGAGCAGGTTTCCCTGGCCCCGCACGATGAGGCTCTTGCGTTCGTCGCCGGCGCCTGACCAGGTCGCGAGCCCGGCCTCGATCACCTTCTTCGTCAGGGCATCGAGCTCGGCCTTGGCGGTGGCAAGCTGCCGCTCGATCGCGACCCTAGCCTCGTTGAGATTGAGCCCGCGGATCTGCGCGTTGAGATAGTTTGTCGCTTCCACCAGCGCGGACGGCGGCAGCCCGCGGGGGATGTTGATGACGCGGTTCTCGACGGTCTGATCCTCGCGGACGAGAACGACGAGCGCCTTGCCGGGCTCCAACGGCACGAACTCGATGTGCTTCAGATGGTCGTCGCGCTTCTCGCTGATGACGAGGCCGGCGCAATGCGAGAGGCCTGAGATCATGTCGCCGGCTTCGGCGAGCACCTGATCGACCGAGCGCTGCCGCTTGACCTTCACCTGGGCTTCGATCTGGCGGCGTTCCTCCTCTGTCAGGTTGCCGACCTCGAGCAGGCCGTCGACGAAGAGGCGCAGCCCGGTCTGCGTCGGCAGGCGGCCGGCGGAGGTGTGCGGCGCGTAGATGAGGCCGAGGTGCTCGAGGTCCGACATGACATTGCGGACGGACGCAGGCGAGAGCGTCATCGGCAGATGGCGCGAGAGATTGCGCGAGCCGACGGGTTCGCCCGTCGCGAGATACGACTCGACGATATGACGAAAGATCTCGCGCGTGCGCTCATTGAGCTGGATGAGCCCGGTCGCGCTTTCCTTAGTGGATCGGTCCAATGCTGACCTCCGGGGCGCAGGCCTGTGGGCGCCGTGGTGTTTCATCATGTTAGAAATGCCCTGATCGTTCGTCAAACTGGTGATGCGGCGCCTTATTTCAATGGCTTGCGGTCAGCTCCAGGTTGCCTATGTTGATGCAACAGAACCGTGCCCGCGAAATCCAATCGAGGAGGCCGACATGAGCGAACTGCCCCATCACGATCCAATCCCGGGTGACGCATTTTCCTGCGACGCCATCGAGCACGTCATCGTGCCGCGTGCGCGCGACATCGGCGGCTTCGAAGTGCGCCGTGCGCTGCCCTCCGCACGCAAGCAGATGGTCGGCCCGTTCATATTCTTCGACCAGATGGGCCCCGCCGAATTCCTGCTCGGTACGGGCATGGACGTGCGTCCGCATCCGCACATCGGGCTCGCGACGGTGACCTATCTCTTCCAGGGTGAGATCTGGCACCGCGACAGTCTCGGAACGTCGCTGCCGATCAAACCGGGTGAATTGAACCTCATGTCGTCAGGCTCCGGCATCGTGCATTCCGAGCGTACGGCCGCTGAAGTCCGCACGCACCAGCACGAGCTGTATGGCATCCAGGCCTGGGCGGCGCTGCCGAAATCGCATGAAGAAACACCGCCCACGTTCGCGCATCATGGTGCGGAGGAGCTGCCGCGCATTATGGGTGAGGGCAAGCGCGTGCGGCTCATCATGGGTGAGCTTTACGGCCAGCGCTCGCCTGTCGAGTTCCCGCATCCGAGCTTTTATGCCGAAGCGGTGCTGGCGCCCGGCGCAGTATTGCCGCTCGATCCGGCCTATGACGAGCGCGCAGTGTATATCGTTGCGGGTGAGATCGACATTGCCGGCGACCGCTTCGAGCCGGGCCGGTTGCTCATCTTCCGCCCCGGTGATCGCATCTCGATCCTGGCGTTGAGCAACGCGCGGCTGATGCTGCTCGGCGGCGAGCCCATGGATGGTCCGCGGCACATCTGGTGGAACTTCGTTTCGTCCTCGCAGGATCGCATCAACGCTGCGAAAGCGGACTGGAAGGCGAAACGCTTCGATACTGTTCCGGGCGATGCGGAGGAATTCATTCCCGCGCCGGACTAGCAAGTGTGCAACTGCAGCGCGCGGCGATGCTGCACTGACTACCTGCCAGCCTTCGATTCCTTCTGCAACCGACGATCCGCCTTGCGCGTTTCCCGTTCGGAAATCCAACAGCAGAAGGAATTGCAGATGGCGATCGTGCTCAAAACCTTGGTGGCCGCAGCCTTACTCGGCGCGTCAGCGACACTCGCAGCCGCTGCGCCGGCCAACAATATGAGCCAAATCCCGAGCGGTGTGAGCAGTGAGCTCCTGCAGCAGGTCCACGGCAATCACAACTCGTGTCAGCGCGATCGTCGTGGCTGGCATCGTCACAATCGCTGGGGTGAGCGCCGTCCCTGCCGTCGCTGGGATGGCCGTGGCAAGCGGCCGGGTGCGTGCGTGCAGGTCGGCCCGATCTGGTATTGCGGCTGACGCCCGACGTCGGCAAAAAAAACAAGCCCCGGTCCGAGAAGGGCCGGGGCTTTTTTATTTGTGCAGATGCTTATGCGGCGCTGCTCAGTACGCCGATGCTGTCTCGCCGACACCATCGCGCTGGTAGAGATCGCGCCGGAACTGTATCACGCCATCCTCCGTCGCCCAGGCCGTGATGTACACGAAGAACAGCGGCATCGGTTTCTTGAGGCGCACATCCAAGCGCTCGCCCGACTTCTTCATGTCGAGCACGCGCTCCTTGTCCCAGCCCTGGTCCTGCATGAGCCAGGCCGCGAGGTGCTCGATGCCCTGCACGCGAACGCAGCCCGAGCTCGCGGCGCGGAAGTTGCGGCCGAACATACGATCCGACGGCGTGTCGTGCATGTAGACCGAATGGCTGTTGTGGAAGTTGATCTTCACGAAACCGAGCGGATTTTCCGGGCCGGGCTTCTGGCGAAACGTCAGGCCCTGCGTCGCCGCGCTGTTCCAGTTGATCTTCGTGCTGTCGAGCTTCTTGCCGTCGCCGCCGTAGGCGTCGATGCCGAACTTCGCGAGCACATCCTGTCCCTTCTTGGACATGGCGCGGCCGTTCGGGATGAGATCCTTCTGGATCACCGTCGGCGGCATCGTCCAAACGGGATTGAAGTTCAGCTCATGGATGTGCGAGCGCAGGATCGGCGTCTGGCGATCCGTCTTGCCGACCACGCCCGAGTGACGGGACACGACCTTGTCGTTCTCCACCGCTTCGATCTGCGCAGCCGGAATATTGACGATGACATAGCGCTTCGGGACCGAGCGCGTCATTTCGGTGAGGCGGCTCAGGTTGGTCTTGAGCTGGCGCAGGCGTGCGGCAGCCGAGACGTTGAGGGCCGCGACTGTGCGCTTGTCGACGATGCCGGTCGGCGTCAGGCCATTCGAGGCCTGGAAGCGACGCACCGCGCGTTCGAGCGCGCCGTCGAACATGGGCGTGCCGTAGTCGTCGGCTTCGCGCAGGTCACCCGACATGACGAGGCGCTGGCGGAGCAGGGCAACGGATGAGCCCACGGCCCCCGGCTGCAGCTGCGCGTCCGGAAGCGGCTGCCAGCCGCCCTTCGCGACGATGTCCGTGTAGCGGTTGATGGCTTCCTTGAGCGCCGCGATATTTTCAGGCGAAAGCGTCGGGAAGCCCTTCGGCGGATTGGCCTCCCACTGGCGCGCGAACGAGTGATCGAATGCGGGTGGAGGCGTGTAGTTGCTCGCGAATGCGCCGTTGGACCAGGCGTTGTTTACCCAGCTATTGCCTTCCGAGGCGTTTGCTGGCGCAAGCGGCGCCGTCAGGGCCAATGCGATGGCGAGCCCGCGCACGAGCCCACCCACTTGAACGAGGGATCCCTCGGAATCACCTTCCGGTATTTCTCCGATCATCGCAGTATACGCATCTTCTTGGTTTGAACACACAACAACGCGCAACGAAGACCGTGGCCTGATCCTCGTTCTACTACCTTTGAATTCTTATGCGTATATTTACGGCGACCCCTCAGAGCTGCGAGCCTTCTCAAAGGCTTGCCTCAAAGTCGCCACATATTGTTATTGCGGCAGTTGGGTCGAAATTGGAAGTGCCGATGGTGCCACGGCGGTCGCTTGCCGCCCATATGATGCAAACGAGTCACGCCTGGGCGTCGTGCGCCTGCCAAGGCGCCAGCCCAGCCCGGAAACTTTGCGTGTGGCGCCGCATTTAGGTTGTGCCGACGTCGTGGCATTCAACTGCGATTCCGGGTAAACGAAGCGCCAGGACTGCGGAGCGGGACACGAGGGCCATGCAACAATCCACGAGGAAGGTCGCTGTCGTCGGTGGCAGCCGCATCCCCTTCTGTCGCTCCAATACGCTTTATGCGGACCTCGGTAATCTCGATATGCTCACGGCCGCGCTGAGCGGTCTGGTCGACAAGTTCGGCCTCGCCGGTGTGCATGTGGACGAGGTGGTCGGCGGCGCTGTGGTCTCGCATTCGCGGGACTGGAATCTTGCGCGCGAAGCCGTCCTCGGCACGAAACTCGCCCCGACATCGCCCGGCACGACGCTGATCCAGGCCTGCGGCACCGGCCTCCAGGCTGCGATAGGTATCGCTGCCAAGATCGCGATCGGCGAGATCGACTCGGGGATTGCGTGCGGTTCCGACACGACCTCGGATGCGCCGATCGTTTTCTCGAGGCCATTCGCGAAGCGGCTGGTGGCCGTCCAGCAAGGCCGCTCATTCGGTGAGAAGCTCGCCGCGTTCAAAGGTTTCTCGCCGCGCGAACTCGCCCCGCAGCCGCCATCGGTGGCCGAGCCGCGAACCGGCCTCTCCATGGGCCAGCATACGGAGCTGATGGCGCAGCACTGGAAGATTTCTCGCCAGGATCAGGACCAGCTCGCCTACGAGAGTCATATCAAGGCGGCGGAGGCTTATCGCACGGGCTATTTCGACGATCTTATCGTGCCGTGCGCCGGTGTGTTCCGGGACAACAATCTGCGCCCCGATATCAGCGTCGAGCGTCTGTCTTCGCTGAAGACCGCCTTCGACAAAACCGATCGCGCCACGCTCACGGCCGGCAACTCGACGCCGCTTACGGACGGCGCTTCGGCCGTGCTGCTCGCGTCGGAAGAGTGGGCGCGTGCGCGCGGCCTGCCCATTCTGGCGTACTTCACGGCGGCGCAGACCGCGGCCGTTGATTTCGTCGCGGGCGAAGGTCTGCTGATGGCGCCGACAGTCGCAGTGTCGCGCCTGCTCGACCGCACTGGTCTCACGCTTCAGAGCTTCGACTACTACGAAATCCATGAGGCTTTCGCGGCGCAAGTGCTCGCGACGCTGAAGGCCTGGGAAGATCCGGAATACTGCAGGACGCGGCTCGGCAAGGACGCGCCGCTCGGTGCGATCGATCGTACGAAAATGAACGTGAAGGGTTCTTCGCTCGCCGTCGGTCATCCGTTTGCGGCGACGGGCGGGCGTATCGCCGCGCTGCTGGCCAAGCTGCTCGGCGAGAACGGCGGACGCGGCCTCATCTCGATCTGCACGGCGGGTGGCATGGGCGTCGCCGCCATCATGGAAAGTGCGCGTGCTTGAGCTGAAAGCACGACGGGCGCCGGTTCGCACCGACGCCCGCCAGAATTCAGTCCGCGACGAAGCGATTACTGCTTCGGCTGCTGCACAGCCTCCTTGGCCTTGTCGTAGGCTTCCTTCGTCGCTTCCTTGGCCTTCTCATAGGCCTCCTTGGCCGTCTCGGACGCCTGATCGATGGCCGGCTTCGCGGTTTCCATGCTGCGATCGGTGATCTCGCGTGCCTTTTCCGAAGCCCGCTCGAGCAGTGTCTTGCGCGGCGTCTTGCGCTCGTAGGCGGGCAACGCCGCGATCACTTCCTTGGTCAGCTCGGGCACGGTGATCTTGCCGTCCGGACCGAAACGAAGTGACGAGAAGCGCAGGCCGAGCCGCTTTTCGCCGGCGCCGAGAAATCCACCCGTGCCGATGATGACGCCTTCGACGCGCAGGTCCGAGGTCAGAATGAGCTCCTCGATGTCGGCGATGATCTTGTCGTCGGGGCCGTAGATCTTGCCGCCGATGAGATTGTCGCTCGAGAGGATCTGTCCATCCGCCTGACCACGGAAGAAGACGCCGCGCGGAATCTGCACTTCTGCTGCGGGTGCAGCCGGAGCGGGCGCTGGTGTCGGCTGTTGCGCGAACGCCGGGCCGGCGACCGCAAGAGCAGTGGCTGCAGCAAGGGCAAGAGAGAGGCGTCGCATTGCACAGTGTCCTTCTTCACAGCTGAGACGTGCGCCGAGGCGCGGCAGTCATCCCGTTCGCGGGGTGCGAACGACTACGCGCTATTTGGTACGTCCGGAAGATTCCAACAACGTCACGCGCGCAAATAAGTTCCTGCCTCAACAGGGCAATCCGCCACAATCTCGCCAGTATCCGGCTCGCGCGAAGCCCCGCCGATTCGCGCCGATCAGCCCTTCGCGAGCTTGCGCGCTGCTGCGAGCACTTCCTCGGCGTGACCGGGCACCTTGACCTTGCGCCAAACCTCCGCGATGCGCCCCTTGGCATCGATCAGGAACGTCGAACGGTCGATGCCCATGTACTTCCGCCCGTACATGGATTTCTCGATCCAGACGCCGAACTTCTCGGCCACGGCGTGGTCCTCGTCGGCGGCGAGGCGGATGGCCAGATCGTGCTTCTCGCGGAATTTCTGATGCTTCTTCAAGCTGTCGGGCGAGATGCCGATGACGCTGACGCCGGCCGCTTCGAATTTGGGCGCGAGGTGGGTGAAGTCCTTGGCCTCAGTCGTGCAGCCGGGCGTGTCGTCCTTTGGGTAGAAGTAGATGACGGCGGGCCGGCCGACGAACTCCGCAGGGCTGATGCTGCCGCCATCGTCGGTCGGCAGTTTGAATGCCGGCACCTTGGTGCCCTTCTCCGTCGAAGCTGTGGTCATTGGGGATAGTCTTTCTTCGGTCGTTTTCCTGCACTGATCGTCCGGCATTGAGGCAAGGGCGGCGCAGGCCGTGGCGTTAAGGCATCTGGTACCGAATCATGCTGACGATGCCAACAATGGTGCCGCTCGGCCAGCCCCGGCAAATATCGCCGTTCAGGTGGCGTCAAGCATTTGGTACGACGCAATAAAGACGCATTGCTGGGCCAACGCTCCGGGTAACGCCCAGGGGGGCGAATTGAAGTTCTTGCGTCCCAATCCCGGGTGCCTGCTGAGTGTCGCGTTGCGAAGGGCGGGACGTCGGGCTTTCGAGATTCGTGGACGGTCAACGGGTTAGGCCGAAGGCCAAGGC
>JAEYPL010000072.1 GCA_023410905.1 Pseudomonadota bacterium
CGAGGATCTTCACTCTCCGGTTTCGTCTCATCGTGCCTTCCCGCCGTTATCGCCCGGATCTGTCAGGCGGATCGTCCAGTCATTGGAGTTCTGCGTATCGACCTCGAAGAAGCCCGTGCGTTTGAAACCGCGCCGCGTGCAGTCCTCGACCCCGCGGATCGTGAAGACTTTGTCAGCCGTGCACATCATGTTCGTGCCGCCCCACTCGCCGCCGCGGTCGTAGTCTACCGCATGCACGTAATAGAATCGGCTGCCAAGCTTTCCTTTCAACAACGTCTCACAGGTCTGTGACGCGATGTTCCACCAGCCCTCGGTCGCCCAACCCTTGGGGTCCTGATAGCCGATGGCCACACCGATCCGACTCGCGGTCGCGTTGCAGAGCTTGAGATCCGCGTGCGCAGCATCTGCTCCGGCCGTCATGCCGAGGCCCGACACAGACGAAACCAGCAGGAAGCGGAAGAAGTTCATTCTGTAAGAACGGGGCGCATGGAGAGGCGCCCGGCCGCTGTCGGCCCGTTCACTTGGCTGGATCATGCTGTCAGGCCGGCTCGACGAGGATCACGCGGAAATCATTGACATTCGTATGGGTAGGCCCCGTGTGGACGAGATCACCCAGCGCCTCGAACAGAGTCGTGGCATCGTTGTTATCGAGGGCCTTTCGGGCGTCCGCGTGGCAGTCCCTGGCACGCGCGAGCGTATCCGGTCCGATCACGGCGCCTGCAGGATCCTCGACGCGGCCCTCGCCGCCATCAATCCCGTCCGTATCCGCACCAAGTGCCGATATGCCTGGAAGGCCATCGAGTTCGCAGGCGAGCGCGAGCGCGTATTCCTGGCTGCGCCCACCGCGGCCGGCGCGATTACGCACTGTAACCTCGAGTTCGCCACCGCTGATGATGGCGAGCCGGCGCCCATCCGCGCGGGCCTTTCGGGCAAGCGTGGCGTGCGCGGCTGCAACGTTGCGAGCCTCGCCGGTGACCTGATCGCCGAGACTTTCGACTTCGTACCCACGCGAACGCGCCAAGGCTGCCGCTGCTTCGAGGGCTGCGACAGGCGTCGCGATGATCTGATAGCGATCACCGGCGAAAAGGCCGGTTCCCGGCTTGGGTGTTTCGTTGGCGGGATTCTCCAACGCCCGATAGACGCCGGCCGGAACCGGAAGGCCCAGCTCCGACATGCGCTCGACGCGCCGCGCAATCACCGCGCACGCATCGGCGAGCGTTGTCGGATCGGCCACCGTCGGTCCTGAGCCGATGGTTTCGGGATCATCGCCCGGCACGTCGGAGATCGCGAGCGTGATGAATGTGCCGGCCTGCGCCGCGGCCGCGCGCAGCCGTCCGCCCTTGATGCGCGAGAGGTGCCGCCGCACGGCATTCATCTCGTGAATATCGGCGCCGGACTTGAGGAGCCCCCGTGTGAGCGCCGTCTTCTCCGCGAGTTCGAGCCCAGCGGCAGGCGCGGCCCAAAGCGCTGAGGCACCGCCCGAAAGGAGCACCAGCACGGTATCGTCGGGGCCTGCCGAACGCGCCAGCGCAAGTGCTCGCTCGGCGGCTGCAAGAGAGGAGGCATCGGGCGTCGGATGGCGGCCTTCGAGGATCTCCAGCTGCTCGGGCCTCGAACCGGAGAATGCCGCCGCATAGCCATGCGGTGCTGTCGCCACGCCCGACAGTCGGTCGCCGATGCCGGCTGCCCGGTAATGCGCCTCGGCCACGGAAGCCATGGCGATCGCAGCCTTACCCGCGCTGAGCAAGATGAGGCGGCCCTTGGTCGGAGCGGGCGGCAGATGTGGCGCGAGACAGGTGCTCGGATGTGCCGCAGCCACGGCAGCATCGAACATCTCGAGCAGGAGCCCGCGCGCCGCAGCCGACATATTTTAGAAGCCCTCGAGCAAAAAGTTCGCCGTCGCCACTACTTGCGGTCAGCGACGGCGATGCGTCAAGCTCAGAAGGCGGGGCCGAAGCGGTTGGAGCGCGGGAAGCCCTTGGGCGCTGTGCGACCGGCCTGCGCCCGCTGGCCGATCCACTCCTTCAACTCGCTCCCCTCGAGCGTAAAGGTGCGGCCGGCGGAATCGAGCCACGTCAGTCCGGCCTTTTTCACGAAGGGCCTGACATCCGAGAGCCCGCCATCCTTGAAGCGCTGCAGAATGATGCCTTTGCCGCGCGTCATCTCGTTGACCTCATCGAGGCTGAACACGAGCATCCGCCGGTTCTCGCCCATCGTGGCGCACATGTCGGCGCCAGGCGGCACGGGGACGCAGACGCGCGCCTCGGCGTCGGCATCGACATTCAGCACCTGCTTGCCCTTGCGCGTCGAAGCCAGCACCTCGTCCTCGGGCACGATGAAGCCATTGCCGGACGTCGAAGCCACAATGAGCTTGCGGCCCGGCTCGTGGACGAACAGCTCGACGATCTCGTGGTTCTCTTCGAGATCGACCATGAGACGCACCGGCTCGCCGTGCCCGCGGCCGCCTGGAAGCTGATTGCCTTCCAGCGTGAAGAACTTCCCGTTCGTCGTGAAGACAATGAGCTTGTCGGTCGTCGAGGCGCGCACGGCCCGCTTGAGGCTGTCGCCACGCTTGAAATCGAGCTTCGAGAGGTCGTCGGGATGGCCTTTGAGCGCGCGGATCCAGCCCTTCTCGGAGAGAATGACCGTGATCGGCTCCTTCTCGATCAACGCCTGCTCGATATCGACTTCGATGGCGGGCGCGTCGGCAAGCTCCGTGCGCCGCCGGCCGAGCTCGGTCTTTTTGGAGTACGTGTCGCGCGTCGCCTTGATCTCGGTCGCGATGCGCTCCCACTGCAGGTCTTCAGACTTCAACAGCGCCTGCAGGTCGCGCATCTCGCCGCTGAGCTTGTCGTGCTCGGCGCGGATCTCCATTTCCTCGAGCTTGGAGAGCGACCGCAAGCGGAGGTTCAGAATGGCTTCGGCCTGCACGTCCGAGAGCTTGAACTTCGCGATCAGCTTGGCCTTGGGCTCGTCCTCGAAGCGGACGATGCGGATGACCTCGTCGATGTTCAGGTAGGCGATCAGGTAGCCGTCGAGCACCTCCAGGCGATGCTTGATCTTGCCGAGGCGATGCTCCGAGCGCCGCACCAGCACTTCCTGGCGGTGCTCCAGCCAGTGCTTGAGCACATCGCGCAGTGACAGCACGGCCGGAATCTGCCCCGCCGTCAGCACGTTCATGTTGAGGCCGAAGCGAGTCTCCAGCTCCGTGACGCGAAACAGGCTCTCCATGAGCACCAGCGGATCGACCGTGCGGCTCTTGGGCTCCAGGATCAGGCGGACGATATCGGAGCTTTCGTCGCGAATGTCGCCGAGCAACGGCAGCTTCTTGGCCTGCAACAGTTCGGCGATCTTCTCGACGAGACGCGCCTTCTGCACCTGATAGGGGATCTCGGTGACGACGATCTGATAGCCGCCGCGGCCGGTCTCTTCCTTTTCCCAGCGCGCGCGCAGACGGAAGCCGCCGCGTCCGGTGCGATACGTCTCGATGATGCTGTCGCGCGGCTCGACGAGAATACCGCCGGTCGGGAAATCCGGGCCCGGAATGAAATCGACAAGTTTCTCGACGGTCGCATTCGGATGCTTGATGAGATGCAGCAGCGCCGCGCACAGCTCATCGGCATTGTGCGGCGGGATATTCGTCGCCATGCCGACGGCAATGCCGGACGAGCCGTTAGCCAGCAGGTTCGGGAAGTTCGCGGGGAGGACGACCGGCTCCTTGTTGGTGCCGTCGTAGGTATCCCGGAAGTCGATCGTGTCTTCATCGATGCCGTCGAGCAACGCCTCCGCGACCCGCGTCAAGCGGCTCTCGGTGTAGCGCATGGCCGCCGGGTTATCGCCGTCGATGTTCCCGAAATTCCCCTGGCCATCGACCAGCGGATAACGCACAGCGAAATCCTGCGCGAGACGGACGAGCGCGTCGTAGATGGCCTGGTCGCCGTGCGGGTGGAAGTTGCCCATTACCTCGCCGACGATCTTCGCGCACTTCTTGAACCCGCCCGTGGGATCGAGCTTCAGCTCGCGCATGGCGTAGAGAATGCGGCGGTGGACCGGTTTCAGGCCGTCACGCACATCCGGAAGCGCGCGATGCATGATCGTCGACAGCGCGTAGGCGAGATAACGCTCTTCGAGAGCATCGCGCAGGTTAACGGGTTCAATGGGGCCCGGGCCGGGCAGAATCGGTCTGTCGCTCATGGCCTGGGGACTTAGCGCCCCGCCCGGCTTCCCTCAAGTGCTTGCATAGCCACACCGACACCAAGCGCACAGCTACCGCCGAGTCTCACGCTTGCAACGCCCGGTGGAAATTTGGCTTGCTGATGCCGCAACGCCCCCTCCTGCCCCATGCCTGCGCTAGAATCACCGGCAAATCACTCATGCTGAGAGACCGCCTTGTCGCCGCCGAGAGCCAATAGCCCCGTCCTCCCGCTGAGCCAGACCATTACGGCGAAGCGTTCGGGCGATGCAGCGGCGCTGGCGGCAGCCTTCGCCCGGCACGAAGCCGAGGACGCCACATTCAGCTACACGGCCGGCAGCGAGGCGGGCTCTTTCCGCATCGAGGCGGCCACCGCCAAGGATCTTGTGGCACGCATAGCCCGTGTGACATCGGCTGCAGACTGCCCGGTGGAGACCGGTCAAGTCGAAGTCCGGTCCTGCTGGACACCGGTACGCCTCGCCGAAGCCGAGCACCGCCTGGGAACCGCAGACGGTGGCTCGGGAGATTTCGCCGTCGTGCGCCTCAGGGTCGTCCCGCGACGTCCCGGTGAGGGCAATCTCTTCGAAAGCGAGTTTGCTGGCCCGCCAGAGATCGACGCTTTCAATGATGCCGTCGCGCGGGGCGTGGCGCGCGCCTCTGCCGAAGGCATCGATGGGCAAGGGCCTATCATCGACACGCGGGTCGTCTTCATCGACGGCGCCTTTCATTCCAAACGCTCGATGCCAGAGAGTTTCGAGCGCGGGGCGATCGCAGCACTTTATGCGGCCTGCCGAACCGCCGGCTTGAAGCGCCTCGAACCGCTCATGGAAGTCGAAATCCTGGCCGAGCGGGACCTCGTTCTGCCGGTCGTCAACGATCTCGCGAAGCGCAGCGGCAAAGAATTGCGCAGGCGCCTCGCGCCAAAGGGGGTCGTGATCGCGGTAGAAATGCCGCTGAGGACGCTCCTCACGTACGAGGCGGATCTAGCAGCGTTGGCACAGGGCCGCGCAAGGATCCTCGGCGAGCCGCAGCTCGTTCGGTGGGCTGACGCGCCTCGCCTCTAATTGAACAGCGGACAGCGCCCTCTTCCCCCTTAACTATACGATCAGCTATGCGCCTGCGTGTGGTTAACCACCACTTATCATGAAGACATTGTTCATGAAATTCCTCTTCCACTGAAGCGCGCCCGGTTCTGGCAGACGACAGGGCAAAAGGAGTGGGGATCATGAAGCGCAGTGTCATCTCGGTGGCCGCGGCCATAGCCGTCGCCATGCTCGCGTTGCCGGCCGAAGCGAAGACCTTCCGGTTCGCGTTCCAGGGTGATCTCAACGCGCTCGATCCTTATGCTCTGAACGAGACTTTCACGCTCGGCACGCTTGGCAATGCGATGGAGGGCCTCGTCACGCGCGACAAGGATCTCAAGATCGTCCCCGCGCTCGCCGAGCGCTGGGAGATCGTCGAGCCGACCCGCTGGCGTTTCCATCTCCGCAAAGGCGTGAAGTTCCACAATGGCGAGGATTTCACTGCCGACGACGTGCTGTTCTCGCTCGATCGCGCGCTCTCGCCCGAATCGAACATCCGCACGCGCTTTGCGGCCAAGCTGAAAGCGGAAAAGGTCGACAGCCACACCGTCGACTTCGTCCTGGCCGTGCCGAACCCGATTCTGCACGCCGAGTGGGACTCGTGGTTCATGATGTCGAAGTCCTGGGCCGACGCGAATGGCGCGACCAAGGTCCAGACCAAGAGCAATCAGCTGAGCCCTTTCGCCCTCAAAGCCAATGGCACCGGCCCCTTCATGGTCGAGAGCCACGAACCGGGCGTGCGCACGACCTTCAAGGCCAATCCGAACTGGTGGGGCAAGCCGGAGCACAATCTGACAAACGTCGTCTTTCAGACCATCAAGTCGGACGCAACGCGCGTTGCCGCCCTTCTCTCCGGCGAAGTCGACATGATCGATCCCGTGCCCGTGCAGGACATCCCGCGCGTCAAGGCCAGCGCCGGCACGGACGTGCTGACCGGCCCGGAGCTGCGCACGATCTTCCTCAATATGGATCAGATGCGCGACGAACTGCTCTACTCCGACGTCAAGGGCAAGAACCCCTTCAAGGACGCCCGCGTGCGCAAGGCCTTCTATCAGGCCATCGATATCGATGCGATCCAGAAGCGCATCATGCGTGGCAACGCTACTCCGTCAGCCCTGCTGATCTATCCGCCTCTGTTCTCACGCGCCGCTGAATTCAAGCGCCACCCCCATGATCCCGCCGCCGCGAAGAAGCTCCTCGCGGAAGCCGGCTATCCCAATGGTTTCGCGCTGGAAATGGACTGCCCAAACGACCGCTACGTCAATGACGAGGCGATCTGTCAGGCCACTGTCGCCATGCTCGCCCGTATCGGCGTGAACGTGAAGCTCAATGCGATGTCCAAGGCCCGCTACTTCGACAAGGCCGGCGCGCCGCAGAAGTACGACAGCTCCTTCAACATGGCAGGGTGGACCGCGAGCTCGCTCGACGGCCTCAACATCCTGCGCTCGATCGCGGGCTGCCGCGATGCCGACGGCAAGGGCGCGACCTTCAACTTTGGCGGCTACTGCAATCCCGTCGTCGATGAACTGGCAGGCGCAATCGCTGTCGAAAACGATGTCCAGAAGCGCGATGAGATGCTCGCCAAGGCGTTCCGCATCATCCACGACGAAGTCGGCATGATCCCGCTTCATCAGCAGGCGCTGAGCTGGGGCGTCTCGAAGAAGGTCAGCATGGCGCAGCGCGCCGACAACCGCATCCTCTTCTACTGGGTGCGGATGCAGTAGGTCGCGCTGGTGCCGAACACCCGCCATTCAAGAAGCGGGAGTCCGTGCGCGGACCAGCTAGACCGCCGGCTCGGGATACGACAGTATCTGCGCCATGGCTGGCTCAGGGGGAGCACGCAGTGATCACTCCCGGCCGGCGCAATACGTGCGCTCAGATCCATAACCGAGACGTCGGGAGTAGAATTCTATGAAGCTGCGCATCATGACGTTGGCTGCGGCCCTTGCCGCGGTCATGCTTACGCCCACTGCCGAAGCGAAGACATTCCGATACGCCTTCCAGGGCGACCTCAACGCCCTCGACCCCTATACGCTCAATGAAACCTTCACGCTCGGCGCCATGGGCAACGTCATGGAGGGGCTCACGAAGCGCGACAAGGATCTCAAGATCATTCCCGGCCTCGCGGAGCGTTGGGAGATCGCGGAGCCGACGCGCTGGCGCTTCTATCTCCGCAAAGGCGTGAAGTTCCACAATGGCGAGGATTTCACAGCCGACGACGTGGTTTTCTCTGCCGAGCGCGCCCTCTCACCAGAGTCGAATATCAAGAGCCGCATCGCGGCCGGCACCAAGGTCGTCAAGATCGACGACCACACCGTCGACTTCATCACCACCGGCCCTAATCCCATCCTCCACTACGAGTGGGACACCTGGTACATCTTCTCGAAGAAGTGGTCCGAGGACAACGGCGCCACGAAAGTCCAGACCAGCTCGAGCCAGCTCAGCCCCTTCACGCTGAAAGCCAACGGCACAGGCCCGTTCATCGTCGAGAGCCATCAGCCCGGCGTGAAGACCGTGTTCAAGCCGAACCCCAAATGGTGGGGTAAGCCGGAGCACAATCTTACAGAGGTCATCTTCCAGACCATCAAGTCGGACGCGACGCGGGTTGCAGCCCTTCTTTCGGGCGAGATCGACATGATGGACCCCGTACCGGTGCAGGACATTGCCCGCGTCAAGGCGAATGCCAGCACGGATGTCCTCACGGGGCCGGAGCTGCGTACGATCTTCCTCAACATGGATTCGCTGCGCGACGAGCTTCTCTACTCCGATGTGAAGGGCAAGAACCCCTTCAAGGATGCGCGCGTGCGCAAGGCCTTCTATCAGGCCATCGACATGGAGGCGATCCACTCGCGCGTCATGCGCGGCAACTCGGCGAACTCGGCGCTGCTGATCTCGCCGCTGCTGTTCTCGCGGGCTGCCGAGTTCAAGCGGCACCCTTATGATCCCGATGCCGCGAAGAAGCTGCTTGCGGAAGCCGGCTACCCCAATGGCTTCGGCGTCGAGATGGACTGCCCGAACGATCGCTACGTGAATGACGAGGCGATCTGCCAGGCCGTCGTCGCCATGCTCGCGCGCATCGGCATCAAGGCCAAGCTCAATGCCATGCCGAAGGCGAAGTACTTCGAAAAAGCCGGCGCGACGCAGAAGTACGACAGCTCGTTCAACCTTCTCGGCTGGACGCCCGGGTCGTTCGACAGCCACAACGTGCTGCTGAACCTTGTCGGCTGCCGCGACGGCAAGAGCTCCGGCGCCTTCAACTACGGCGGCTACTGCAATAAGCAAGTTGACGATCTCGCCAATAAGATCCTGATCGAGACCGACAACACAAAGCGTGACGACCTGATCGCACAGGCCTTCCGCATCGTGCACGAAGAAGCCGGCCTCATCCCGCTGCATCAGCAGGCTTTGGCCTGGGGCGTGTCGAAGAAGGTCAAGATCGTCCAGCGCGCCGACAACCAGATCCTCTTCTACTGGGCGCAGAAGGAATAGCGCGCGACCGCATCGGAGCACGCTAATTTTGGATCGAACTCTTGGTCCCCCTCCCCCTTGTGGGGAGGGGTTAGGGG
>JAEYPL010000307.1 GCA_023410905.1 Pseudomonadota bacterium
GGGCGAAAGCCCCGTCGCGCCAGCCGCGCGAGGGCGGCTGCAGTCGAGTTCGACACTGACGCCGAGCGTCAGCACCTCTTCTCAGCAGCCCGCGGCAAACAGAAAAACTAGCTCAGCTCATGAATGCGGAAATTCAACCCGCCGCGCGGTGTGAGCGTCACGGTCGCGTTGATGCCGGGATGCTCGGCAGCCGGCGCATAGTTGTTGCCAACGTACTCGGGCCGGAAGCGGCGCAGCAACATCGAGAGCGCGAGCGTGTTCTCGACCTGGCTCATGGCGCCGCCGATGCAGGAGCGCTTGCCGCCGCCGAACGGAATGTACGTGTAGGGCCGCCGCTTCTTCGCCGCGTCGCCCATGAAGCGCTCGGGGCGGAAGCTCTCGGGCTCCTCCCAGAAGCGCGGATCATGATGCGCGCCATAGGCAAAGAGTACGACGCGATCGCCCGCCTTGATCTGCTTGCCACCGATCTCGTCGTCCTTCGCAGCAACGCGGATGAGGCCCCAGATGGGCGGATAGAAGCGCATGGTCTCCTGGATGACGGCGCGCGTGTAAGCGAGACCGGAATAGTCGGCAGCCGTCGGCTCGCGCGAGCCGTAGACTTCCTCGCCCTCGCGGCGAATGCGCTCGACGATCTCGGGATTGCGCGAGGCCTCGTAGAGAGCCCAGGCGAGTGTCAGCGCGGTCGTCTCGGTGCCCGCCCAGAGGTACTGCTTCAACTCGTCGACGGCCTGCTGCTCGTCGAACTCCGGCACGTTCGGATCGGCGGTCACAGCCTGGATCATCTTCAGCAGCGTTCGATCGCGCTCCTCGCGCGGGTTCGCGGCGAAGATGGATGGCGGCACGCCGGCCCAGGCTTCCATGGCCTTGGCAATACCGTCCTCGGAGATCTCGAAGTCCGCGTCCGACATCTTCTTCATGCGAAGATCTTTGTGGCTCGGGACGTCGGTGTAGGTCTTCACGCACTTGAAGATGAAGTGCGGATTGAAAGGCATGTCGCGATCGAACAGCGCCTTGCAGATCATGTCGGCCGCGAGCGTCCAGGTCTGTTCGACCATCTCGACGCTCTCGCCCGTGCGCGCGAGCTCGGCCCAGATGTCCATCTTCTGGCGGATCGCGGTCAGGAAGTACGGGATGTACTCCGCGAACATGTCCGGATGGAACGCCGGCTGCTGCGGCATACGGATCTTCTGCCAGAGCGCGCCGTCGTGCGTGATCATCGACTTGCCGAAGACCGGACGCAGGCCGTCGAAGTACTTCACGTAGTCGTCGACCTTCGTGACGAGCACGCGCTTGAAGTGATCGGGCTCGGAGAGGAAGACCACGCGCTCATTGGCCATGGTCACGGCAATGACGCCGCCATAGCGCTGCGTGAGCTGCTGCAGGATCGTCATCGGGTTGGCCGCCGCGCCCTTCTGCAGGGCGGTCAGCTTGAACCAGATGCTCTCCTGCTCACCGAGGCCCTGCGTGTGCTGGCCCGGTGTTGCGGCATTTCCCTGCGGCAGACCATCATTGGTCGGCGTATGGATCGCAGTCATAGCGTGCGTTCCTACCGTCCACGCGCAATCAACGCGGACAATCAAGGTTGTCTCAGCCGACCGGCGTTTTCCCACCCATGGCGCTCGAAGGCATCTGACGTGCCGTTGGCTGCCTAAAGGTCTCGTAACATCCGCTCGGCGGCAATGTCCACGCACGGTCACTTGACCGCTGCATTTTGGCGCGGCCTGTGTCCGAAACGCGAACTTTTGCCGGATTTTAGCCCGGTCAGGCCTCTTCAGGCGAGATCAGGCGGGACGCTTGGTTAACGGCGGTCAGAATGCGCACACGCCCATCTTCGAGTCGGGCCACGCCTGAAGCGACCAGGGCCAGGGCCTGCGGGTAAAGAACATGCTCCACACGGAGTATCCGTTCGGCGAGACTTTCGGGCGTATCTCCATCCACGACCGGCACCGCTCCCTGGGCGACGATGGGGCCGGCATCCATCTCGGCGATCACATGGTGCACTGTGCAGCCGACTATGCGCACGCCGTCGGCGAGCGCTCGGGCGTGCGTGTGAAGCCCCGGGTAGAGCGGCAGTAGCGAAGGGTGGATGTTGATCATGCGCCCGGCCCAGCGCGCGACGAAACCACCTGTCATAATGCGCATGAAACCGGCCAATGCGACGAGCTCGACCCCCTCCCCTTCGAGCACGGCCTGGAGCGCAGCCTCGAAGGCCTCGCGGGTTGCATAAGCTTTGTGGTCGACGGCATGGGCCGCAATGCCCTGCTCGCGGGCCCAGGCAAGCCCTGCAGCCTGCGGGCGATTGGATACCACGCAGACGATGTCGGCCGGATAATCCGCGGCGCGGGCCGCCGCCACGAGCGACATCATGTTCGAGCCGCGGCCCGAAATGAGGATGCCGACGCGCCGGCGTGGCTTCACGATGCGTACCTCAACTGACCGGTGTAGTGCACGGCCTCGGTCTGGCCCTTGCCCTTGGCGTCGCTCAGCACGCCACGCGGCGGTGCGATACGGCCGATGATCATGGGCGACTCGCCGGCCTCGCGGAGCTCCTTCAGTACGAGCCCGGCGCGGTCGCGCGATGCCACGATCACGAGGCCGATGCCGCAGTTGAACGTGCGCAGCATCTCGGTGTCATCGAGATTGCCGGCAGTCTTGAGCCAGCTGAACACAGCCGGCGGTATCCAGGCGCCAAGATCGATGTTGGCGCCAATCTGGTCGGATAGAACGCGCGGCACGTTCTCCGAAAGGCCGCCGCCCGTGATGTGGGCCAGCGCCTTGATCGCGCCGTCGGGCCCGCTGCCGCCCGTCGCGTGCATCGCTGTGAGGACGGGTTTCACGTAGATGCGCGTCGGCGTGAGCAGGCTTGCTGCCAGCGACACGTCAGGCGCGTACGGGGCAGGTGTCTCCCATTCGAGGCTGGCGCCAGCGACGAGCTTGCGCACGAGCGAGTAGCCATTCGAGTGCACGCCCGACGAGGGCAGGCCGATGAGCAGATCGCCGACTTCGATATCGGCGCGGGGCAGCACGCCGCCACGCTCCACGGCACCGACACAGAACCCGGCAAGGTCGTAGTCGCCGCCGCCGTACATGCCCGGCATTTCGGCCGTCTCGCCGCCGATGAGCGCGCAGCCCGCCTCGTGGCAGCCGGCCGCAATGCCGGCGATGACCTCGCGGGCCACTTCCACATCGAGCTTCCCGGTCGAGAAATAGTCGAGGAAAAACAGAGGCTCAGCGCCCTGAACCAGCAGATCGTTCACGCACATGGCGACAAGATCGACGCCGATGGTCGCGTGCTGGCCGGTCTCGATGGCGATCTTGAGCTTCGTGCCGACGCCGTCATTGGCAGCAACGAGGATCGGATCCTTGTAACCCGCCGCCTTCAGATCGAAGAGACCGCCGAAGCCGCCGAGATCCGCATCGGCGCCCGCGCGCCGCGTCGCGCGCACCAGCGGCTTGATGGCGGCGACGAGGGCATTGCCGGCATCGATATCGACGCCGGAATCACGGTAGGTGACGGACGCATTCGAGTCCGTACCTGCGCCGTTGTGGCCAATGGACGTCATTTTCACCCTCGCAGAGGTGGACCGCTGCCCTCGAGCGCGGCGTTCGTGCCACGGCGGGCCAGGAACTCGGAGCAGGTCAAAGCCAGGAGGCGATATGCTCGCGGCCGAACCCTACTTTTGCCCCATTGGTCATGGCCCAAGTGGTGATGCCCAACTGATGGGTATTGAGCGGGGCAATAGCAATCCGTGGGGCGTTCGGCAACTCACGGAATGGCTAGGTTGTCCCCAATTCCGGATGAATTGGCTAAGCCGGGGACTGTTGGGCACCATGAGAAGGCCTTTGGGCAACACCGATCTAGTCGCGGGCATTAACGCGGCTAGCGGCAGGCGGGCGCGGCGAGCCTTCGCGGGCGCGCTTGCGGCGCTGTTTCTCGGCCTCGCGCCGGGAGCTGCGACGGCCGAGGATGCGAAGGTCTTCATCATCGGGAATTACCCCGTCGAAGCCCGCGCCGCCGATGCCGTGACCGCCAAGGAGCAGGCCATTGCCGATGGCCAGCAGGCAGCCTTCCGCTCGCTCCTGAAGCGCATCGTGCCCGTGACTTCCTATGCGCGCCTGAAACAGGTCCGGGCGACACCCGCAGCGCCGATGATCGAAGGTTTTTCGGTCCGCTCCGAGCGCAATTCGGCGACGGAATACATCGCGAGCTACGACTTCTCCTTCCAGCCGGCGGCGGTGCAGCAGCTGCTCGAACGCAACGGCATTCCGTACGTCGACAAGCAGGCGCCCCGCATCGTGATCGTGCCGATCTATCGCGCCGAGCGTCAGCCGCAGAACGTAATGGCAGAGGCGAGCGACACCTGGATGTACGCGTGGCGCAGTCTCGATCTCGCCAACACGCTGACGCCGGCGACGATCTCGCAGCCCAAAAAGACGCTCAATCCCGATACGGTCAAAGCCGCGCTCGAAGGTGAAGGCGGTGCGCAGCGCGCGGTCGCCGGTGAATATCAGACATCGCTCGTCGTGCTCGCGGTGCTCGAGCCGAGTGCCGACGGCAAGAAAGCGACCGTCACGCTCAGCGGCCAGGATGCGGTCGGCCCGTTCTCGCTCGCGCGCAACTACCGCCTCGACGGCGACATCGCCTACACCGCCGAGCTTGCAGCGGTAGTGGGCCTCGGCGTGCTCGAAGGGCGCTGGAAGGCCGCGAATTCGCATCTGAGCACGGCGAGTGCGCCGGCGCAGGACAACTTCGCTCCGGCACCGGGCGGTGGCGGTAGCGGCTATGGCTGGGGCGCAAGCCCCGGTCCGAGCCCGGGCTATGGCGAGGGTCCGTCGAGCTATGGCGCACGCGGCAGTCAGCCCAGTAGTGGCGCGCCGATCCGCCTCTCAGTGTCCTTCCAGGGCATGAACGAATGGCAGCAGATCAGCCAGCGCCTCTCCGCGGTGCCAGGTGTCGGTAATCTCGAAGTAGAAGGCCTTTCCGCGCGCAGTGCACGCATTGCGCTGAGCTTTCCCGGCAGCCCCGATGATCTTGCCCGCGCGCTCTCTCAGCAGGGTCTGAGCCTTCGCAGTGGGCCTGACGGATTGATCCTGAGCGGCGGGCGCTGATCTGCTGATCTACGGTTGAAAGAGCCGCATGTCCCAGGCGACGGGGTGTTCTAGCCCTGGCCGTATGCGCGACGCTTCGGGATGGCCGCAATTGATGATCACGTTCTCCTCGATGCGCGCCACGAACGACGGCACGATCAGGATCGCCGATCGCTTTTCCCGATACCACTTCGAGCCAGCAGCCCGCGCCTTGGCGAGGTCGAGCCATCCGGGCACAGTGTCCTTCGTGAAGATCTCGTAGGAAATACCGGCCGGCATCTCGATCTCGATGTAGTGCTGGTTCGAGGGCAGCACGCCATTGAAGTGCGCGAGCTTTTCGAGGAGCGCGGTGGCGTAGTGCCGTGAGGTATAGATGACCTCCTGGCCCTTCTCGTGCCAGCGGCCCTCGATGCGCGCCGCGCCTTCACCGCTGTAGATGGGATAAGTGCCCTGCGGGTCGCCGATGCGATAAGCGCGCATCGGCTCCGCGAGAACTCTAGGCCGCGACGCCGGCATCGGCTTTGGCCAGCAGCTTGAGGACGAGATCGGCACCCGCGATCGATTCCTTGGCGAGATCGATCGGCGTGCGGCCGCCGAGCATGGGATGCTCCTGGATCATGAAGCGTGCGGCGCGCCCCGCGTCGTCGTGATAGACGCGCAGTACCTCGTAGAAAACCTTCGAAAGCGCCCAGACCTTCTCGCTCTCGTCCTTGGTGAGGGCGTGCTTCCGGCGATGCAGCGTCGACTTCGGAATGATGTCCGTCGCGCGGACGAACTTCCCCTGCGGGTCGATCCGCTCCATCACCACGGTCGCCGTCTTGACCGGAAAGCCCTTGGCAAGCCGCTCCACCAGCCCAAGATCATCCACTTTGGCCCAGTCCGACAGGCCCATGAACTTGGCGATCCGTCGAGCCTCGGAAACGGCCCCGCTTTCAGCCGTCGGCATGGCATCACCTCCGCTATTCCATATGGAACATATATAGTCTCATTTGGCACCGGCCACAAGGCCCGGACGGGCGCGCGCATCTGCCTGTTGCGCTTGGGCTGGAACGTGCTATGCCCAGGCCACCCCCCAATTCCGTCCGGGTTCAGTACTGCCGCGATGAATGTCGTCACTTCGACCGACGGGCTTGCCGCCCTTTGCCGCGAGCTCGCACAAAGCCGCTATGTCGCTGTCGACACAGAGTTCATGCGCGAGCAGACCTTCTGGCCGAAGCTGTGCCTCGTGCAGCTCGCCGGTCCGGATGCCGAGGCCGTTGTCGATCCGCTCGCCGAAGGCCTGGACCTCGCGCCCTTCTGGGACCTGATGACCGACCGCGATGTGGTGAAGGTCTTCCACGCCGCGCGCCAGGATCTCGAAATCGTACACGTCAAGACGGGCGCGCTGCCGGCCCCCGTGTTCGATACGCAAGTCGCGGCCATGGTCTGCGGCTTTGGCGACAGCATCAGCTACGTCAATCTGGTCAAGCGCATCAGTGGCGAGGATCTCGACAAATCATCCCGCTTCACGGACTGGAGCCGTCGTCCGCTCAGCCAGAAGCAACTCCAGTACGCGCTCGGTGACGTTACGCACCTGCGCAAGGTCTATACGAGCCTTCAGAAAATGCTCGAGACCTCGGGCCGTGCGCACTGGCTCGACGAGGAAATGGCGACGCTGCTCGATCCTGCCACGTACGAGACACATCCCGAGGACGCCTGGCGCCGCCTCAAGCTCAAGGTGCGCGGACGCAAGTCCCTGGCCGTGCTGATCGAGCTTGCCGCCTGGCGCGAGCGGGGCGCCCAGTCCCAGGACGTGCCGCGCAGCCGCATTATCCGTGACGAGGCGCTGTACGACATCGCGAATCAGATGCCGACGGAGACGAAGCAGCTCGCCGAGCTGCGCACGCTGAGCGACGGCTTCTCGCGCTCGCAGCGCGCCAAGGAGATCATCGACGCCGTCAAACGCGGTCTGGCGCGCGATCCGGCGACGCTCCCCACGGTCAGCTCGCACGCGCCGTCCTCGGGCGACGTCAATGCGCTTTGCGATATGCTGCGGGTGCTGCTCAAAGCCGCCGCCCAGCGTCACAAGGTGGCGCCGCGGCTCATTGCCGACGCCGACGATATCGAAGCCATCGCCAGCCAGCGCAATCCGGATGTACCGGCTCTCAAGGGCTGGCGGCGGGAGCTCTTCGGGGAGGATGCACTGCGCCTCAAGGCTGGCGAGCTGGCGCTCACTGTCAAGAATGGCGAGGTCGTCGCTATTCCGACCGCAAAGAAATAACCCGTCCGCTATCGGCCGCATCGCGTCCTGAGCGCCTGCCCAAAAATGCGCCCCTGATCTCGCGCGCGACCGTCTAGCGGAGGTCGCTGCGTCGCTTTATAAGGCATCCAATCGCCCGGTCACCGTCCGCCCGTCCCGCCTGACGAACGGTGCTTGCCGTGCACTCACGTGCCCGGGTCCCGACAACCTCGATCGACTGCCGGATCGCTGCAGGAGACGTGCCCGTCATGACCCTCACACCCACCTCGCTCGACAGTTTCAAGTGCCGCAAGACCCTCAAGGTCGGCGACAAGTCCTATGAGATCTTCTCGCTGCCGGACGCCGAGAAGAATGGCCTTCCAGGCATTTCGCGGCTCCCCTTCTCGCTGAAAGTGCTGCTCGAGAACCTGCTGCGCTTCGAGGATGGACGCTCGGTCAAGGCGGCCGACATCAAGGCCATGGCCGCCTGGCTCACCACCAAGACATCGAAGGCGGAGATCGCCTATCGCCCCGCACGCGTGCTGCTGCAGGACTTCACAGGCGTTCCCTGCGTCGTCGATCTCGCGGCCATGCGCGACGCCATGCAGACCATGGGTGGCGACCCCTCGAAGATCAATCCGCTGGTGCCGGTCGACCTCGTCATCGATCACTCGGTCATGGTCGACTACTTCGGCACGGCCGATGCCTTCCAGAAGAACGTCGATGTCGAGTACGAGCGCAATAAGGAGCGCTACGAGTTCCTCCGCTGGGGCGGCTCGGCCTTCAATAACTTCCGCGTCGTGCCGCCGGGCACGGGCATCTGCCATCAGGTGAACCTCGAATACCTCGGCCAGACTGTGTGGACGAAGGAAGTCGGCGGCGTCACGCAGGCGTTCCCGGATACGTGCATCGGCACGGACAGCCACACCACCATGATCAACGGTCTCTCGGTGCTCGGCTGGGGCGTTGGCGGTATCGAAGCCGAGGCGGCCATGCTCGGCCAGCCCGTTGCCATGGTCATCCCCGAGGTGATCGGCTTCCGCCTCAAGGGTAAGCTCAAGGAAGGCATCACCGCGACCGACCTCGTGCTCACCTGCACACAGATGCTCAGGAAGCGCGGCGTCGTCGAGAAGTTCGTCGAGTTTTTCGGCGACGGCCTCGATCATCTCTCGCTCGAGGATCGCGCGACGATCGCCAACATGGCGCCGGAGTACGGCGCGACCTGCGGCTTCTTCCCGACGGACGCCGACACGATCAAGTATCTGACCTCCACGGGACGCTCGAAGGATCGCGTCGCGCTCGTCGAAGCCTACTGCAAGGTACAGGGCCTGTGGCGCCAGCCGGGCTATGAGCCGGTCTTCACGGACGTGCTGGAGCTTGACATCTCGACGGTCGAGCCTTCGATGGCTGGACCGAAGCGCCCGCAGGATCGCGTTCTGCTGAAGGATGCCAAGACCGGATTTGCGAAGTCGCTTCCCGAGATCGTGAAGGGCGCGACGATCGACGCGAAGACACCGGTCGGCGACGGCAGCTACAGCATCGGCAGCGGCGATATCGTGATCGCGGCCATCACGTCGTGCACGAATACGTCGAATCCCTCTGTGCTCATTGCAGCAGGCCTTGTCGCCCGCAATGCCCGCGCCAAGGGCCTCGCCATCAAGCCCTGGGTGAAGACCTCTTTCGCACCGGGCTCGCAGGTCGTCACCGACTACCTCACCAAGGCCGGCCTGCAGACGGAGCTCGATGCGCTCGGCTTCAATCTCACGGGCTACGGCTGCACAGTTTGCATCGGCAACAGCGGCCCGCTCCCAGAGCCGGTCTCGAAGGCGATCGCGGACGGCAATCTCGTCGCTGCGGCCGTGCTCTCCGGCAACCGCAACTTCGAAGGCCGCGTGCATGCCGAGGTGAAAGCGAACTACCTCGCCTCGCCGCCGCTCGTCGTCGCTTATGCGCTCTCTGGCACCATGAACAAGGATCTCACCACCGAGCCGATCGGCAAGGACCAGGACGGCAAGGACGTCCTCCTGCGCGACATCTGGCCGACAACGGCAGAGATCGCATCGATCGTGCGCTCGACGGTGACGCCCGATACGTTCGCCACGCGCTACGCCGATGTCTTCAAGGGCGACGAGAAGTGGCAGTCGCTCGGCAAGGCGCGCGCGAGCCTCACGTACGGTTGGAACACGGTCTCGACCTATGTCCAGAACCCGCCGTACTTCGAGGGCATCACGATGGAGCCCAAGCCCATCACCGATGTCGCCAACGCGCGCATCCTCGGCCTCTTTGGCGACTCGATCACGACCGATCACATCTCGCCGGCCGGATCGATCAAGCGCGACGGCCCCGCCGGCAACTACCTGATCGAGCGCCAGGTGCGCCCGCACGACTTCAACTCGTACGGCGCGCGGCGTGGCAACCACGAGATCATGATGCGCGGCACGTTCGCCAACATCCGCATCAAGAACCTCATGCTCGGCGGCAAGGAAGGCGGCAACGCGATCCACTATCCCGATGGCAAGGAGGCGTCGATCTACGACGTCGCCATGCAGTACAAGGATGAGGGCGTGCCGCTGGTCGTGTTCGGCGGGAAGGAGTACGGCACGGGCTCATCACGCGATTGGGCGGCGAAGGGTACGGCCCTTCTCGGCATCCGCGCCGTAATCGTGCAGTCCTTCGAGCGCATTCATCGCTCGAACCTCGTCGGCATGGGCGTGCTACCGCTCGTGTTCGAGGACGGCCTGTCGTGGCAGGACATTGGCCTCACCGGCAAGGAGTTCGTCACCATTCCCGGCCTCACTGACTTGAAGCCGCGCCAGAAGGTGATCCTCCAGGTGACGTTCGAGGATGGCGTGACGCGCGAAGTGCCGACGCTCTGCCGGATCGATACCGAGGACGAGATGAGCTACTACCGCCACGGCGGCATCCTGCATTACGTGCTCCGCAACCTCGCCGCGGCGGCCTGAGGTTCAGATAGCGATCGGGTGCGGGCAGAGCTCGCGCCGGATGAGATGGTTAAGAAGCTCCTGTCCGATCGGACAGGAGCTTTTTTCTTTTGCCTCGTGCACATTATGAGGGTGTCGCCGCCCCCTCGGCGGCAAGAAGAAGAGACCCGACTCTGACTTTGCTTCCGCCTCCCCCTCGAGAAGCAAAAAGGGCCGCCC
>JAEYPL010000352.1 GCA_023410905.1 Pseudomonadota bacterium
CGCGAAGGCCGTAGAGTGCTACGCGCCGAAGAGGAGGGGACATGAGCGAGGCCACGCGCCAACAGCGTCGGCGGGAAATCCGCGACCGGGTCAAGACCGGCCGTCAGCTCATGGGCAAGGGCCTGCCTCTGCAACCCAAGACGTCGGAGATCCTGGCGATCGCGCAGGTCGTCAAAGCCAAGCTCGACGAGGCCGACAATCCACGGCGTGCGAGCGAGGCGGCGGAGCTTGCGCAGACGCTTGCCGAGACCTCACTCGCGGCGCGCCCGCCGACGCAGCAGAAGATCGCCTGCACGCGAGGCTGCGCCTACTGCTGTCATACGTTCGTCGCGATCACGCCGCCGGAAGCCTTCCGTCTCGCGGCAGCCGTACGGAGTGGCCATGCGGCCGGCATGTCCGCAGAGGTCATCAGGGAGCGGGGCCGCGCACTGATCGGCGTCAGCCCTGAGGCGCGCATCGGCGGCAAGCTGCCCTGTCCGCTGCTCGTCGATGGTGGCTGCTCGGCCTATCGCTTTCGCCCTCTGGTCTGCCGGCAGGCGACCTCGCTCGACGTCGACGTATGTATCGACGAGTTCGAAGGGCGCAATCTCGCCGCGCGCATTCCCATCTCGGGCGTGCATCTTCAGCACGCGAGCAACGCACACATCACGCTGCTCGGCGCCATGCGGGCTTCGGGTTTCGCGACGGATGCCCTGGAACTCGCGGCCGCATTGAATGCGGCGTTGGCCGAGCCGGATGCAGAGGCCCGCTGGCTTGGCGGCGAGGATGTGTTCAAGAACGTGCCACGGCAGGTCACACGCGAGGCGCGGCTCGAGCACGCAATCAGCCATGTGGCGGGGGCGCTCGCGGCATAGGAGCCCGCCTTTCGACGGGCCCCAGCGCGTGCGTGCTTACGGGCGCGCTTCTTTCTGGACGAGCGCGTCGCGGATTTCCTTGAGGTACTGCTCGGAAGGCGGCGGTGGCGGCGGCGGCTCGGCCGCCTTTTCCTTCTCGAAGCGGGCGCGAAGCATGTTGATGCCCTTGACGAGCATGAAGACCGCCCAGGCCACGATCATGAAGCTGATCACGTTGTTGATGAACACGCCGATGTTCATCGCCACGGCTTCCTGTCCGGGCGCAGCCGCGCGAAGCGGGATCCGGATATCGGAGAAATCGACGCCGCCGAGCAACATGCCGATCGGCGGCATGATGACGTCCTTCACGAGCGACTGAACGATGGTGCCGAATGCGCCACCGATGATGATGCCGATGGCCATATCGAGAACATTGCCCTTGAGGGCAAACTCCCGGAATTCGTCGAGGATCTTCTTCATGGGTGGGTGCTCCGCGTTGGCCCATGTGGCGAGGGCGCCAATATGAAAGTCTTCCGACCTCTTGAAAGGGCGCCGGCGGGCAAAACAGTCTTTCCCGCCAGTGTCCGACTCACCTGGGCACGATAGGGGTGGAACTGCTGGAAGGTAAAGAGGGGCACGCGGAGCATTCTCGGGGACAGCACCGCGCGCCTTAGCCAAAGTTCTAAGCCAGAACGCCAAGGGCTCGGTTGCGCGTCCTGCGAGGGCAAAGCAAGATGGCGCGAGATGGCCAGCTAGAGTGACCGGGCCATCTTTCGAGAGCAGGGCACCAGAATGATCGAAGCCTGGCAGGTCCTGACGCTGGCGCTGGGCTATGTCGGCCTGCTCTTTGCCGTGGCCTGGTTCGGCGACCGCGTGATTCGCTCGCGCAAGGGTGGCAGCGGCCGGCCGGTCACCTACGCCCTGTCGCTCGCCGTCTACTGCACGTCCTGGACGTTCTTCGGCAGTGTCGGACTCGCCGCATCGAGCGCTTACGACTTCATTCCGGTCTATCTCGGACCGATCCTGATGTTCGTGTTCGGCGTGCCGCTGATCCTGCGCATCGTTCGGATCGCCAAGAGCCAGAACCTGACCTCCGTCGCCGACTTCATTGCCGCACGCTACGGCAAGAGCCACGAGGTTGCGGCGATCGCGACCGTCGTTTCGGTGCTGGGCGCGCTCCCCTACATCGCGCTCCAGCTCAAGGCGGCATCCATTTCGATCGAGACGCTGCTCGGTCCCACGCCGTTCAAGGAGCTGGCGGTATTCGGCCTCGACACCGCCCTCGTCATCGCGCTCGCACTCGCCGCATTCGCCGTTCTCTTCGGCACCCGCCATATCGACGCGACCGAGCACCAGGACGGCTTGATGCTGGCGATCGCGGCGGAGTCGCTCGTCAAGCTCGCGGCCTTTCTGGCTGTTGGGCTCTTCGTGATCTTCGCTATGTTCGGCGGGCTGTCGGGCTTCATGAGCCATATCCGCGCGAACACCGAAGTCGCGAGCATCTTCGCGAAGGGGCCGAGCGGCAGCACGTGGGTGACGGTGACGCTACTGAGCTTCGTTTGCATCATCCTTTTGCCGCGCCAGTTCCACGTCACGGTCGTGGAGAACAACGCCGAGTCGGAAATCCGTCGCGCATCGTGGTTGTTCCCGACCTACCTCGTGCTCATCAATATCTTCGTCGTTCCGATCGCGATTGCAGGTCTCCTGTTCCTGCCGCACTTCAGCTTCGCGCCCGATATGTTCGTGC
This sequence comes from Pseudomonadota bacterium, assembly GCA_023410905.1. Taxonomy (GTDB): domain Bacteria; phylum Pseudomonadota; class Alphaproteobacteria; order Rhizobiales; family Hyphomicrobiaceae. The sequence goes on from JAEYPL010000352.1 coordinate 2,581, forward strand.
TCGCGCTGCCCATGTGGGCGGGCGCTGATACGCTTGCCATGATCGCCTTCATCGGTGGTCTCTCGGCAGCCACGGCCATGGTCATCGTCGAGTCGGTTGCACTCGCGATCATGATCTGCAACGGCCTCATCGTGCCATGGCTGTTGCGGCGCCGGATCGACGCCATCGCCGACGATGTCGACATGAGCCGGGACCTGCTGCTGATCCGGCGCATCTCGATCTTCGCCGTGATCCTGCTCGGCTACATGGTGCACCGGGCGCTCGGGCAGGTGCAGGCACTGGCGCAGATCGGCCTCATTGCCTTCGCGGCGATCGCGCAACTCGCACCCGCGTTCTTCATGGGACTTGTATGGAGGCGTGGCACGGCACGCGGCGCCATCGCCGGCATTCTCGTCGGGTTCGGCATCTGGGCCTACACGCTGTTGCTGCCCTGGGTAGCCCGCGCCGGATGGCTGCCCATGAGCCTTGTCGCGGACGGGCCCTATGGCTTGGGCTTCCTGCGCCCGCAGGCTCTTCTCTATCTGCAGTTCGAACCATTGACCCACGGCGTTCTTTGGAGCCTCACGGCCAATGTCGCCGCGTATGTCTTCGTGTCGCTCCTGCGGGCGCCCGAGCCCATCGAGCGCATGCAGGCGCAACTCTTCGGCGCCGCCGACCCGCCACTTCCCGCACCCAATCCCTCTTTCCGCCTGTGGCGGACGAGCGTCACGGTCGGCGATCTCAAGCACACGGTCGTGCGCTATCTCGGAAGCGAGCGCGCGGAGCGCTCGTTCGCGGAGTACGAGGCTTCGCGGGCGAGCCCGCTGGTCGCCGAAGCCGAGGCGGATATCAACCTGCTTCGCTTCACGGAGCATCTGCTGACGAGCGCGATCGGTGCTGCTTCGGCCCGCCTCGTGCTGTCGCTGTTGTTGAGACGCGGCAACGTCTCGGGGCAATCAGCCCTCCAGCTGCTCGACGATGCGTCCGAGGCCCTGCAGTACAACCGCGATCTGTTGCAGTCCGCTCTCGACCAGGTGCGTCATGGCCTTGGCGTCTTCGATCGCGACATGCGGCTCATCTGCTGGAACCGGCAATATCGCGAGTTGCTCAATCTGCCGGAGGATCTCGTTGCGGTGGGCGTCCCCCTCGAGCACATCCTGAGGGAACGTGCCGTGCGCGGTGATTTCGGCCCTGGCGCGGTGGAGGATCACGTCCGGGATCGGTTCATGCGTCTTGCCGTGACGCGAGAGACGTACCTCGATCATTTTCAGCCCATGGGCCGCATTCTGGAAATCCGTACCGCGCCGATGCCCCAGGGCGGCATCGTCACGACCTATCTCGACATCACCGATCAGGTTGCTGCGTCGGAAGCGCTGGCGCGGGCCAACGAGACACTGGAACGGCGCGTTGCCGAGCGCACGGCCGAACTCGTGCGCGTGAACGAAGCCCTGAACGAGGCCCATCTCGCCAAGGCCCGCTTCCTCGCGGCGGCCAGCCACGATCTCCTGCAGCCGCTCAATGCCGCGCGCCTCTATGCATCGAGCCTCATCGAGCGGACACTGCCGGAGGAGCCGCTACGCCTCGCGCACAATGTCGACACGTCGCTCGAGGCCGTCGAGGAAATCCTCGGCGCGCTGCTCGATATCTCGCGCCTCGATGCCGGCAAGCTCGAAGCTGAGATGCGCGCGGTCGCGCTCGGCGAGCTCATGTCGCAGCTCGCGCTCGCCTTCGAGCCGGTGGCGCGCGCAAAAGGCCTCGAGCTGCGCGTTGTCCCCACACGCGCGCTCGTGCACTCCGATCCGCGGCTGCTCCGGCGCGTACTCCAGAACCTGCTTTCGAATGCCATCAAATACACGCCGCGCGGAAAGGTCGTGTTCGGAGTGCGCCGACGGGGTGATCGCGTCGAGATCCAAGTGTGCGATTCGGGGCCAGGCATCGAGGCCTCGCAGCAGGTCCTCGTCTTCAAGGAGTTTCACCGTCTGGCCGAGACAGCCGCTCAGGAACGCGGATTGGGGCTCGGGCTTTCGATCGTCGAGCGCATCGGGCGCGTGCTCGAAGCCCCCATCAGGCTCCGTTCGACGCCGGGGAAGGGTTCGCTCTTTGCGATAAGCCTGCCGCGTGCATCCGGCCCCGCCATACGCCGGCGCACGCCTGACGTCCCGCTTGCCGTCGGCGACATTCGCAATCTCCGCGTTCTCTGCATCGACAATGAAGGCGATGTGCTAGACGGGATGCGAGCACTCCTCGACGGCTGGGGTTGCAAATCGGTGATGGCTGCAAGCGCGCAACAGGCTCTAGCGCAGCTCGCCGAGATGGAGGCACCGCCCAGCGTCATCCTCGCCGACTATCATCTCGATGCCGGCACGGGTGTCGAGGCGGTGAAGGCGATATCGGCGGCTGTCGGACGCGATGTTCCGGCCGTCATCATCACCGCGGATCGCACGCCGGAAGTGCAACGAGAGATCCGCGAGCTGGGTCTCGTGCTGCTGAGAAAGCCGCTCAAGGCCGCGCAGCTCCGCGCCATCCTCTCGCGCATTTCCCTGCAGATGCGTGTCGCGGCTGAGTAAGTGCGGGCACGCCGCGCCTCAGGGTTTGGCGCTGCGCCAGTCGCCTTCAATGCGGTTGATGGCGATCACGGCCTGCGTGCGGCTATCGACGTCGAGCTTCTGCAGAATGGCCGAGACATGCGCCTTGATCGTCGCCTCGGAAACGCCGAGCTGAAACGCGATCTGTTTGTTGAGCAGGCCCTGTCCGAGCATCATGAGAACGCGGACCTGCTGCGGCGTGAGGGTCGAGAGGCGCGCCACCACGTCGCCCGCATCGTCCTCGGCAGGTCGGGCAAGATCGATATCGGGGGGAACCCAGATGCCGCCACCGAGGACGGTTTCCACCGCCGCGCGGATGTCCTCGACGGAAAGCGACTTCGGTACGTATCCCGACGCGCCGAACTCCATGCATTTGCGGATTGTCGTCGGATCGTCGTGCGCTGAGACCACGATGACGGGAATGTCGGGATGCTGAGCGCGGAGCAACAGCAGGCCGGAAAGCCCCTGAACGCCCGGCATGGCAAGATCGAGCAGCACGAGATCGGTATCGGTCCGCTCGGCGATCAGACCTTCGAGATCGGCGAGCGAGGCGGCCTGCTCGAAGCGCGCGTTATCGATCGCGCGGTGAAGCGCATCCGTAAGTGCGCCACGGAACAGGGGATGATCATCGACGACGATGATCCGAATTGCCATCAGCCAAGCCTCCGCCGAGGTTTCGCGCACGCAGGTCGATGTCATTGGCATGAGCGCGTCCGCGGCATCTTCAACAGGTGCAGGGTGAAGAACTAGCGCGTTTCCGCGGTCTTGGCTAACATTTGCGGGCTCAGGCGAGCGTTCCTGGTTCTTGTAGGAGCGGGCGTAAGATCGCCTCTGCAACCTGGGCCGCCGTACGCTTACCACAATGGGGGGGACATCTCTCGCCAGCGAGCCCCTGCAACCCGGCGGTTCGGCATCCAGCCTATGGGCAGGAGCCAGCCTATCGGAAGGAGAACGGCGCATGATCGAGCGCAAGGAGCGGCGACCCTACTGGCGGCATACGAAATGGCAGATGACGGCCAGTCTGCTGCCGTTCCTCCTTGTCGTGCTCGTCCTCCCATTCTATGCCGAGCAGCTCAACGAGAACCGAGTCATCGGGTTCCCCTGGGGATATTTCCTGCTCGCCCACGGAGTGGGTGTCCTCGCACTGATCACCGTCGCCTCCTTCGCCAACCGCCAGGACGTCATCGATCGCTGGCACGGCGCGCATGAAGACGGCTGACCGCGAGGGGAGCTTGTTCGTTTCGCGTAGAGGCCATGGCTGTTGCGCGCAAGTGCGCCGCTGACGAGAGCTGATCCGGATCGCCGATGTCCCTGACGCCAAGCCGCCATCTCGTCAATCCACTGCTCGGTGTCTACTTCGGCATTTTCGCGAGTCTGCTCGTCGGCATCGTGCTCATGGCGCTCATGCTCGAGCAGCTCGGCATCGAAGATCAATTGTTGCGCGCGCTCGTTGCGGGCGGTCTCGTCCTGCTCATCGGCGGGCTCGCGCTCGCGACACATTCGAATGCCGTCTCCGATCTGCTTTTTGCCGGCCGGCGCGTACCCGCCGTCTTCACCGGTCTCGCGCTCTCGGTGACGCTGCTCGGCGGCACGACGCTGGCAGCGCTGCCGGGCCTCTTCTATCTGATGGGCTTCGATGCGCTCTTTCTGACCGTCGGCATGACGACGGGGCTCGTCGTCTTCGCCATTCTCATTGCGCCTTATATTCGCAAGTTCGGCGCCTACTCGGTGCCGGCTTATCTGGGCCTGCGCTTTGCGAATCCTATGCTGCGCATTGTCGCCGCCGCCATCGCAAGCGTGCCCTTGCTGCTGCTGATCGTCGCTGAGCTGAAGGTCGCTCTGATGGCCGGGAGCTGGCTTACGGAGCTCTCGCCACTCGCATTGACCATCGCGCTTTCGCTTCTGCTGACCGTTGTGCTCGTGAGTGGCGGGCTGCGCTCGTTGAGCTGGACCAGCGCGGCGCAGGCGATCGTGATGCTGCTCGTCGTGCTGATACCGGTCATGATCATCGCGATCCTGATGTCGCATTTGCCCGTGCCGCAACTGAGCCACGGGCGCATTACGCGCGCGCTTCTGCGCGCCGAGGTCGTCCAGAACATTCCCATCGTGTTCGCGGACACCTTCGCTTTCGATCTGCCGGGGCCGGGCTTCGAGGCGGCAACGCGCCGATTTGCATCGGCCTTCAGCGGAATAGGGCAGGGTGCCTTCCTGCTGTCCGTTCTGGCGGTCATGGCTGGCGTTGCGGGCCAGCCAACGTTCATCTCGCGCATTGCGGCGACACCCGGCGTTTATGCAACGCGAAAGTCCGTAGCCTGGGCGATCTGCATTGTAGGACTGGTATTCTTGACCATGTCGGCGGTCGGCGTCTTCCTGCGCGAGATCGCCATGACGGATATCGCGGGGCTGCCGGCGGGGCAGCTTCCGCAATGGCTCTCGAACTTGGTTGCCCGTGAGTGGGCATCGATCGATACGGGGACGGCGCGCCTGACCCTGTCGAGCTTTGCGATCAAGCGGGACGCGGCGCTCGTCGTGCTTGCGACGGCCAACGATATGCCGGTCGCCCTCATCTACACGATCATCGCGGGAATTCTCGGGGCAGCGCTGGCCGCTGCGGCTGCCGGGATCGCCACGCTCGGCACGATCCTCGCCGAGGACATCGTCAATGGACCGCACAGTGAGGTCGTCGCCGACGGCGTGCGCCGGACCATGCTCCGGCTGGCGTTCGTGGCGCTCACTTTCTTCGGAGCCTGGGTTGCGCTGGTGACGCCCGGCGACCCGCTGGAGCTTCTCATGTGGTCGCTTGCGCTCAGCGGCTCGACGCTCTTTCCGGTGCTGCTGATGTCGATCTGGTGGAAGCGCTGCAATGGCTGGGGTGCTATTGCCGGCCTTCTTGCCGGTTTCGGGGCCGCCGTCGTCGGGATCCTGAGCGGCGACCTCGCGGATATGGGGTTGGCCGGTCCCATGGCGGCGGCGATCGGCGCACCCATTGCGATCATTGCCGTGGGCGTCGGCAGTTACCTCACACCTCCGCCGGGCCGCCATGTGCTGGAATTGGTGCGGGATTTGCGCGTACCGGGCGGTGATACGCTTTATGATCGCGAGGTGCGCCAGATGCTGATGGCCCGCCGGCGCCAAGCCGGCAACTGAAGCAAAGTCGGCGCCAAGCCGGCAGCTAGAACAAAGCCGACGGCAAGCCGGCAGCTAGCGCTGGGCGCGTATTGAAAAGATGATACATTCCGCCGGGCCGTGCATGGGCGGCGCTAGGGAGCAGGAATGTCCGCACGCGAGCAGTTCAGCCTCTATTCTCCGATCGAGCCCTATCGTACCGGCCGCCTGCAGGTCGGCAGCGGTCACGAGATCTATTTCGAGGAATGCGGCAATCGCGATGGCAAGCCCGTCCTGGTCGTGCACGGCGGACCGGGCGGCGGCAGCAATCCGACCATGCGCCGCTATCATGATCCGTCGCGCTACCGGATCATCCTTTTCGATCAGCGGGGTTGTGGACGTTCGACGCCCAACGCGAGCCTCGAAGATAACACCACACCGCATCTCCTCGATGATATGGAGCAGCTTCGCCGGCACCTGGCGGTCGAGCGCTGGCAGCTCATGGGGGGCTCATGGGGCGCGACGCTCGCCATTGCCTATGCCGAACGCCATCCCGAGCGCATGCGCGAGCTCGTTCTCCGCGGCGTGTTTCTGCTGCGGGAGGCAGAGATCCGCTGGTTCTAAGAGGATGGCTGTAGCTGGCTGTTCCCCGAGGCCTATGAGGCCTTTCTTTCGATACTGCCGGCGGACGAGCGGAACGATCCCATACCCGCTTATCATCGGCGCTTGACGCACGCCGACCCGCGCATCCAGATCGAAGCGGCGCGTGCTTGGTGCATCTGGGAAGCCTCGACCATGGCACTGCGCCCCGACCCCATGCGCCTGCGTGCCTTCGCATCGGACTCGTATGCGCTCGCCTTCGCGCGGATCGAATGCCACTATTTCACAAATCGCGGCTTTCTCGACGTCGACGGCCAGCTGCTGCGCGATGCGCATCGCCTCGGCGGTATCCCGGGAGCCATCATCCAGGGGCGGTATGACGTGGTCACGCCGGCGCGCAGCGCTGTCGAGCTGCACAACGCATGGCCCGGCTCGACGCTGCATATCGTGCCGGACGCCGGACATGCCATGACCGAGCCCGGTATCGTGCACGAGCTCGTTTCGGCAACGCGAGCGTTCAGCAAGCTTTAGTTGAAGATTGTACTGTCGGCGCGATCGAGCATTCAGCTCATACGTGCGTCGCCGACATCGCGGTCGGCTCGGCGCGAACGATCACCGGTGCGTTCGTCTGCCGTCGCAGCGACTTCGAGCTCGGCAACGGCTTCATCGCGGACAGCGACGGCCTGCTCCAACTTCTCGCGCAGATCGGCGACCGAAGCGCGAAGGTTGTCCCGACGCTGCGCGGCTGCACGGGCGAATGTCGAATAGGCGAAGTGCGCTTCGTTGCGAATGCCGGTGCGCTCTTCCTCGCTCGTGATCTGGCGCTCGAGATCCACGGCCATCTGCTCGAATTCGTGGATCATGGACTCGAGGTCCGCGACTTTCCGGCGCTTCTCGTCAGCTTCGAAGCGCTTCAGTTTCAGCGCACTGTCACGAGATTTCATGACCGTTACCCCCTACTACGAGCATACGGCCCGCCGCGATCCGCGACACGCCGTCGATGCACGCTCAACGCCCAGCCCGCACCGCACGGCGGCCAAGCTCACACACTCCATATGCTCCGCGCACATATTACACGCATCTGACAGCAGCGCACAGATCTCAGCTCTAGCGTCCGAGATTCCGATACCCCCGCGATGCGGCCTTATGGTTGCCGGCGCAGGATCAGTATCAGACAAACGCATTAAGTTGCCGTTTCGCAACGCCTGAATCGGATCACACCACAGCGTGCCATTTTCGATCACAGAGCGAGCACTGTACGCTTCAGCAACCTTTGCAAATCATGTACTAACCAATTTAGGGGGTTGCATGCAGTCAAACAAGTCTCGGCAACAGCTTGGGTGATCTGCATGGTCGGCGTGAGGTTCGCGATCGAGCGAGCCTCTGAACTGCCAAGAACGGCTAGGATGGCCTACCGCACTATGTATTGACGTGCGCGGATACTTGGCACTACTGGGTCTCGTTTTCCTATGGCCATGGCCTGTCGCTACAGCGGTAGGGGGTTGCCATGGCAACATGGGGACAGCGTCCCAGAATTAGCATTCATGTAATCGACCATTAGGCTTTGTTAACCTCTCAAAAGTAATGTGCAAGTTATGAACTTGCTGAGTTCAATAGAGTGCTCTTCACAATTGGGGCAGCGGATCCGTTTACGGGTCATGGAAGAGAGGTTGGCATGCGGGTCCTTCTCATAGAGGATGACAGCGCTACGGCGCAAAGCATCGAATTGATGTTGCAGTCGGAAGGCTTCAACGTTTACACGACCAGTACTGGTGAAGAAGGCGTTGATCTCGGCAAGATTTATGACTACGACATTATTTTGCTCGATATCAACTTGCCCGACATGAGCGGATACGAGGTCCTAAAGACCCTTCGTGTCAGCAAGGTGCAGACCCCCATTCTTATTCTTTCGGGTCTCGCGGGCATCGACGACAAGGTTCGGGGTCTCGGCTTCGGCGCCGATGACTACATGACCAAGCCGTTCCACAAGAACGAGCTGATCGCCCGTATCCAGGCCATCGTGCGCCGCTCCAAAGGGCACGCCCAGTCCGTCATCGAGACGGGCGAGCTCCGCGTCAATCTCGACACCAAGACGGTCGAGGTTAACGGTCAGCGCGTGCATCTGACGGGCAAGGAATACCAGATGCTGGAGCTGCTCTCCCTCCGCAAAGGGACGACGCTCACGAAGGAGATGTTCCTCAACCATCTCTACGGCGGGATGGACGAGCCGGAACTCAAGATCATCGACGTCTTCATCTGCAAGCTGCGCAAGAAGCTGCAGACGGCGACGGGCGGCAAGCACTACATTGAAACCGTCTGGGGACGCGGCTATGTGCTGCGTGAGCCCGGTGACGGCAAGACGGTAGCGGCCTGAGGTCGCGACCGGCGGGGCGCCAACCTTCCGCCGGTCCGGCCTGAAGCCGTAGCCCTAGCCTGAGCCTCGGGGGCGCCCAAGTGGCGCCCTTTCGTTTGCCGTCTTTTCGAGCGGGCCGCCTTGCTGCGAGGGGGCGTTTCTGCGATACTTTCTGTAAATCCGGCCGCAGCGGCAGTACAACTGCGCTGCCACGAAGGAGTTCTGTAAAATGGGTGCATTCAGCGTCTGGCACTGGCTGATCTTCCTGGTCATTGCCTTGCTGCTGTTCGGCGGCAGCGGAAAGATCTCGTCGATCATGGGTGACGTGGCCAAGGGCATCAAGAGCTTCAAGAAAGGCATGTCCGAGGACGAGGACGCCGCCGCGACCCCGGAGGGTCCTAAGAAGCTCGAGGGCAAGCCGCCGGAGCCGCACGCGGCCGGCACGTCATCGACCACCGGTACGAAGGTCAGCTGAGCGCAGCATGGCCGCGCACAGGTTTCGCGCGGCTGCTCGATGTCGATCCGAGCGATCGATAGCGCGGCTGGGCTTGCCGGTAAGTGCGCCGCGAGCCGGCCGAGATGCACGCGGAGCGCCTTTGCCGGACGGACGGTCGCCGCTGCAACTTTGACGCGACGCTAAGGCTGCACTACAGAAAGCGATCATGTTCGATCTCACGTCAGGGAAGATGCTGCTTCTGGCCATCGTGGCCCTGATAGTGCTTGGCCCGAAGGATTTCCCGATCCTGCTGCGGACGATCGGGAAGTATCTCGGCATCATTAAGCGACAGGCCGATGAGTTCCGTGCGCAGTTCGACGAAGCCATGCGCGAGAGCGAGCTCGAGCAGCTCAAGAAGGACGTCGAAGGCCTCGGACAGGATCTCGACAAGTCTGTACGCGATACGCAGCAGTCGATCACCAGCGATCTCGACAGCCTCACCAAGGATATGGACGGCATCAAAGCGGACGTGGAGGCCAACCTCAACGATCCGCTGCGCCCATCCCCGCACACGACGGGCTATACGCCTGAGGAGATCCGCGAGAGCACGGCCAGCGACACGGCCGTGACCACGGTTACGCCCGCGAGCACGGATCCTGACGCCCACGATGCCAATGGCATTCCGATGAAGCAGGTGGCTGAGGTTGCGCCGCTGACGACGGTTGCCCCCGTGAGCGCGGAACCCACCCCCGCACATAGCGATCGCGCCAGCCTGAACGGCAGTGGTGGACACGCGGTGGCCGCGGGTGCGGAATCCTCTCCGAAGAGCGGGGCCTGAGGCAACGTGACCGATACACTCCAAAAGTCGGATGAGATCAAAGCTGCGCCGGACGACGGCCAGTCCGAGATCGACGCGTCCCGTGCGCCACTGATCGAACACCTGACGGAACTGCGCCAGCGGCTGATCTATTCGCTGATTGCGTTCTTCGGCACGTTCGTCGTCTGCTTTTTCTTCGCGAAGCCGATCTACAATGTTCTGGTTTGGCCGTTCGTCCGGGTGGTCGGGGCCGAGAACGCGAAGCTGATTGCCACTCACTTCCTCGAGCAGCTCTTCACCAACATCAAACTCGCGATGTTCGGCGCGGCGTTTCTCTCGTTCCCCGTCGTGGCCGTGCAGATCTACAAGTTCGTGGCGCCTGGCCTCTATAAGAACGAACGCGGCGCCTTCGTGCCGTATCTGATCGCGACCCCGATTCTATTTCTGATGGGGACGCTGGTCGTCTACTTCGTCGTGCTGCCGCTCCTCATCCAGTTCTCGCTCGATATCACGCCCCAGGTGGGCGGCGACGGCAAGGCGACGATCGAGCTCCTACCGAAGGTGTCGGAGTATCTGTCGCTAGTCATGACGCTGATCCTGGGCTTCGGCATCATCTTCCAGCTCCCGGTCATCGTGACATTGTTGGCCAGAGCCGGCGTGTTCGGCGCGGCCGGGATGCGGTCGGCGCGTCGCTACGCGATCGTTGGGATTGCGGGCGCCTCGGCGGTGCTATCGCCCCCGGATCCGTTCAGCATGATCGCCATGATGCTGCCGACGATCCTGCTCTATGAAGCCTCGATCTGGATTGTCGATCGCATCGAGCGGGAGAGCCCGCCGAGCGAGTGAGCCTGGCAAGCGTGCCATCCGGCGCTAAATACAACTAAACGAACGCATTTCCGGACTGTGCTTCCGTTGGGGGAAGTCGCTGGGTCGCGCTTCCGCACGGTCTTTCGTGCGTCTCGGCATGGGCTGAGCGCGAGTGTTAACCAGCTTTAAGATCTATCGCCAAAATATTGTTAAGGCGTGATAAAAATGGAACAGAAAAGTATTGGCACGTTCACCGCGCGCCTTAGATCGATATTAAGACGCGTCGGTTAGTGTGCTCCCAAGATCATAGAGAGTGTATCGCGTATCATGACCGACCAGCAATTCAGAACGCGCTCGCGTTATGTCATCGGACCGGACGGAAGTCCGCTCACGGTTGCCGATCTTCCCCCGCGGGACACCAAGCGGTGGGTCATCCGCCGCAAGGCCGAGGTGGTTGCTGCGGTGCGCGGTGGCCTTCTGAGCCTCGAAGAGGCTTGCGAGCGCTACAAGCTCACCGTGGACGAGTTCCTGTCCTGGCAGCGCACGATCGACAAACACGGTCTGCAGGGCCTGCGCGCGACCCGCCTCAAGGACTATCGGAACTAGCTTTCCCTTGGCGGGGAGGCTGAGGCGCCGCCGGAGTACGGCGGCGGTCTCCCGTTCTATCGGCCTGGACACCGTGTTGGATTGGAGCGTCCCTGCACCCAGGTGCACGGGCGCCGATTGCCGTGCCTTGGCGCTTTAACTCCCGAGCGACGTGCTGCCTCGAATAGTCCCGTACGCTGTGGCTCAGTCCGCGGGATCCCAGCGGGTCCGCCAGACGAACAGCGCCGTCGCCAATCCGTAGGCGAACATGGCGATGGTCACGAGTATTGCGAAGGCCCGGAAGTCGCCCCCGTTCTGCACGAGCAAGGTGCCGCCGATGAGGACAACCAGCAGGCGCACCGTGCCGCCGAGCACGGGGCCGAGGATGCGGCCCGAGCCCTGCGAGGCAAAATACAGGCACAGGCCGAAGCCGTAGGCGGCAAAGCCGAAGCCGGCGACGCTCAAATAAATGTCGGCTGCCAGCTCGACGTAGGGATCGCTCGTGAAGAGCAAGGCCCAGAGCGCGGGCTTCAGCGCGATAAGACCGCCAACACTGCCGATGATGGCGGCGGAAGCGGTTGCCGCGGTCCATGCAACCCGGCGCGCGCGCGCAACGTCGCGGGCGCCGATCGCCATGCCGACCATGGGCACGGAGGCCGCGCCAATCGAGAAGGCGATCGGGACGAGCAGCAGCTCGAGGCGCACGCCGATGCCGTAACCGGCGAGGGCATTGGTGCCGAACGCGGAAACGAACTTCGCCAGGATGATCACGGTCAGGATGGATTGAAGCGGGGATAGGCAGGAGACAGCACCGACCTTGAGAATGTCCCAGAACAGATCCCAGTCGAGGCGGATACCGACAAACGCGAGGCGCAGACGCGTGTATCGCGAGCGCAAATAGACCAGAAGGATGATCGTTCCCGCGAGGAAGGCCAGGATTTGGCCGGCGGCGACACCCGCAAGGCCAAAGCGGGGAAAGGGGCCGATGCCCAGCCCGAGTAGGCCTCCAAATGCGATCTGCAACACGGCAACCAGAATGACGGTCGATGAGGGTACGCGCATATTGCCGGTGCCGCGGGCGATCGACGCGAGGATATTGAAGAACCAGATGATCGAAGCGCCAGCGAAGAAGGCGCCCGAATACTGCAGGGCGAGGGGCAGGACAACCGTGTCACCGCCGAGCATCCCGTAGATCTGGCGTCCCCACATCAAGAAGACGACTGTGAAAAGACCGCCGGCAAGCCCCGCCACAAAGAGCGCATGGAGGGCCAATGCGCGGGCCCGTCTCTCGTCGCGCGCGCCGAGCGCACGGCTGATGGCGGAGGAAACACCGCCCCCCATGGCACCCGAGGACATCATCTGGGTGAGCATGATCATCGGAAAGACGAGCGCCATGGCCGCAAGGGACTCGGTGCCGAGAATGCCGATGTAACTGGTCTCCGCGATCGCAACGAGCGACTGCGTACAAAGCGCGAGGAGGTTCGGGAGCGAGAGTGCAGCGAGCGTCGGCAGAATGGGGGCTGTAAGCAGGGGCCCGTAGGCAGGGGCCAGGCGCTCGCCCGGGCGTGAAGGAATGCGTTCCGACAAAGCAGTCCCCTCTCGGCGGCCGGCTCAATATCTCTTTAACGAATGCCGGCCCGGCACAGCTTTGCGGGGCGGTGTTATTACGGCGATGTGAATAGCGTCCATTCGTATAGGCGAAGCATGCGCACCCGTCCAGTGCTCAGTCTAATGATGAAAAAGCAATCATGAATTTTATTGCTCGAGCCATGCGGGGGCCTTGGGACGTACGGCTCACTTTGCAGCTGACATCGCTGGCGGCATAGCCACGCCCTCATTCTCGACAGGCGCCGGACAAAATTGGGGCCGTCGATCCGCCAATCCCTCGGCGCGACATGGAACCGGCGCGCTCAGCACGGAATGAGACACCAGTTGATTAACGAGCGCGTGCAGAACTTCGGGACAATTAAACGGGAGCTTCAACCTTCTCTGGCATCGTGCGCGCCAGGTGTGGGAGCCCGCTCGGC
>JAEYPL010000358.1 GCA_023410905.1 Pseudomonadota bacterium
GCAGGGATATCCGCCTCGGTGAACTTCGCGCCCTTGTCGTCACCTTCCCACGTGATCGCCTTCATCGTGAGAAGATTGACCACGCCCTTGAAATCGCTCTCCGCGCCAATCGGAATCTGCAGCGGCACAGCGCGCGCGCCGAGCTTCTCACCGATGTCCTCAAGACACATGAAGAAGTCGGCGCCGGTCTTGTCCATCTTGTTGGCGAAGATGATGCGCGGCACGCCATACTTGTCGCCCTGGCGCCAGACGGGCTCGGTCTGCGGCTCCACACCCTGGTTGCCGTCGAGTACGCACACCGCACCATCAAGCACGCGCAGCGAGCGCTCAACCTCGATCGTGAAGTCGACGTGGCCGGGGGTGTCGATGATGTTCAGACGCTTGCCATTCCAGAACGTGGTCGTGGCAGCAGACTGAATCGTGATGCCCTTCTCCTGCTCCTGAACCATGAAATCCATGGTCGCGGCGCCATCGTGCACCTCGCCGAGCTTGTGGCTCTTGCCAGTGTAGAACAGGATCCGTTCAGACGTCGTCGTCTTCCCAGCATCAATGTGAGCCATGATGCCGAAATTGCGGTAGTCTTCGATCGCGTATTCGCGGGCCATGTCCGTTGCCTCGTCGTCGTCCGGTTACCAGCGGTAGTGCGAGAAGGCGCGGTTGGCTTCCGCCATCTTGTGCGTGTCTTCGCGCTTCTTCACCGCCGTGCCGCGGTTGTTGGCGGCATCCATAAGCTCAGCCGACAGCCGCTCTTCCATCGTATTCTCGTTACGTGCGCGCGCCGCCGAAATCAGCCAGCGGATCGCCAGCGCCTGACGACGCTCACTACGAACCTCGACCGGCACCTGGTACGTCGCACCACCGACGCGGCGCGAGCGAACCTCGACCGAGGGCATCACATTCTCGAGCGCCTGGTGGAACATCGGCAGAGCGTCCGCCTTGGCACGCTGCTGCATACGATCGAATGCACCATAGACGATGCGCTCGGCCGTCGACTTCTTGCCCTCGCTCATGATCGAATTCATGAACTTGGACACCACCAGATCCCCGAACTTGGGGTCCGGGTTGATTTCCCGCTTCTCGGCACGATGGCGACGCGACATGCGCTCGTTCCTTTTCGTATCTTCTTGTGCCGCCCGCTCAGGGCCAGTCTTCCAAATACGAGAGCGCCGCTCCACATAGGGCGGCGCCCGCTTGTATCTCGGATCTTACTTCGGCCGCTTGGCGCCGTACTTCGAACGGCGCTGTTTGCGGTTCGCCACGCCTTGCGTGTCGAGCACACCGCGGATGATGTGGTAGCGCACGCCCGGAAGGTCCTTCACGCGGCCGCCGCGGATCATCACCACGGAATGCTCCTGGAGGTTATGACCCTCACCCGGAATGTAGCCGATGACCTCAAAGCCGTTCGTGAGGCGGATCTTGGCGACCTTGCGCAGCGCCGAGTTCGGCTTCTTCGGCGTCGTCGTGTAGACGCGCGTGCACACGCCACGCTTCTGCGGGCAGGCCTCCATGGCCGGGACCTTGTTACGCTCCCGGGGCTTCACCCGCGGCTTGCGGATCAGCTGCTGAATTGTCGGCATCGAGCCTCGTCCGTACCTCGAGCACCCGCCCCACATCGGGAACGGATGCGCCAAACCTTACGAGCCGAGTTGCCCTTTTCCCGGGGCCCCCAGCTCGCAACACCAGAGGATCGAACGTTCCGCCTTCGCGGGGCGCCGATCTTGGTCCGAAATTGTCCTCTGCTTGAGAACGATAGTGTTTAGAGGCAGCTAGCAATGAGCCGGAAGCTTCTTATCGCAGGCAGCTCATGGTCGCCGATGTCGGCTTCTGTGCCTGCAAAGCCCCGCCCGATAGCGCCCTACGACCTACCGTGAGAGTGGGCGCAAAATATACAGCTCGAATTATAAGGTCAACACCCTAAGTCAACGATTTTGTCGCGGGGGGCGAAAGCGTCAGAAAGCGGCTGATTATCGGCATTTCTGACGCTTCAGGGCAAGCCGATACGCCCCCACCCGGGCAGTTTCAGCGCCGGCCGGCGCAGATCTACGCCCGCAACGGCGCCCATGAAGTTGAGCTCGATGCCCTCAACCCAGGCGACCGTGACCCCGACGAGGCCCTTGGCCAGAAACTGGACGCCCGTCCGGCTCGGCGTGAGGCCGAGGTAGACCGGCCCTTCGGTGAAATCCTTGCCGATGGCAGTCGGCAGCAGGCCGGGAGCCAAAGCCGGTACCTCCCTGGCAAGATAGGCAATAAACGTATTCGAGTTCGGTCCCGGCCATGCCTTGTAGCTACCGGCGTTCGAGAAGGGATACTCGGCGACGGCACGCTCGATATCGGCAATGGCGGCCGTGGCGGCCGGCCCGCGGATGGACGCCACGATGGATGGCGCATTGCTGTACCAGTGGCTGTCCGGCGAAAGGTGATCCGTCCGCACGGGCCGCCCCCAGCCGACCACATCATAGCGCCTGTAGCGCGAGGCGCCCGCCTCCTTGGTCACGACCCAGGTGTGGTGCGCGAAGATGCCTTTCCAGCCCCCTGTGCGGCCCGCCAGCACGTAAACGACGGGATCAGGATCGGCAGTAGCGGGCTTGAGGATGCCGGATGGCGACCAGTTGGCACTGCGCCAGTTCCATGCGGTGTTATTCCACGTCCACCAAGCAGCGTGAGCCACGAGCGGGATCAAAAACAGATAGAGGAGAACCTTACCCATCTGCCTCACCCCTCGCCGAACTGTGCGCGCCCTGGGCTTCTTGCGCACTGCTGGAATGGACTCTGTCATGGATACTCCGAAACGTACGCAGCCCTCCGCATCCGGCAGAAGATCAACGGCTATTCGCCGCCTATCCGTCGATCTCGGCCGGCGCAAAGCCCGCCGCCCGCGCGTCCGCCTCGCTGCAGAACCAGCGCTCGCCGCGCGCCGACACGACCCGCAGCCTCATATAGGTGGGCGACCATGGCAGATGGTAGGTCCTGACGGCATCGCCGCGCCGGCCAGCCACCTTGCCCTTGATCGGGCAGCCTTCGGGCGCCTTGGCGCGCGCCTCGTTCCACAACCGCGAGCGCCATTCGGCGGGCCGTTCAGGCGTATCCGGACCACTCCAGAGACCTGCCTTGGCCTGCTGTGCCTTGGCCTGGGCGCTGCGGTAGCGCGCCATCATTCCCGCCTCGGCGAGCACATGGCCGCCCTCGACGAGCGAAGCCGCGAGATCATTGGAAGCCACGGAGCAACTTGCGCGGACGTGGCCGGCGTCGTGCTTGCCGGCAGGCTCGCATGTCACTTGCCGGCCTGAGACGAGGCGGGATAGCGCCGCCTGGGCAGCTTCGCCGCAGCGCCAGCGGCGATTGTTCGCACGCAAGCACATCTGGTCACGATCGGGCGCTTCGACGCCATCGAGGCGAACTGTCTGGCGGCCGATGCGCAGCGTGTCACCGCCGACGGCATAGGCGCGGCCGACGATCGGCGGCTCTGATGCTTTGAAGGGCACGAAGCTCGACAGAGACATTGTCGGCAAGGTCGGCAGGCTCGGGGCGGGTGGCGTGAGGCTCGCCGGCCAGAGCCATATGGTAGCCAGCACGGCCGCGACGATCGCGCCACCACCGGCAAGCGTCTGCCCGATCCGCGGCGGAATGCGCCGCAGTGGCGCGGATGCGGCGGCCAGGATCGCGGGCGCGGCGCCGTAGCGCAGGCGCGGCGTCAGGCCGGCCAGCAGGCAGACCAGACCGATGGCGATGATCAGCATCGCCTCGCGGTCCAGGGCGCCCGTCAGGAGCGGACGCGCCAGCCCGGAAACGAGCGCTACAACACCTGCGAGCAATAGCGGACCGGACACGCCCGGCCGCCCGAGAAAATCCAGGATCGGACGGCCCGCCGTCCCGAGTCCACCACCGGCGACACGGCTCATCGCTGCAAGGCCGCCGCCCGTCCAAGCCGCACTGCCGAGCCCCGCACGGCCAAGCCAGCGTGCAGACGCGCCAAGGCCTGCACCTGCATACTGCCCACCGTTCTTGATGCCGTGAGCCGACGCCACCGAGGCGCGCCTAATGCCCTGCGCGGAAACGATCGAAGCGTTCCGGATGCCACGTCCCGAAGCCGCAAAAAAGCGCCGCGAACCGGCGGCAGACGCATCGAATGCGCGCCTCAATCCGCGACCAGAGGCAGCGAGGCCCATGCGTACGTTGCGCTTGGAGGCAGCCGAAGCGCGACGCGCTTTCTTGCCGGCAACCTCGGCGCTCTGACGTCCGAGCCGCACTGCACCTTCCGCCGCGCGAACGGCGCCATCCTGCGCCGAGCGCTTGATCTCTTCCGCTCGCTCACGGCGATGCTCACGCCGAACGGCGATCGTCGTCTTGACGTACTTGTGCCACTCGAAACCTTCGTTCTTGCGGCGCCAGGGCCAGCGTATGGCCATGCGGATGCCCCTCCAACGGCCGATATGGCCGGGTTGCCGCCAGGGTCCGCCACGCAAGCGTGGTCGCGTCACCTCCGGCGCACGAATCGCATGTGCATTTTCGATGCGAGGAAAACATGGCCCGAGCGCGGCGCCAAGGCCGGGGCGAAATGAGCAGTGATCAAGTTGTGAGGAGATGGATCGCGCCGCACGTTCCCTTCTCCCCGTTTCTTCAACGGGGAGAAGGGGAAATTTTAACGTCCGACGGCCACCTCGAGCAGTTCGCGCAGTTTGCCATCCGGCGCGACGGACTTGCGGGTAGACATGTCGAAAAACACGTTCACGCACTCCGAGGTCGCGACGCAATTCTCGCCGACGAAGATGCCGTAGCCGCTCGTGACCGATCGATTGCCGAGCTTCAGGAAGCGCGAACCCACTTCGACCGTGCCCGGATAGAAGATCTCACGCCGGAAATCGATCGCCGCCCGCGCCAGCACGAAATCGATCTTCGCGTCTGTGCCGGCATCCTGCATGAGCTTGTAGTAGAGGTCGCAGCGCCCTGCCTCGACGTACGACGCAATGGACACATTGTTGACGTGGCCGAGCTTGTCCGTATCGCAGAATCGGATCGTGACCGGCGTGAAGAGGTCAAAAGTTTCACGCCGCGTCAGGTCTTTCGCCGTCTCGTGTTGCATATCTCGCTGATCATCCGTTGTTTTGTATTTGCTTACGCGCCGGTGGCGCGGACGTTACCGATGCCCTCGATCGCGAAATCGAAGGTCTCACCCGGAGCAATCGGCAGCGTCGGAATGAGGCTGCCGGTAATGACGACCTGACCGGCCGCAAGTGGCTTGCCGCGCGATGCCGCCAAATTCGCGATCCAGGCGAGCGCGCCCATGGGATCGTCCGTCTTGCCGCTGTGCTTGCCGGAGCCCGTGGTCAGATTGCCCGTCAGACCATTGAGATCCAGGCTCGCCGGCACCTTCACCGGCGCGCCGAGCACGATACCCGCATTCCACGCGTTGTCGCAGATCAAGGACTGCGCCTTCGAGGACTTGTAGTCCGCATTGCGGTCCTCGATCAGCTCGAAGGCCGGCATGACCTCGGCAACCGCGGCGCGGACTTCTTCGCGCGTATAGGACGTTGCACGCGGCTCGAAGGTCTTACCGACACGCACAGCGAGCTCGCATTCCATGACGACGTGCATGTGGTCGGCGAGCTTGATGGTCGCGGGGGACGCGTGGATTCGCTTCGAATAGATGACGCCGCCGCAGGGATGATCGATGCCCATGAGCGCCTGCATAACTTTGGTCGTCGTCGCGATCTTGAGACCACCGACCTCGCCATAAAGCGGCGTCCACAGATCGCGCAGCGCTTCCTGCGCCGCATAGGCCTCGTCGATCGTTTTTGGTGCGATTTCCTCGGGAAGATTGCGGAACGTCGACCGCGTACGATGAGCCTCGGCAATGTATCGCGCAGCGGCAGCAGGATCGAAGGGCATGGCGTTCCTCGGGAATATTATGGGCACGTTGGCGGCGCCACCCTAACGCGGCGCGGGCGGCCGGCAAACCCGATTTGCAGCCCTGGCCATCCGGATACAGACGACCACGGGACTTGAACCGGCGCCGCCCAGCGCTTTATCAGAAGCAACCCCAAGGTGGCCCCGATGGCCACCGATGTCGCGTAAACCAGGAGAATTACCGCGATGAGCACCGACAGCCCGTCGCCGGCAGCATCACGCCCCTTTCAGGCCGAGGTGTCGCGCCTGCTGCACCTCATGGTGCATTCGGTCTACACTGAGAAGGACATATTTCTGCGCGAGCTGATCTCGAACGCGTCCGACGCGTGCGACAAGCTCCGCTATGAGGCGATCGCGCAGCCGGAGCTGATCGGCGATGATGCACGCCTCGCCATCCGCATCGAGACGGACAAGGAAGCCGGCCGCCTAATCATTGCCGACAACGGCATCGGCATGAGCGACAGCGAGCTCGCCGAGAATCTCGGCACGATCGCCCGCTCCGGCACACGCGCCTTCATCGAACGGATCGGCAAGGACGGCGAGAACTCGGCGCTCATCGGGCAGTTCGGCGTCGGTTTCTATTCCGCCTTCATGGTGGCCGATCACATCGAGGTCGTGAGCCGCAAGGCCGGGGAGACGACGACGTGGCTTTGGACATCCGACGGTGCGAGCGGTTTCAGCATCGAAGCCGCACCCGAGGCCGAAGCTGCCAAGGTGCCGCGCGGCACGCGGATCACGCTTCATCTGAAGGACGATGCTCGCAACTTCCTCGACGACTACGAGATCGAGCGGATCGTCAAAACCTACTCCGATCACATTCTCTTTCCCGTCGAGCTGATCGGCGCCGACGGCATCGCAAAGCAGCTCAACTCGGCGAGTGCGCTCTGGCAGCGCTCGAAGAGCGAAGTCACGGCGGACGAGTACACCGAGGCTTATCGCAGCCTCGCCGGACAGCTCGATGCGCCCGCTCTGACCGTCCACTACAAGGCCGAAGGGCGCCAGTCCTATGCCGCGCTCCTGTTCGTGCCGACGCAGCGGCCGTTCGATCTGTTCGATGTCGAGCGCAAGGGGCGCGTGAAGCTCTACGTCCGGCGCGTGTTCATCACCGAGGATGCAGCGCTGCTGCCGGGTTATCTGCGCTTCGTGCGCGGTGTCATCGACAGCGAGGATGTGCCGCTCAACATCAGCCGTGAGATGCTGCAGAACAATCCGGCCGTGGCGCAGATCCGCCGCGCAGTGACGGCGAAGATCATCGGCGAGCTGGAGACGCTCGCGAACAAGGAACCGGAGAAGTTCAGCCCGATCTGGGAAACCTTCGGCCAAGTCCTGAAGGAAGGCATCTACGAGGATTTCGAGCGCCGCGATCAACTCCTCAAGATTGCGCGCTTCCGCTCGACTGCGGGTGATGGCTGGCGCTCGCTCGGCGAGTATGTCGCCGCCATGCGCGAAGGTCAGTCGGAGATCTACTATCTCGTCGGCGAGAGCCTCGATCGCTTGAAGGCTAGTCCGCAGCTCGAAGCGGCGCGCGAGCGCGGTGTCGAGGTGCTGCTGCTACCCGATCCCGTGGACGCTTTCTGGACAACGGCGAACCCGAAGTTCGACGGCAAATCTTTGAAGTCGCTTTCGCAGGGCGATGTGGATCTCTCTGCCGTCCCGCTGAATGAAGAGGCCGCGAAAGCGAAGGCCGACGCGCCGAAGGATGTCGGCGATCTCATTTCCTCGCTCAAGGCCGCGCTCGGTGAAGAAGTCGAGGACGTGAAAGTTTCGCAGCGCCTCGTCAGCTCGCCGGCCTGCCTCGTCGCAACCGCACACGGCCCCGATCGCACACTGGAGCGTATGCTGCAGCGCCAGCAGCGCGGCATCAACGTGAAGCCGATCCTGGAAATCAATCCCGGTCACCCTCTCATCGGCGCCATCGATCGCGCACGCATTGCCGCGGACCTAGCAGTCGTCGATGATCTCGCGCACCTTCTTCTCGATCAGGCGCGCATCGTCGAAGGCGAACTGCCGATCGATCCCGCGCGCTTCACCGAGCGGCTGAACCGCTACCTCGTTGCCGGCATCAACGCCCCGAACACAGAAGGCAGACCCGCATGAGCGACAGAAAAGCGAAGGCCAACGGCGCGGCAACCGCACGCAATCCGCTGCTCGGGGCATGGAAGACGCCTTTCGAGTTGCCGCCTTTCGAGAAGATCAAACCGGCGCACTTCCGCCCGGCCATCGACAAGGCCATCGAGACACACAAGGCCGAAGTCGAGAAGATCCTCTCGAACAGCGCTTCGCCGACGTTCGCCAATACGGTCGCGGCCATGGAGAAGGCCGGCGCGATGCTCACGCGCGTCCTTCGCGTGTTCTACAATCTGACGAGCGCCGACACGAACCCCGATCTGCAGGCCATCGAGCGCGATATCGCGCCGATCCTCTCACAGCACAGCACGGCCATAGCGCTCGACCCGCGCTTCTTCTCGCGCGTCGACACGATCGTCCAGCGCGGCTTGCGCCAGAAACTCGATGCCGAGCAGCGGCGCGTCCTCGAGCGCACGCATTCGAGCCTCGTGCGGGCCGGCGCGCGCCTCGCACCCGAAGCCAAGAAGCGCATGGCCGAGATCAACGCGCGGCTCGCGACGCTCGGCACGACCTTCTCGCAGAATATTCTTGCCGACGAGCAGGGCTACAAGCTCGTTCTCGAAAGCGAGGCCGATCTGGCGGGCCTGCCTGATTTCGTGCGCGCGGCGGCGAAGCGTGCGGCCGACGACCTCGGGCATCCCGGCAAGCACGTCATCACGCTCGCACGATCGAGCATCGAGAGTTTCCTGCAGTTCTCGACGCGGCGCGACCTGCGCGAGATTGCCTTTGCCGCTTGGATCAAGCGCGGCGAAGGCGGCGGCGAGCACGACAACCGCGCGGTCGCGACGGAGATCCTGGCGCTGCGAGCCGAGCGCGCAAGGCTCCTCGGTTTCGCGACGTTCGCCAAGTTCCGCCTCGAAGACGCCATGGCAAAGACGCCTGAAGCCGTTCGCGGGCTGCTCGACGAAGTATGGGCGGCGGCCGTGACCAAGGCGGGCGAAGAGCGCGTCATGCTCCAGCGCATGGTGGATCGCGAGGGCGGCAACTTCCAGGTCGAGGCCTGGGACTGGCGGCACTACGCGGAGAAAGTGCGCAAGGCCGAGTTCGATCTGGATGAGGCCGAGATCAAGCCCTACATGCAGCTCGACCGCATGATCGAGGCGGCGTTCGATACGGCAACGCGTCTGTTCGGCCTCACATTCGAAGAGCGCACGGACCTTCCGAAGTACCATCCCGATGTGCGCACATGGGAAGTGAAGCGCGCCGATGGCAGCCATCTCGGCGTCTTCGTCGGCGATTATTTCGCGCGTCCGTCGAAGCGCTCGGGCGCGTGGATGAGCGCCTTCCGCAGCCAGCAGCGCCTCAAGGCCGATATCCATCCCATCATCGTGAACGTGCTCAATTTCGCACGCGGCGGCGACGGCGAGCCGACGCTGCTCAGCTTCGATGATGCGCGCACGCTCTTCCATGAGTTCGGACACGCACTGCACGGCCTCATGTCCGACGTGACTTATCCCTCGATCGCGGGCACCGCCGTCTCGACGGATTTCGTCGAACTGCCCTCGCAGCTCTATGAGCACTGGCTCGAACAGCGCGGGGTTCTGCGGAAGTACGCCCGCCACCACAAGACCAGCGCACCGATCCCCGATGCCCTGGTCGAGCGGCTCGATGCGGCGAGCAAGTTCAATCAGGGCTTCGCCACCGTCGAGTACGTCTCCTCCGCGCTGGCGGACATGGAGCTGCACGCGCTCGATACCTTCGACGGTTTCGATCTCTCACGCTTCGAAGCCGAGATGCTGAGGCGTATCGGCATGCCGCGCGAGATCGTCATGCGCCATCGTCTGCCGCACTTCGCGCACATCTTCTCGGGCGGCGGCTATGCGGCGGGCTACTACAGCTACATGTGGTCCGAAGTCATGGACGCCGATGCCTTCGAGGCCTTCGAGGAAACCGGCAACGCTTTCGATCCGGCGACGGCAAAGAAGCTCGCGGAGTTCATCTACTCGGCAGGGAATCGCCGCGATCCAGTCGAGGCCTATACGGCGTTCCGCGGCCGGCTGCCGACATCGCAGGCAATGCTGAAGAATCGCGGGCTTATTTCCTGAGCGCGTCTCCGGCGAAACGCACCACCGCCGCAGCCGACAACGCCCTTTCATGAGCGCGCGACTGCGCGCCGGCCGGCAGGCCGTCCTAAAGAAAACAACTCAAGGCCTAAGCGCGCTGATCCGCTGGCGTGCGGCCTCGATGCCGCCATCGAGAGCTTCGCGGTAAAGCTCGACAGCGCGCGGCACCTCGGCGCGGACACTGCGCACGCCGCGCGCAGCGAGGTAGTTCGGGTCGTAGGTCTCGGCGAGCAGGAAGCGAGCGGTCGGCATCGCCGCAACCGCCTGATCCTCGAGTACGCTGCGGGCTGCTCGGAAATCACCGTCACCCATGAGGCGGCGGGCATCGTCCATGAGGCCCTCGGCTTTGGCGGCCTGGATTTGCGCAGGCGTCAGCTCAATAGCCGCCGGCTTGAGCGTCGCCACGGATGCCGAAGCTGCGATCATCTCCGGCGATGCCGCCACGGGCTTCGGCATCACGACTTCGACGCCAGGCACTGCGACCGAGCGCGGCGTAGCGCGCACCACTTCGACGGTCGGCTCGCGCGTTTCGGTCGTCATGACCGCGGCCTTCGGCGATGCGGCTGCCAGGCCGAAGTTTTCTGCGACATGAGCAAAAGAGCTGATCGGATCGATCCGGCCCTTCTGCCAGAGCACGGCCGGCACGGCGATGGCGAGCCCTACCGTGAGCCCGAGAGCGGCGCCAGTCAGATGGCGCATGATGGCGCTCGGCGGCTGTGGCTGGACGGGTGAGAGCCATGAAGCTGGCATGGGCTCAGGCATACGCAGACGCTCCTCTTGCTCGTCCAGATCGAAATCCGTGAGGCGTCTGCCCCCACGATCGACTGGATTCCCCCGTGCGGCGCCGGTGCTGGCCGGATAACCATCCTGGAACCGCGCCCGGAGCTCGTCGGCTGTCCGCGGACGCGGCGGCCAATCCATATCCAGTGCATCAGGCCGGGATGGCATTTCAGCCGGCGGCAGGACATCAGAGCCCCGCTCAACGCCGCGAACAATGCCTCGCGCGGTTTCATAAGTGCCTGTCGATGCGGCATTTCCATGGCGTCGGCCGAATTCGCTCGCGCCGCCCGGAATAATCGCCTTCGCTGGCGTGCGGGTACTCATTGGGACGCCTCGCTCGTTACCGGCGCCGCCCGCAAGAGCGCCGCGTTACAAGAGTGCGCGCACGCGTAACGCCTCCACCGCGCCTGCCCGCGCCGGAGACCACAATCCACATTGCCAGAAGCTCTCGTCCCGCAAGCCGATCGAGTACGCACCACACCCCTGTCTCGCCCGTGCCGCCCTTCCGTGACCCCTGTCGGAGCGGCATCGAGCGGCCTGCCTCACCTTGCCGCAGGGACAAGGTACACGCCGATGAATTCATGAGCAAGAATGAGTTTGATCCGTTGCGTCTGAGACACTGCGCGCTCGATATGGTCGCGCCTCACAGCGCGCCATAATGCATCGAAGTCGTGCAGGCCGGGCGCTTGCGCCAACCCCGCCTGAGCGCTCATGTTGATGCGTCGCCCCGCACCGAAGTCCGCCGCCACACCGCGAGAGGAATCCAGCCATGACGCGCCATCAGCCGACGCTTGCGAGCCTTGCCCGTAACCTCGCGCGCGGCACCACCACGAGCCGCAAGCTCGTCGAGGACTGTCTCGCACGGATCGGCGACCCGGCAGGCGAAGGCGCGCGTGTATTCATCAAGGTCAACGCCGAGGGCGCGCGCGCAGCGGCCGATGCCATGGATGCGCTGCGGACGGCAGGCGCCGCGCTGTCGCCCTATGCGGGCATTCCCGTCGCGATCAAGGATCTGGCCGACATCGCGGGCGAGACCACGGCGGCCGGATCGCGCGCGCTCGCCGACGCGCCCCCTGCCACGAGCGATGCACCAGCCGTCGCGCGCCTGCGTCGCGCCGGATTCATCTTCATCGGCCGCGCGAACATGACCGAGTTCGCCTATTCCGGACTCGGCATCAATCCGCACTACGGCACGCCGGCATCGCCTTGGGCACGCTCGGAGCGCCGCGTCCCCGGTGGCTCATCATCGGGCTCGGGCGTGGCTGTCGCCGACGGCATGGCCTATGGCGCACTTGGCACGGATACGGGCGGCTCCTGCCGCGTGCCGGCATCCTTCAATGGTGTCGTCGGATGGAAACCGACGGCGCGACGCGTGCCGATCGACGGCGTCGTGCCGCTCGCCAAATCGCTCGACTCGATCGGGCCGCTCGCGCGCACGGTCGACTGCTGCGCCATCATGGATGCGGTCTTCGCGAACGAGATGCCGACGCCGTTGCCGGAGCTTTCCCTCAAGGGTCTTCGCCTGCTCGTGCCCGAGACCATCGTGCTCGACAACCTCGATGCGCATGTCACGTCAGCCTTCGAGGCAGCGCTGAAACGCATCGCCGATGCCGGCGCCCTCATCACGCGCGCGCCGCTTCCCGTGCTGAAGCGCATTGCGGAGATGACGGACAAGGGCGGCATCTCGGCGTCGGAAAGCTATGCCTGGCACCGCGAGCTGATCGCGAAACGCCGTGAGCAATACGATCCGCGCGTTCTCATGCGCATCATGCGCGGCACGGAGCAGGACGCAGCGTTCTACATTGGGCTTCTCGAGCGGCGCGCAGCAGCCATCGATGCCTACAACGAGGCAACCGCCGGTTACGACGCCGTGATCATGCCAACAACCGCGATCATCGCGCCGCGCATCGATGAAGTTGCCAAGGACGATGACTACGCGCGCATCAATATGCTGATCCTGCGCAATCCCATGATGTTCAACATCCTGGACTGCTGCTCGATCTCGATCCCCATGCACCGGCCGGGCGATGCGCCAACCGGTCTCATGGTCGTCGGGCACGGCGGCACGGACCGGCGCACGCTGGCGATCTCGGCAGCGCTGGAGACAATTTTGCATCCTGCGTCAGCAGCTTGACCCCCATCAGCGAAGATCGGCCACTGCAGCGTCTCAAGGCACGAGATAGCGCGTCGGCGTGAGCTCACGCTCGTCGTGCGCCCGGAGCTGCGCTTCGAGTATCGGCAGGTCTTCCTGAAAGAGATCGTCGCGAACGTCGCCCGCAAGTCGCCGCGCGCCGATCTGCAAACCTGGGATATCGCCGGCAAGCGCCGCATGGCTCATGCTCGCGCCGACATTGAACATATGAATGCGCCCAAGGCCCGGCGTGCGGTGAGGATCGCGCGCGATCAGCTCGAAACCTTTGCCGACATAAGGATGACGCGCGCTTTCGGCATCCTTCGCGGCTTCCTCCGGCGGAATGCGGTCCTGCCATAGCAGGATGTTGTCGGCATAGAGCGCGAGAAGCGGATGCTTGGTCAGATCGACCTCGAAGCCCGTCGCGAGGATCACGGCGTCGAAGTCGTAGCGGCGCTTGGTCGTCGTAACGCTCACGGCATCGATCGTCGGCGCCACATCCGTCCACCCTTCCGAGAAATGAAGCGCAAAGTTCGAATGCATATCGCAGCGCAGGACCGACTCGTGCGGCGGCGGCGCCTGCTCGCTGAAGATGTACGACTGCAGCCGCCAGCGATCGGCATCGCTCAAGCTCGCGAATGCGCCCATGAAGCCGGGATAGCTCGCGCCTTTGGATTTGTTGACCTGCGGCATGTGCGGTCGCCGCACGAACATCGTCACTTGAACCGCACCACCTTCGAGCGCTGTCGCCGCGCAGTCAAAGGCCGATGCCCCAGCGCCCAATACGCCGACGCGCTTGCCCGTGAAGTCCTCGGGTTCGATGCCGTCCGTCGAATGCAGCACGCGGCGACGCGCCTCGGCGCTCGCACCTTCGAGACCTGGAAACTGCGGCAAGCGCAATGCGCCCGCGCCATCGCGTCCGCTCGCGAGCACGATCCTGCGCGCCCAGACTTCCTCACGTCCCTCGGCACTTTCGAGCGTCGCGCGCACACCGCTGGCCGTCGGCGCCAGTGCAACCAGGTCCGTCCCGTTCTCGACTGAGATGCCGACCGTCTCACGCACCCATATGAGATAGTCGCGCCAGTCGATCCGGCCGACCTTGTACAGCTTCTCCCAACCTGCAGTGCCGTGCTGCGCCTCGTACCACGCACGGAACGTCAGTGATGGGATACCGAGATCAGGCCCCGTCAAATGCTTCGGCGAGCGCAGGATTTCCATGCGCGCAAAAGTACCCCAGGGGCCTTCGTCACCGCGTGCATTGCGATCGATCACGCGCACTTTGGCGATGCCCTCACGCCTCAGCGCGAACGCCGCCGTCTGCCCGCACATGCCACCGCCGACAACGAGCACGTCGAGCATCGGCTTTCCATCCGGCCCCACCTTCCCAGGCACCCAATCGGCCGGCGGATAATTCAGCATCGCGAGATCATGACGGACGCGCTCCGCTTGCCGCGCGAGCGCCCTCTCGTCGCGTGCGCTCTTCACGCCCTGCCAGATCTCGGCCATTCTGGTCTCCGCTCCCATACATGCTGGTGTGATGATCGAGAAATTCGCCATATCAGGCGGCACGGTACAGAGCGAACTTCTCTCGATCTGAATCACACTAGCAAGATTATGATTCTAGCGTCCCTTTTGATTCCGAAGTTCGCTCGGGACGCCAGCATCGCGGTGGGACGAACTCACGGATTGGGACACTGGAGAGGCACGCCCATGATCGATCTTCATTGCTACTACAGCCTGTCGTCGCCCTGGGCCTATCTCGCTGGTCCC
Source organism: Pseudomonadota bacterium (assembly GCA_023410905.1). Classification (GTDB taxonomy): domain Bacteria; phylum Pseudomonadota; class Alphaproteobacteria; order Rhizobiales; family Hyphomicrobiaceae. The sequence goes on from JAEYPL010000358.1 coordinate 14,776, forward strand.
GAGCTTCAGGACATCGTGCGCCGCCATCGCGTGCGCCTCCTGCTGAAACCCTACGACTTCCAAGCCGTCGTGCCGAAGACCGGCGGCGTGCCCATCCGCACGCGCCCCGCTCCCAGGCGCGCCTACCACGATGTCGAACTCGCCCGCTGGAGCGAATATCTCGGGATGCCACTCGTGCTCAAGCCCAAGCACTATCCGCACCAGACGCCCGCCGATCCCGATTGGAACAAGTATGCCGGCTGGATGGTCATCGCTGCACAGGATCAGGGGCTCGATGCTTTCCCACTCTCGCACGCCATCCTGCGCGCGGTATGGGCTGAAGAGCGCGACATCGCGCTTCCCGACGTGCGCCGCGAAATCGCGGACGAGAACGGCTATGACGGCGCGGCCCTGGTCGCCGCCGAGAAAAGTGCCCGCGTACAGGATCTCTACCGAACATACAGCGAAGAGGCCTTGGCGCTCGGCGTGTTTGGTGCGCCGTCCTTCGTTCTCGATGGGATCATCTACTGGGGTCAGGACCGGCTCGGCTTCGTCGATCGCGCGCTCGCCAAGAAGCGCGCTGGGCTTCAGGCCTGACCGCCATACCTCATGCGCTCGTAACGCATCCCCCTGCGGCCGGCGCGCTGGCCAACGGACGGGCGAAACGCCATCATGCGCCGCTTGCGCAGGGGCGGGAGGAACGCAGTGCCGGAAATCTTCGGGGTGCCGCTCGACGCGCGCTTTGTCGCGGTGTGCCTGGCGACGGTCATCGGCGGGTTCATGCGCGGCTTTGTCGGCTTCGGCGCGGCGCTGGTGACCATTCCGGTGCTGAGCCTCGCCTATGAGCCGCGCCTCGCCGTTGCCGCCATGAGCGTCGTCGGCATCCCAACGCTGCTGCAGCTTCTGCCCGATGCCATCCGCACGTCCGAACGGCCGATCGTGGTGCCGATCTCGCTCGCCATTCTACTCAGCACGCCGCTCGGCACCTGGATTCTGGTGAGCGTCAGCCCGGCATTGATGAAGGTCGTCATCTCCGCGCTCGTCGTGATCATGGTCGTCATGCTCATGCGCGGCTGGAAGCTCGAGCAGCAGGTGGGGCGCCCAGTTCTTATCGGCGCCGGGGTGGCCGGCGGTCTTGTTCAAGGCGTAGCCGGTATCGGCGGACCGCCCGTCGTCGCCGTCGCACTATCGCGGCCCGGCACGCCGGCCCAGCAGCGCGGGAACGTCCTCGCGCTCATGACGGCGATCTCGATCTCGTCGCTGCTGCCGCTCGTGTACTTCGGTCTTTTCACGATGAAGGCGATCGTGATCGGCCTGCTGCTGCTGCCGATCTACGGCGGCTCCATCCTGCTCGGGAGCCGCTACTTCGCCTATGGTGGCGCGCGCCACTTCCGTCGCGCGGCCATGGCCACGCTCGCGGTCATCGGCGTAGCAACGCTCATCGCATCGCTACGCGATTACTTCATGTCCTGATCAGGCGGGCTGCGGCTTCCCGCCACCGCCCATAAAGCGCTGATAGATGTAGATCGGCACACCCAGGGCCAAACCGAACACATCGCTGTATGAGCCTGGATGCAACATGCACAGCGCCGCGACAGCCATCACGAGACGAAGCGGCATCGCGAGGCTCCCACCGAACCAACCCTCGCTCGCGCCCGCGAGGAACCACACGCCGATCGCAGCCGTAACGAAGGCCTGGATGATAGACGGCCACTCGCCCTGCATAAGCAGCACGGGCGAATAGTAGAACATGAAGGGCACGAGGAAGGTCGCGAGGCCGAACTTCACGGCAGTCCACGACGTCTTCCACGGATCGGCCTGCGCCATGCCCGCCGCGGCGAACGACGCGAGCGCCACGGGCGGCGTGATCGACGAGATCACCGCGAAATAGAAGACGAACATGTGCGCGACGAGAGGCTCCACACCCATACGCGATAGGCCAGGCGCGATAACCGCTGCAGCGATGGCGTACGCTGCCGTCGTCGGCATACCCATGCCGAGAATGAGCGCAATCATCGCAGCAAAGACCATGGCGAGAAGCTGGTTGGTGCCCGCGACTGCCAGGATGAGCTCGGAGAACCGGCCACCGACTCCAGTGAGCGCGACCACACCGACGATGATGCCAGCGCACGCGCACACGGCAACAAGCTGAATGCTGTCGCGCGCGGCCTTCTCGAGAGCACCGAGCGTACGCTGCCAGCCAAAGAGGAGCGCCGGCACGGCTATAAGTGCGATCGAGGCGGCAAGCGAGACGGATTGCGGCAGAAGCGGCAATACGTGCACCATCAGGGCCATCATGCCGAAGCCGAGACCGCCGAGAATCACGAACCGCAGCAGGCCACTGAGAAACATGGCACCGATACTGTCGGCACCATCCGTACTGACGCTGCCGTCAGACTTGAAGTCCTTCAGCCAGATCGCAATGGCACCGCAGAAAAGAGCCGCCACGATGCCGAGCGACCCCGCGCGGAACGGTGAATAGCCGTCGAGCAACACCCAGATCAGAACGAAAATCGGCGCCACAAGATAGACCCGCGGCAGGATCGCCTTGATTGGCGGTAGTTCCGAGAAGGGCAGACCGCGCACGCCGAGGCGGATCGCGTGCAGATCCACGTGGATCCAGCAGGCAATGTAGAAGAGGAGGCACGGAATGATCGCTGAAACCGCGATCGTCGTGTAAGGGATTCCGGTGATCTCGGCCATAAGGAAGGCGCCAGCGCCGAGTACCGGCGGCGTGATCTGGCCGCCTGTCGAGGAAGTTGCCTCGATCGCTGCAGCCGTTGGCCGGTCATAGCCGACCCGGCGCATCATCGGGATCGTCACCATTCCGGAGGCGACGACGTTGGCGACCGCCGAGCCGGAGATCGCGCCGAACGCCACGCCCGACGCCACGCACGCCTTCGCCGGCCCACCCCGCGCCCAGCCGAACAGTGCGTTGCTTGCGTCATTAATGTAGTCGCCGGCCTTCGAGACCGTGAGGAATGCCGCAAATGTCACGAACAGGATGATATAGGTCGACGACACCTGCGTTGTGACGCCGAAGATGCCGTACTCGCTATAGATATACGTGAAGAAGCGGTCGACCGCGAAGCCGTTGTGGCGCAGGACACCCGGCATCCAGGGACCGACGAAGCAGTAGACAATGAAGACGCCGGCAATGATAGGCAGTGCCAGGCCGGTCATGCGCCGCGAGATCTCGAGCACGAGGAACGTGCCCGTGACGCCGACGATGATGTCTCCCGGTGTGAACTGCGCGCCCGCTCGGAAAAGAAGGCCGTCAAGCTCCCACCAGATGTAGACCGCGGTGGCGGCTGAGGCGATCGAGAGAATCCAGTCGTACCAGGGAATGCCGTCCGACCCGGCGCGCGAAAATGGCGCCGAGATCAGAAAGCCGATCGCCAAGCCCCAGCCCACGTGAACGGCGCGGAAAAGCAATGGCTCGAGGGAATAGACATTGAGCACGAAAAGATGGAACAGCGTGAAGGTGACGCAGAGCACAGCGACGAGCTTCAACTCCCAGCTCCGCAGAACGCGCCGGGTGCCAATAAACTCCTCGTCGGAGACGGGGGCTTTCACCTCAAGGTCCGCTTCTTTGGTGTTGGTGCTCACGGTGCCCTGCCCCTTACGTCTAATGCTTCATCGTTTGGTCGTCGGATAGCCGAACGGGCCGTGGCAGCGCCACGACCCGTTCGATACTACGTCACGCAGCCCTCAGCTCTTGGGCGGCAGCAGCTTCTCGGGAAGCTTGATGCCCTTCTCCTGGAAGTACTTCACAGCACCCGGATGGAAGGGGAGGAACGTATTGCGGTCCCAGTTTTCCGTCAGCGTCTCCTTGGACGCGGCGTGGCCCTTGACCATCTCGGGGTTGTTCTCAAGCACGGCCTTGACCACCGCATACACGAGGCTGTCGGGGACATCCTTGTGCGCAATCGCAAAGTTGTAGACGCCGACCGTCTTGTGATCCTCGGTCTGCTGCTTGTAGGTGCCGGCTGGGATCGTCGAGTCGGAAAGCTCGGGCATGGCCTTCTTCAGCTTGGCGAGCTCATCGGCCGTGAAGGTGAAGAAGCGCACCTTGTTGGTCGTCTCCAACTCCGAGTAGGCCGCGATGGGCACGCCCGCGCAGAACGGGAACACGTCGATCAGGCCGTCCTGCAGGTTGGCGGCCATATCGGAGCCCTGACCGTTGCGGACGGTGGCCTTGATGCCGAGCGTGTCGAACATCATCGGGAAGTAGGTGCCGCAAGTGCCCGCGCGCGGGCCGACGCCGGCGCGCTTACCGGCGATGTCAGCAACAGCCTTGATCGGGTTCTTCTCGAGCGTGATGAAGTGGAAAGGCGTGTCGTACATCGGGAAAATCGCCCGAATGTTGTTGTACTTTTGGCCCTTGGTCCAGGCGCCCTCGCCGTTCCATGCCTGCAGCGCGACGCCCATGGTCGTCATGCCGAAGTCGATCTGCTTGCTGTCCGTCAGGATGATGTTCTGGTTCGGGCCCTGCGTCTGCTGGGTGCTGATCTTCGTGCCGATCTTGCCGTTGACCATCGAAGCCCAAACCTGGCCGTAGACGAAGTACGTGCCGCCGACCGACGCAGTCCCGAGTGTCAGGGTCTGAGGCCAGCTCGGATCCGGCGTCTGGGCCTGGGCGCCTGCCGACAGTCCCAAAATGGCCAACGGAAGCGCCAAAAGTCTCGTGAGTTTATTCCGCATATCTCTCGTTATCCTCTGGACGTTGAACTGGGTGATCCCTTCGACCGCGGTTTTGCCCGCGCCATCTGCTTGTTCTTAGAGCACGCCATCCGCTCACGGCGGACGTTTTGTGCTCACTAAGCTCCTAATAGCGACCTTGATCGGCGATGTCGCCTCTCTCTTCGCATTAAGAGTTATCGGCCCGCAGGACCGCACAGATGCCATCGGTCACGGCATCGGTTGTCGCGCGGCCGCCGAGATCGGGCGTGTGCAGGTCCGGATTGGCCGTGACCCGCTCGATCGCGCGCATCAGGCGCTGCGCTGCAGCATTCTCGCCGAGGTGCTCCAGCATCATGACCGCAGACCAGAACGTGCCGATCGGGTTGGCGATACCTTTACCCGTAATGTCGAAAGCCGATCCGTGAATGGGCTCGAACATGGAGGGAAAGCGCCGCTCGGGATTGACGTTCGCGGTTGGCGCGACACCGATTGAGCCTGAGAGTGCGGAAGCGAGATCGGAGAGGATATCGGCGTGCAGGTTCGTCGCGACGATCGTATCCAGCGAGCCGGGCTTGAGCGTCATGCGCACGGTCATGGCATCGACGAGCATTTTGTCGTGCGTAACGTCGGGGAAGTCTTTCGCGACTTCGGCCGCGATCTCGTCCCACATGACCATGCCGTGACGCTGCGCATTCGACTTCGTCACAATGGTGAGCAGCTTGCGCGGACGCGACTGCGCGAGCTTGAAGGCAAAGCGCATGATGCGCTCGACGCCGGTGCGCGTGAAAACGGAGACATCGGTCGCCACTTCCTCGGGAAGGCCGCGGTGCGCGCGCCCACCGACGCCGGCGTACTCGCCTTCGGAATTCTCGCGCACGATGACCCAGTCGAGATCCTTCGCCGTGACGCCGGCGAGCGGACTCGCAATGCCCGGCAGAATGCGGGTCGGGCGGACGTTGGCGTACTGGTCGAAGGGCTGGCAGATCGCGAGCCGAAGGCCCCAGAGCGTGATGTGATCGGGCACATCGGGTGCGCCCACTGCGCCGAAGAAAATGGCATCGGCATCGCGGATCGCGGCGAGGCCGTCATCGGGCATCATGCGGCCGTGCTTGCGATAATAGTCCGAACCCCAGTCGTAGGACTTCACGGCAAGCTGGAAACCGCCATCGCGTACCGCGAGCGCCTCCAGCACCTTGAGGCCGGCCGCGATGACTTCCTTGCCGATACCGTCACCGGGAATGGCCGCGATCGAATACGTCTTCATTGCGTCGCCTCCTGAAGCGGAAACTTGCGCTCAGCATTTGCGGGTGCCGGTACAGCCAAGCGGCTGCATCGCGATGCGCCACATCACCGGCCCCGGAAAGCCGGGGCACGACTGCTGCGGCGGAATCTTATGGGGCTCACGTCCGCGACGGCGATGATCGGCCCTAATGCCAGCGTCCCATCCATGAGTCAACCCGGCAACATAGGAAAATCATCAGTCTTTCCTTGATCTTGGTTGTTCGGCTTACGTCGTGCGCAACGGTCAAGACACACGTGCGAAGCCCGTTCCTCCAATCGCGCGACGGATACGGGTGATCGATGCGTTCTCAGTCCGTATAGTCGTGCGGGCACACCAAATGCGCCGATAATCAGACAGCGGCGCGGCATCACAATCGAGGGACTGGGTCATGACGCGCCGAATGCCGCCGATATCGATCGCCGTCACGCCAGCGACCATCGCGCTGATGTTTGCGGCCACGTGCAGCTTCCTCATGCTGACGATGAGCCCTGCCGATGCGCAGCGCCGTGGCGGTCGCGGCGTCGGCCCACCGCCGGTAACGCTCGCTGAAGTCGAGGTCGTGCCCATCCGAGATCGCGTGGCAGCCGTCGGCTCCGGCCGCGCGCGCCGCCAGGTCACCGTCGCCACACGGCATGCCGGCGTCGTCGCGAAAGTGCTCTTCGAAGGCGGCAAGATGGTCGAGGCAAACCAGCCACTCGTGCAGCTTCACGCCGAGACCGAGCAGATCGCCGTCGAGACCGCCGAAGCCCAACGCGCGCAGGCGGCCGATGCGGTTGATCGCCTCAAGCAGCTCAATGAAGGCGTCGTGACGCGCGTGGCGCGCGCCGAAGCCGATACGGCTCTCAAGGTTGCCGATGCCGCGCTCCGCCGTGCGCGCGAGGAACTCGATCGCATGACCGTCCGCGCGCCATTCGAAGGTATCGTCGGCCTCACGAACCTTCAGATCGGCGACTACATCGGCTCTGGCACGCCGATCGCCACGCTCGATGACCGCACCGCAATTCTCGTCGAGTTCACTGTGCCGGAGGCGGTGGCGCCGATGATGAAGGCCGGAATGCCCGTCGCGCGAGCCTCGTGACGCGCGCCGGCGAGGTCTACGAAGGCGCAATCGATGCGGTTGGAACGCGTATCGATCCGGATTCGCGCACGCTCGCCGTGCGCGCGGCAATCCCTAACCCGACCCTCGTGTTGATCCCGGGATCGACTTTCTCGATAAGCGTGATCATCACCGGGCAGAACGCGCCGAAGGTTCCCGGCTTGGCCGTGCAATGGGATCGTCGCGGCGCATTCGTATGGCGTCTGGCCGCGAAGAACACCGTCGAACGCGTCGACATCGCGATCATCTCGCGCACGGGCGATCAGGTGATGGTCGATGCAGCGCTCAAAGCGGGCGACAAGGTCATCTTCGAGGGCGGCAACCTGCTGACCGCCGGACAGACCGTCCAGCCTCAAGGCTCGTGAACTGCGTCGCGATCCCCTCCCTCCCTCACCTCACTCTTCTGCTCGAGGCAATGCTGCCATGACATCGACAGCACGCGACCCGAACTCTTCGCCCGGTGATGACGGCGGCTGGATCGGCGTATTCATCCGCCGGCCGGTGCTCACCGTGGTGCTGAACCTCCTGATCATCGTCGCGGGCTACGCAGCTCTTCAGGGCATCGAGATCCGCGAGTTGCCGAACGTCGACCGCCCGATCGTCACCGTACGCGCAAGCTATGAGGGCGCCACACCGCAAACCATGGATGCGCAGATCACGGCCATCATCGAGAGCGCCGTGTCACGCGTGCAGGGCGTCACCTCGATCTCGTCGAACTCGTCGTACGGCTCGAGCCGCGTGACCATCGAATTCTCGAGCAATACGAACCTCGAATCGGCAGCGATGGATGTGCGGGATGCAGTCTCAGGCATCCGTCGCCAGCTCCCATCGGACATGAGAGACGATCCGGCCGTCGTCAAAGCGGATGCCGACGCCTCGCCGATCATGCGCCTCGTGATTTCCGCGGAGAAGCTCAGCGAGGCGGAGCTCACCGACCTCGTCAACAACGTCATCGAGGATCGGCTGGCCGCGGTGGAAGGCGTCGCCTCAGCGACATCGTATGGCCTGCGCGCGCGCACCATCGAGGTGCGCGTCAATCAGGTGGCGCTCGCCGGTCGCGGCCTCGCGCTCTCGGACCTGATGGCCGCAATCGGCAAGGCGTCGGTCACCGGACCTTCGGGCGCGCTCGACAATCCGACGCAACAGCTTCTCGTCAAGGCCGAAGCGCCGGTCCAGACGCCGGAGGAAGTGGGCGCGCTGCAGCTCAACGCGACGACGCAAGTCTCCGACGTTGCCTTCGTCCGCTGGGGCTATCAGGACGCGACTGCAATCACGCGACACGATGGCAGAACCGCCGTCGGCATGGAGATCATCCGGCAAGCGCAATCCAATACGATCGGCATATCCGAGGGGGTTCGCGCCGCCATTCAGGAGCTGAAGCGCAACCTACCGCCGGGCGTCGACATATCGATCATCTCCGACGACGCCGTGTTCATCGAAGAGGCCGTGCGGGAGGTCGTCATCGCCCTGGTGATTGCGGGCGTGATCGTCGTCCTCGTGATTCTGATATTCCTGGCATCCATTCACGCGACGATCGCGCCGACGATTGCGATCCCGATCTCGCTCATCGGCACCTTGGCGGCCATCTGGATGGCGGGCTTCTCGCTCAACATCATCACATTGCTGGCGCTTGTGGTCGCGACAGGCCTCGTCGTCGACGACGCCATCATCGTGATCGAGAATATTGCGCGCCACCGCGCCATGGGGGCGGGCCCGCGCGCCGCGGCCGTGATCGGTACGCGCGAGATCGTGTTCGCCGTGCTCGCAACCACGGCAACGCTCGCTGCCGTGTTCGTCCCCGTCTCGTTCATGCCGGGTATCGTCGGCAGCCTATTTTCCGAGTTCGGCTTCGTGATGGCGTTCTCGGTAGCGGTTTCCTCGTTCGTCGCACTGTCTCTCTGCCCCATGCTCGCGGCCAGGATCGGCGCCGGGCGTGATAGGAAGATCGATAGTGTGTCTCCGGGGCGGCTCGACCGCATCGCCAACGGTTTCAGCAATTTCTATGCACGCATTCTCGACTGGTGCCTGAAGTTCCGCTGGATTTTTGTCGCCATCTGCCTCGGGTTTGCGGCGGCCGCATACGTCACCTTCCGCCTCGTGCCGAGTGAGATCACGCCAGCCGAGGACCGCAGCGTGATCAACATCAGCATCACCGCACAGCAGGGCGCCAACATCGACTATGTCTCGCGCAAGGTCGAGGCTGTCGAAGACGCCCTGAACGAGCTCAGGAAGAAGGGCGAAATCACAGGGGTGCTCACGACCATCGGACGCGGCAGCTCCAATCGTGCTATGATTGTTGCGCCTCTGGCGTCCTGGCGAGACCGCACGCGCACCCAGCAGGAAATCCAGGCCGAGCTGCAGCAGAAATTCTCCGGCATCGCGGGGCTCTCGATCACGACCCGCTCGCCCAACAGCCTCGGCATTCGCGGCGGTGGCCAGGGCCTGAGATTTGCCGTCACCGGCACGGACTACGACAAGATCGCGGATGGCGCCACGGCGCTCGCGCAGCGGCTCTCGCAGACGCCGGGCTTTCGCGGCGCGCGCACAGATTTTGATACAACCCAACCGCAGCTTTCCGTGCGCATCAACCGTGAGGCGGCGACCAAGCTCGGCGTACCGATCGAGGCGATTACGAGCCTGATCAACACCATGGTCGACTACTCGAAGGCAGCCGACCTCTTCATCGGTGAGGACATCGTCGAGATCCAGGTCAAGCCGGGCGGGCGCCCGATCGACGATCCGTCGGATCTCAACAACCTGTTCGTCAAGACCGGAAGCGGCAGGTTCGTTGCACTCTCGACACTCGTGACAATGGAGGAGGTCGCGATCTCGCCGACCCTCGCCCGCGAGAGCCGCCGTCGCGCTGTCCCCGTCAGCGTCCAGCTCGACGAAGGGACGTATCTCGGCGACGCCATCAGCACCCTGCGCACGATCGCGCCGGAAGTGCTCGGACCCGACATGTCGATTACGCTACTCGGCGAGGCCAAGACGCTGACCGAGACCACTCAAAGCACGACGATCGTCTTCGCGATCGCCTTTCTGATCCTGTTTCTGGTCCTCGCGGCTCAGTTCGAAAGCGTGGTCAGTGCCCTGGTCATTATGGTGACCGTGCCGTTCGGATTGGCAGCCGCGATATTCGCGATCCTGCTTACGGGTGGCTCACTCAACGTCTACAGCCAGATAGGACTTGTGCTTCTGGTTGGCGTTATGGCCAAGAACGGCATCCTCATGGTCGAATTCGCCGACCAGAAGCGCGACGAAGGCGCAAGCGTGCCGGACGCCATCCGAACGGCTGCCATTACGCGCCTGCGCCCCGTAACCATGACGGCACTCGCCACCGTCGTCGGTGCGGTTCCTCTCGTCATCGCGACGGGTGCCGGTGCCGAAGCGCGCCTGGCCCTGGGCTGGGTGATCGTCGGCGGCCTCGGCTTCGCGACGATCTTCACGCTGCTCCTGGTGCCGGTTGCCTACCGGATACTCGCGCCTCTTTCGAAGCCGCGGGCGCATGAGACGCAGATCCTGATCGACGAGCTCAAGGCCGCGCCGAGACAGCCTTAGACCACCCAGCGCATCTAGGCTGCCGACATGTCTCCGCCGCGAAAGCGGCGGAGTGCCAGCCAGCAGACGATGATCGCGAGCACGAGCACCGCCGTCTGCGCGATGACGAACGGAGTCTCGGACTGGGTCGGCGCGAGCGCGGTGAGCGGGCCGATCTTCTGGAAGGCCTGGACCACGCCGACGAAGATATTGAGATAGAGCGACAGCACCGCTGTCACCAGAAAAACCGGCCGCCAGACACCTCTCAGCCCGAACGCGTAGAGCCCAAGCACGGCCGCCTAGCGGAACAAGGGCCGGATGGAGGCCTGAGGCTCGACGAGAGATAAAGGCTCTCGATTGTCCGCTCGGCGCGGCCCGAAAGCGTCGCCTGTGCGGACGTCCCGGCATCCAGCAGCAGGCGCGTAAGCCCAAGCCGATCCGGCAGCGGCGCGCCATAGGTCTTGGCGCCCGTCATGCCGTCATAGGAAAGCGCAAAGCGCACGCCGCGCGCCGTCAATCCTTCGAGACCGGCAATCAGGTCCGCTTCCTGAAGCTGGCGCGCATAACGCCGGTCGCGCCCGACGCTCGTGCCGAGATAAGGCGGATCGAGATAGACGAAGTCGCGTGCGCCCGCATCGCCTGTCGTCGCCAGCCAGTCACCGCGACGAACCTCCGTCCGCCCGCGCATGAATTCCGACGCTCCCGCAATCGCCGCTGTCATGCGCGAGGGATCCATGCCGAGGCGCCGCTGATCGACGGACTGCGTGAAGTGTCCCGCCGCATTGAAGCGCACGGCATTCTTGACACATCGGCAGATCAGATAGAGCAGATCGACGGCATCCCCCTCGGCATTGAAGCGCGTCCGCACCGCATTGAAGTAGTCGCGATCGCCGGGCTTCTGTCCCTCCCAGATCTCGCGATAGTGCTGCGCCGTCGCGTCGGGTCGATCGATGATCGACTGCCAGAGTTCGGCGATCGGCGTCAACACATCGGCGATGACGTAGCGGCGCGCGACACGTGCATCGAGTGCCCAAAGCGTCATGGCCGCCGAGCCCGCAAAAGGCTCGAACCACGTCTCGACGTCACGCGGCACATACGCACCGATGCGCGGCGCGAGCAATCGCTTGGAGCCTTGATACGGCACGGGATGCGGCAACTTCGGCGCCATGCGAGCGCACTAGGGCGTCAATTGCAACTCGACGCGGCGATCGGCCTGCTGGATCTCGCGCAAAGGCAAGCGCCGTCTATCGATGCCCTGATAGGGATCACGCTTGCCGCGCGGCACGAGCGACAGTTGACCAGAGTATCCCGCCGCCCGGAGATAACGCTGGATGGCTTCGAGGCGCCGCAGCGAAAGGCGCATGTTGTAGCTGTCCGGGCCACGCGCGTCGGCATGCCCCGAAAGCGTGATCCCGGCCGGCTGCTTCAAGCGCAGATATTCGGCCAGCAAGGATGCTGCCTTTTCACCATTCGGCGTGAGCACCGCCCTGTTGCTGGCGAAAGTAATAGGCAGCGGTATCGGCGCCTGGACAGCAGCAGGCGTTGCCGCTGCGGGCACGGACGGCCGCGTTGCCGACGGCATAGCAGCCGCAACCTTCGTCTCAGATGTCGCTGGGACAGAAGAAGCCGCAGCACTCTCGACTGCGCGCACCGATGCAGCAGGCACCTGCGCCGCTGATGATGCGGGAGCGGCTCCTACCAGCGGAGCTGCCGATGGCGCCGGCTTCGGCCCTTCAGCCACGGGCACAGCCGCTCCGCCACTGCTCGCCGCGGCTGCGGCGCGCGGCGTCTCCTGCCCAGCCATTTCCTTGCGCGTGCGTGCGACCAGAGCCTCGAACTCGGCCAGTGCACGCTTGCTTGCTGCGTCTTCGCCTTCTGCGAGCCGGGCCTGAGCCTGCGGGCGCTCGACAGGCCGTGGCGACGCAACGGACGCAGGCGGTCGGTTCTCCGCCGACGCGGGCTGGGCCTGCGGACGCGCAGGCACCGGCGTGGCGGACGCGAGCGCAGGGCCCGGAGGTACGACGAGTTGGCGCGCGGCACCGCGCACGGGCGCGCCGCCTTCCTTTGGCTCGGAGACGATCGAGAGTTCGAGCGGCCCCGCGGCAATGCCCTCGGGCACCACCGCCGCCCACTGTCCCTCGTCCGTCGCGGTCACGCGCGCGATCTCCCGCCCGTTGGCAAGGATCGTCACCTTGTGGTTCGGCGGCGAGCGTCCCGCGAGCACGGAAGGCCCACCCGCTTCGATGCGCGCAACCTCGATGGCCAGAAGTGCCGATACGCCCGGCGGCGTCGCCTGTGGCGGCGGCGTGAGCGCGGCGACGGTCGATTGACCGGCAGATGTGGACTTGACGGCACCCACGGCCGTCGCGGCAGCCGTTTCGACCCGATCAGCGCTCACGTATGACCAGAGAGCGTAGCCCGACGCCACCGCGCCGGTCGAAATGCCTGAAATAATGAGGACGAGCAGAGATCGACGCATCACTGCACCTTATCCAGCAATTATTGTGCGCGCGTCCATCTTTAGTTCCTTTGCTGCAGTGCCGCAACCTCTGCGCAACCATAAGTTAAGGAAGTTAATTACCGCCTACCGCACCTGCGCCCGGTTTCAGCGGCGCTGTGTCGGCGAAGACGCAGGCGTCGCCCGCGGATCAGCGGCCTTACGATCCGGCAGTGTCCCAATGGCGATGCCGCCGACGATTAGCAGAAGCGCGGCGGTCGTGAAGACGTCGAACGTCTCACCGAGCGTGATCATCGACGAGACGACACCGAACACCGGCACCGCAAGCAACCCCAGCGCCGTCGTCGTTGCGGGCAGCGAGCGGTTCACCGTGCTCAGCGCCCAATAGGCCAGCGATGTGCTGATGGTGCCGCCGTAGACCAGCAGCAAGAAAAAGTGGGGCGTGACGTCGATGACCGGCCAGCCCTCGAAGATCAGGGCGACCGCACTTGTCAGCGCCGCTCCAAGCAGAAGCTGCCAGAAAAGCAGATCGAACGGCGAGGACGCCCATTCGTGGATGCGCGTGTAGACGATACTGACGGCCCAGCAGAGCGCCGCCAGCAGGATGAGCGCGTGCCCCGTGATCACGCCGCTATTGCTCCACTCGATGGCCAGCGGATTGACCAGAAGCGCGAGGCCGAACATTCCGCATGCGATGGCGATAAGCCGTTTTCCGTTGAGCGCCTCGCCGGCAAAGAGCCACGCGAGCGGGAACACCCACAACGGTGTCGTGTAGGCGACAAGCACCGTCCGCCCGGCCGAGACATAGACGAGACCCATGCTCGTCAGGCTCGCAAAGAGGCCCATGTGCAGGACGGACAGGCTCACCACCATCGGCAGATCCTGGCGCGGCGGCAGTCGCAGTTTCCCGGTGAGGAGCGTGATAACACCGACAACGGCCGCGCCGAGCGCCAGCCGCAACCCGACGGCCCACAGCGGCGATACATACGTGAGCAGGGCCTTGTTGACCGGCCAGCTCAGCCCCCACGAGAACGCAAGTAGCATGAGCAGGCCGAAGGCCATAGCCGGCGAGAGCTTCGCGCTCGATGCAGGTTCGCTGGCCATGGTCGACATTCCAATTCCAATGCGAGGCGGCCCTTATGAGCGCCATCAGGCCACGGCCGTCAAGCGGACAAAGCTCCCTTGCATATCAGCAGAGCGCCGCAACCGCCGACCACGTGTTGCCCTTGCACGAATGTGCGGCGTAGTCTCGCTTCAACGGCTGCGCGCTCACGATGCGGCCCCTGAACGGAGGAAGTCCGATGTCCGAGAGCTCGCCTCAGCGCGCCGCCCTTCCGCTCGCTCACGTCCGCGTCCTCGATCTGACCGCCCATCGCGCCGGGCCGACGGCCGTGCGCCAGCTCGCGGACTGGGGCGCGCAAGTCATCAAGATCGAGCCGCCGGCAGAGGACGATGTCGACCCCATGGGCGGGAAGCGCCATGGCTTCGACTTCCAAAACTTGCATCGCAACAAGCGCTCCATGACGCTCAATCTCAAGAGCGCGGAGGGCAAGGCGATCTTCATGGCTCTCGCCAAGGACGCCGACGTAATCGTCGAGAATTACCGCAGCGACGTGAAACTGCGGCTCGGCGTCGACTACGACAGCGTCGTCAAGATCAATCCGCGCATCATCTACGGGTCCATCTCCGGCTTCGGCCAGTCCGGCCCCGACGCGACGCGCCCCGGCGTCGATCAGATCGCTCAGGGCATGGGCGGCCTCATGTCGATCACCGGCATTCCGGGACAAGGACCGGTGCGTGTCGGCATTCCCATCGCGGACCTGACATCCGGCCTCCTCCTCTCGCAGGCCATCATGCTCGCGCTTTACGAACGCGAGCGTTCAGGCAAGGGACAATGGGTGCATACCTCGCTCATAGAAGCGCAGATTTTCATGCTCGACTTCCAGGCTGCGCGATGGCTCATGAAGGGCGAAGTTCCGGGGCAGGCGGGCAACGATCACCCGACGAGCATCCCCACTGGCGTTTTCCCGACGAGTGATGGTCACATCAATATTGCCGCGTCCGGCGACAACCTTTTCAAGCGCTGCTGCGAGGCGCTCGGCACGCCGGAGATGCTCACCGATCCCGAATACAAGACCAGCGCCAAGCGTTCGGCGAACCGCAAAGTGCTCAACGAAAAATTTGCGGCACGAACCCGCACGAACACCTCCGCGCACTGGATTGCCGCTCTCAACAAAGCCGGCGTGCCGTGCGGACCGATCAATACGATCGACAAGACGTTCGCCGAACCGCAGGTCCAGCATCTCGGCATTGCGCGCACCATGCGCAGCGGCAAGCTCGGCGACGTCAAAGTCGTCGGCCAGCCGATCAACATGTCGCGCTTTCCCCAGCCCGAAGCACTCGATGCGACACCCGAGCTCGGCGAGCATACGGCGGACGTGCTGGCAGATCTCGGCTACGGCGATGCCGACATCAAGGCGTTCAAGGCCAAGGGTGTGATTTAGATACGCCCTACTCGGAGAACGTCAGCGTCGCATTGAAGGCTGCGTGCGCGGGCACGATGAGGCGTCCCGCGCCCGCCTCGACGAACGGAATGCCGTTCTTCTTGAGGACACCGGCAGCACGCGACACGGACACCGTGCGGAATCCGAGCGCGGCCATATACGTCGAGCGTCCTGCCGCATCAGGCATGCCATCGCCGAATTCGCGCCGCGCTGCCGCCTCCGTAACGATCTCCAGATCGGTCTGCGCGACGACAACGGCCTTACCACCGTCGATGTCGCGCACACACTCAGCGCCGAACATGCGCACATAGAGTTCCGACGCGCCCGCGGGATCAGGATGCACGAACACGGCGCGCGAGACAGCAACGACGCCGTTCGCGTGCCGCCGCCACTCGTCGCGCCACACGAGATCGCGCGTGAAGTGATGGCAGAAGTAGATGCGCCCATACTGCGTATCGCTGTCCGGGATGGAAACCGTACGGAATGTCGCCTGATGCTCGCCATCCGCGAGGCGGACGGGGCGCGAGAATTCGCGCGGCGCCTTCGCATTGACACCGGCTCCGCTCAAAGCCGCATGGAGAGCCGCCGTATCCTCCGTCCCGAATACGAAGCCATTGAGACCGAGCGGCGACACCTGCACATCAGGCCGCACGTCGGGCGCGGCATCCTTCGGCACTGCGATCAGCTCGAGATAGTCCGTCCCGAACATCGCGAGGTGGTTCATCGAGCCGAGCGTGTGATAGCCGCGCTCCGTGAGCGTGAAGCCCAGCCGGCGAAAGGTCTCGGCTGCGCCGTCGATGTCGGTGCGGGCGTTGATAACCACATGGTCGAGTGTCGGGACAGGGAGCGCCATTCTGAACCTCTTCGGATGCGTCAGGCCCTCATATCACAGCCATGCAGCGCGTCCCAGTTGCGTGATCCCGGCTTTGAGCGGAAAGTGGCCCCAGCAAAACAAGCATCAATGCATGATGGAGGTACGCGCGAATGAAGGTCTTCTGCACAGGCGCTTCCGGCTACATCGGCGGCTCGATTGCAGCCTCGCTCGCCGCCGCTGGCCACGAGGTCCGCGGGCTCGTGCGCTCGCCCGAGGCGGCCGTGAAGGTTCGCGCGCATGGCATCACACCCGTCACCGGTACACTCGACGATGCTGCTGTCCTTGATACTGAAGCGCGCGCCGCCGATGCGGTGATCAACGCGGCCAGCGCCGACCACCGCAATGCCGTCCTCGCCCTGCTCGGTGCGCTCGAAGGCTCCGGCAAAGCCTTCATCCACACGAGCGGATCGAGCGTCGTCGGAACGCGCTCAGCCGGCCAGCGCGTGGAGGATGTCTTCGACGAGACGACGCCTTTCACGCCCTCGCCTGCCCGCGCCGCCCGCGTAGAGCTCGACAAGATGATCCTGTCCTATGCGGGCAAGGGCGTGCGATCGACCATCGTGTGTCCGAGCCTCATCTACGGCCTCGGTCGCGGCGCGAAGGCCGACAGCGTTCAAATTCCCTGGCTCATTCGCACGGCAAAGAAACACGGCGTCGCCAAGCACTACGGCCCGGGCGAGAATGTCTGGTCGAACGTGCACCTCGACGATCTTGTCGATCTGTACGTGCGCGTCCTGGAGAACGCCCCCGCCGGCGCCTTCTACTTTGCCGAGAACGGCGAGAACTCCATGCGCGAAGCGTGCGTCGCCATCAGCCACATGCTCGGCTTCGCCGGCACGACCGAGGCCATGACGCTCGAGGAAGCCACCGCCGAATGGGGCGAAGGCCCAACCCAGGACACCATGGGCTCGAACAGCCGCGTCCGCGCCGTCCGCGCGCGCAAGGAACTCGGCTGGGCGCCCAAAGCCTGCCCGCTGATCGAGGAAATCAGCGAAGGCTGCTACCGCGAACCGCAGCCATAAAGTCGCATCATCTCGCCGGGAACCGATCGTGCCCCCATATGCGTTTAGGGTTCGGGCCGCGTTGCGGCTCTGTACGCTACGCTTTGGGAGAGAATTATGGTTCACCACAACGAGATCGAGGCCGCACGCCGACGCGTCGCCGCGATCGAGGGATTTTACGTCCACCTCGCCGCGTATGTGGGCGTGCTCCTCATTCTCACGGCCCTCAACGCCAACATGGGCGATGAGTGGTGGGTGCAGTGGGTCTGGTTCGGCTGGGGCATCGGCATTGTCGCCCATGCCCTCGCAGTCTATGCCACGAAGCCGCAGTTCGTCGTCAACTGGGAACGGCGCAAGTTCCGGGAACTCGTCCGGCGCTAAGCCCGGACGAATTTCTCAAGCCTTCATGCCGGTGATGGAAGAGGTCATGGCGCGCGGGTCGCGGTTCGGCCAGCGGCCACTCTCCACACTGGCCAGAAAGTCGCTGACGATCCCGTTGTAGACGTCGGGGTCCTCGAGATTGATTGCGTGGCCGGCATTCGGCATGACCGCCAATGCCGACGAAGAGATGTTCCGCTTCATCAGGATGCCCGGCATGAGGGTCGGCCAATCCTCGTCGCCCGTGATAATGAGCGTCGGCACCTTCAGCTTCTTCATCTCATCGACGAGCGTGTAGAGCGACGGGCGCGCACGCTGCACGCCGAGCTGCGTATTGGCGGAGCCTAGCGCGGAATGCTCCGCGAGCATCCGCTTGAACTCGGCAAAGCCGCGCGGATCCTTGTTCTCGAACTGTACGCGCGTCGGGCCATGGCCATACGCTTCGGCGAAGGCATCCATACTGCCGCTCAACAGGATTTTCGCCGTCGCCTCGGCCTCATCCTTGAAGCGGTCGCTTTGCTCGGGCTCCGCACCGTACCCGCATCCACCGACACAGAGCGATCGCGCACGCTTCGGATGCCGAAACCCGAAGTGCAGCGTCGCGAATCCACCCATCGAAAGACCGATCACATGCGCGTCGTCCGCGCCTGCCGCATCGAGCACGGCCTTGATGTCGTCCACCGCGCGGACCTGCGAGTAGCTCGTATGCTCGGGCGGCACATCCGACGGCGGATAACCGCGCGCGTTGTAGGAAATACAGCGGTATGAGCGGCCGAAGTGGCGCATCTGCGGTTCCCAGCTCCGCATGTCGCCGGCGAACTCGTGGACGAAAATGATCGTCCGGCCCGATCCCGTCTCTTCGTAGTAGAGACGAACCCCATCCTCAGCCGTCGCGTACGCCATTTTCTCGCCCTCCCATGTCCGCGCCGCGTCACATCGCACGCGCGCCTGTCACTACCTTATCCCCGCCACTCAAACGCTGGCTAGATTTTGAGGCGCAACCTGCTGGCCAGAAAGCGCATACATGGCGGATACTCCCAACCTCGGCCTTCCCTACATCATGGCCGCCCAGGCCCAGAAGCACGTCACGCACAACGAGGCCATCCGCGCCCTCGACGCACTCGTGCATCTCGCCGTCATCGATCTCGACCGCACGACACCGCCGGAAGCTCCCGCCGAAGGCGATCGCCATATCGTCGGTACCGGCGGTACAGGCGCATGGTCAGGCCATGATCTCGAGGTCGCCGCCTTCCAAGATGGCGGCTGGGCCTACTTCGCGCCACGCCCCGGCTGGCGGGCCTGGATCATCGAGGGGAGCGCGCTCAGAACATGGAACGGCACCGCCTGGGTTGCCACTGGCGGCGGCGATGGCGGCGATGCCGCTTTCGACAGCGTCGGCATCAACGCCACGGCCGACGAGACGAACCGACTTGTTGTTTCCTCGCCTGCCTCGCTGTTCAATCATGCCGGCGCCGGCCATCAGCTCAAGATCAACAAGTCCGACGATGCCGACACCGCCTCCTTCCTCTTCCAGACGGACTACGCCGGTCGCGCGGAGATCGGCACCACCGGCGATGATGATTTCCATTTCAAAGTGAGCCCCGACGGCAGCGCTTGGCACGAAGCCATTCTCATCGACAAGGATACGGGCGAGGTTTCCTTTCCCGCCGGCGTCGACATCGAGAATCCGGGCCTGCCGAGCGGCGGCGCGACGGGCCAGGTCCTTTCTAAGGCGTCGAACGATGATGGCGATGTCGCGTGGTCCACGCCTGCGGGCAGCGGCGACATGCTCGCCAGCATGTACGATCCGCAGGAGATCGAGGCTGATGCCTTCGCACGCACCAACCACACGGGCGAGCAGGCCGTCTCCACCATCACAGGCCTTCAATCCGCTCTCGACGACAAAGCCGCGCTCGATCCCGACATCAATACGCAAAGCGGCACGAGCTACACGCTGACGCTCTTCGATCGCGGCCGCCTCGTCGTTATGGGCAATGCTGCTGCCAACACGCTGACGATCCCGACGAACGCGAGTGTCGCCTTCCCGCTCGGCACGATCATCAGCGTGGTCCAAAACGGCGCCGGTGTAACGACGATTGCAGGCGCGACGGGCGTCTCCCTCAACGGCATATCCGGCGGAGAAGGCAGCATCGGCAGCCGCTATCAGGCCGTGGCACTGCTCAAGATCTCAAGCGATGCCTGGCTTCTGTCCGGCGATGTTGCTGACGCCGCCATCACCAGCGTCGCGCGAACGCTCCTCGCCCAGACGACGCAGGCTCTCATGCGCACTGCTGGCCTCGGCTTCAGTGCCGACGGCTCGAGCCTGGTTGCTGCAGCGAACTTCGCGGCCATGCGCTCCATGCTGGCAATCGCGCAAGGCGATGTCGCCGGCCTCACGTCCGCTGCCTCGCCGCAATTCGCGGCCCTCAACATAGGTCACGCATCGGATACGACTCTCGGCCGCACCTCAGCCGGTATCGTCAATATCGAGGGCCGCGACCTCGCGCTTCAAGAGCCCGGCGTCAACGCTCAGACCGGCACGTCGTATACACTTGTCCTCTCCGACAAGGGCCGCGTCGTCACGATGGACAACAACAGCGCGAACACGCTCACCCTCCCCGCGAACAGCACGACCGCCTTTCCTCTAGGCACGATCATCAACATCGTGCAGATCGGCGCAGGCTTGACGTCGATCGCGGCCGCATCCGGCGTGACGATCAACGGCATCTCCGCCGGCACAGGCGAAATTCCGGCCCGCTGGCAGGGCGTCGCCCTACTCAAGATCGCAACCGATGCATGGGTTGCCTCCGGCGCCCTCGGAGATGTCGCATGAGCCTGATGCTGCACAGAGCCGGTCTGCTCCGGCCCTCGCTCGCCGCTCCCGCCCCTTCGGCGCCCGCGGCCTTCGATACCGGCAACTGGTCGCTCATTGCCGACGACGAGGAAGCCCACGTCACGATCAGCAGCCTGCCAGCTCACAACGGCGCGTCGATCACAGATATCGAGTACCGCCTTGATGGTGGGGCGTGGGTGTCCAGCGGCGGCACTGGAAACTTCACCATCACAAGCCTGACGAACGATCAACCGTACGATGTCGAGCTGCGGGCCGTGAACAGCGCCGGGCCAGGCGCGGCGAGCGATACGAAGCGGGTCACACCGGGAGCCGATGGCGAAGAGACCTTCGAGGAAGCGGTTATCGCCCTCCTCGGCGCGAAGCTCCGCGCCTTCTGGCTGTACGATACGCCTGCCTATCTCTGGCAAGACACGAGCGCCACGACCGCCGTCACCGCGGACACTGATCCCGTCGGCCGCGTCGATGATCTGAGCGGCAACGGCAAGCATCTACTGCAGGCCACCAGCGGCAATCGGCCAGCCTATCGCACGGGCCCGCCGCGCGTGGTCTGGGACGCTGTGAACGACTATCTATCGATCTCTTCAGCCGCCTTTCCGATCGATGAGCTGGAGGCGTTCCAGGTGGTCGAGCAACACACCGCGGCCATCAATCGCGGTCTTTATTCGTTCGGCTCATCATCAGGGAATGATTGGAATTTTGCGGACGGCATGGTCATGCGCATAGACACCAACAATATGCCGTCCTGGGAGGGCTCCAGCGGGCTGGCTGTGTCGAAATCCGGAGCCGGCCCATTCCCGCTCGCACTGTACGAGTTCTCGAAATCGGCGAATGCGGCATGGATCAATACGAACGGCGCGCTGGACGTGACGGATAGTAGCTTCACGGCGCGGACGAGCCCCCACAGTGGACCGTTCGTCGATGGCGCCCGCGTCAATTCCGGCGTCAGCCTGTTTGCCCCAATCGCTCGCCGCTGCACCGTCATGACCGCGCCGCTCACGATGGACGAGCGCAATGATCTGCGCGCACTCATTAACGCGAGATATTCTCTATGGTGATGCGCCGCGCTGCCAGCGCAAGCTCTCCGCGCAATCATCCCTCCAGAGAGCCCTCAGGCCAGCAGCGCCAAAAGCACGCCAACCGTGCCCATCAGCACCATCCCGTGCACGCGATAGTCCCTCCACAGCCGGAACCCTGATGCCGCGTCGTGCGGAGCGACGTCACCGATCCCGGCGAGCATAGCCTCGTCGAGCTCCGGTCGTCCCGCACCGGCCCGCACACTCATAAGCGCCATCAGGCTGAGTGTCGCGCAGAGCAGCGCGATCGCCATGTAGGTGAAGTGGACCGATGGCAGCCCCAAATAGCCCCAGAGAGGCGTGATCTCCTTGGCGAGGAACAGCACGAGCGCAATAGGTTGCATGACGACAAGAGCCCAGAAGCCGCTCTCGCGCGAGAACCGTCCGCTGAAGATGCCGCCGAGATACACAGCGACGACGGGCGGCACGAGGTAGGCGAGCGTCGCCTGGAAATACTCGAAGAGTGATCCGAAACTCGCGATCAACGGCGCATATACCGCGGCGAGCACCATGATCACCGCCGTCACCGTGCGACCGATCCGGATCAGCGCTCGCTGGCCCAGATCCGGCCATCGCGGCTTGACGAAATCGACGGTCACGAGCGACGCCGCGGCATTGAGCGCACTGTCGAGCGACGACATGATGGCCGCCATCATCGCCGCCAAAACGATCCCGCGAAAACCTATCGGCAGAAGCTCGAAGGCGAGCGTCGGAAATACCTTGTCCGGACTGTCGAGCGCCGGATACAGCACGGCGGCCGCCATCCCCGGAACGATCATCAGGAAGAGATTGGGGATCTTGAGAAGACCTCCGAACAACGCGCCCTTGCGCCCGTCCTCGAGCGATCGCGCGGCCAAGGCCCGCTGCACGAAGTACTGGTTGAAAGTCCAGTAGTAGAAGCCGAGGATCACGACACCGAGAATACCCGGCCACGGCAGGAAGTCGTGATTAGCCGGCTGGAACAACGTGACATTGCGCTCGCTCGACTTCTCGAAGAGCGCCTCCCAGCCGCCGACCGCCGCAAGCGCGAAGTATCCCACCACTGCCGCGCCGATGATGAGCACGGATGCCTGAATCGTATCGGTCACGACGACCGCGCGCAGCCCTCCGACAATCGTGTAGACGCCGGCAAACAGCGACAGCAGGATACACGCCAGCCAGAGATCGATGGCCGCGAAGCCCGCCTGCATCACCACCGCGCCGGCATAGAGCGCACCGGCAGTATCGACCAGTAGCATCGTCAGCAGCGTGAAACCCGAATAGACGAGACGTGCGCGTCGATCGAAGCGATGCTCCAGATACTCGGTGACCGTCACGATGCGGCTTCTCAGGAACACCGGCAGGATGAATGCGGCGAATACCACGAGCACCAGCGCCGCAGTCCACTCGTAGTGGAATACCGTGAGCCCGTTTCCATAGGCTGCACCCATGAGCCCGACGAAGCTCGCGCCAGACATGTTGGTCGCATAGAACGACAACCCGACCAGATACCAAGGCAGAGTGCGACCGGCGAGAAAGTAGTCGTCGACGTTCTTCGGAGGGCCTTCAGCGCGCGCATACGCAATCGCGATCCCGTAGGTGGCCGCGAGATAAGCCAGGATGATCGCGATTTCCGCGCTTGTGAGGCCTGCCATGTGAATTAGCCCTCGTCTGCTCCCCCGGCGCCCTGTGCGCCCCATGAGACTAAACGCGCAGCCCCATGAAAGGGTCTCGGATCGGCCACATCGACGCGCCGACAAGCAGAAGGGCCGGCGCTCGCACACCGGCCCTTCGTTTGATCTTTCAGGCAGTTCGCGCTTGGCGCGCCTACTTCATGGTTGCCGACCAGTTCCCGTTGCGGCCACCGCTGACGGTGCCCGTCATGCTCTTGCCGTCGACTGTGCCCGTGTACTTGGCATCGCCGACCGTGAAGCTCACCTCCGTACCGAGCAGGCGCCCATCCGTGATCTGGGTCGGGCCGAGCGTACCGGTCAGCATCTGATACTTCTGTTCGAGCTTCAGCTCAGCCTCGCCGAGCTGCCACGTGCCTCCCGCTTTGGCCGGTACGATCCACAGTAGCGCCTTGCAGTAGTTCGTGCAGTCCTCGGTGACAGTGGCCGTCTCATCGGCCTGCCAGTCGCCCATCTGGAACGTGTTCGACACGAGACGCGTGCCGGCGGGCAACTCGAGAAGCTTCGGTGACAACTTCTCGTTGATCCAGGGCAGCAGGAACATCGTGATGATCTGCGCCTTCGAGAAATCGCTTTCGAAGATATCGGCCTTCTCGAAGGTAGCCTTGTCCGAGACACCAGCTTCCTTGGCGGCCTTCCGCGCCACTTCGACCATCTGCGGGTTGTATTCGATGCCGTGGGCGGTAAGCCCCTTCTTCGCCGCGGTGATCACCGTACGACCATCGCCGGAACCGAGATCGATCAGGTAGTCCTTGGGCGTCGCCTTTGCGATCTCGAGCATCTTGTCGACGAGGCTCTGCGGCGTCGGTACCCACACGACATCCTTGCCCGCCTGTCCGACCTGCGGCTCAAAGGGCTTCTGGCCCTGCTCCTGCGCGGTGGATGAAAGCGCCGTCGCGACGAGCAAGACGCCGGCGAACATTGCCAAGCCTGCACGGGCCCTGCCCGACCACCCGGCGCTTACAGGCAGCACTCGGGACGCCGTCGTCGACGCACGCGTCGGAACTCTATCCATGGATTTCCTCATTCTGTGTCGTGGTTGTCAGGCTCGACCGGCAGGCTGCCGTCTCACCATAGGATTGCGAGCTTCAGTTCGGTTAACGCCCCGCGGGAGGGCAGGTTCGGTAAGGATTAGACTATCGGTGGCACGCGACGGGCAATGGGAGAGGCAGGTAAATTCTTGGTGAGTCTTTACCTTTCGCATCGTTCGCAACGCTCGATAGCCAGGAATTGCGGCCAAATCCGGCAGCCGACGGAGCGAGACTGCCGAAGAGCTGAACCCTCGGAGAGCACCATGTTCACTGCCGCGAGGGCTTGCGTCAATCTGCGAGCAGATCCTGCACGGCGCGGCGCAGGACCGCTTCGTCCTCCGCACACTGCACGGGATTGCCGGCGCGATGGCCCCAGATGGACTCGATCGGGCGAAACTCGGCATTGGGCATGAGCCGCGTCTCGGCTTCGCCGTCTGCAACCGTGAAATAAAGGTCTGTCGTCGACGGCATGATAATCGCACGCGCCCTGATGGCACCGAGCGCCGCCTTCAGATCACCGCCATAGATCGCATTGTCGGAAATGTCCGAGTGGTACCAAGTCTCGATCATCGAGAGCAGATCCTCGGCCGCGCGGCGCAGATAGTTTCCCTCCCAAGCACGCACCAGATAGTCCTCGAGCGACGTGAAGCCGATCGTCGACCAGAGCTTCTCGCGGTAGAAGGCCTGGCTCATCGCCCAGCCCGCATAGACGCGTGAGAACGCGCGCAGCGCCTCGACCGGCCGTGCAACGAATCGACCGTCCCGATAGCCAGCATCGCTTTTGAGAATGGCGCGGATACCTTCGAGAAACACCTTGTTGTGCGGGCTCGTGCGCGCCGACGTGCAAACGGCGCAGATGCGCTCCACACGCTCGGGAAAGATCGCGCCCCAATGCAGCGTCTGCTGGCCGCCCATCGACCAGCCATAAGCGAGCGCCAGCTTCGTGATGCCGAAGCGCTCGCGCAGCAGCCGCTCCTGCGCGTGCACGTTGTCCCAGTGCGTGAACACAGGATTGCGCCCGGCGCCGAACGGCTCCGCGAGATTGCTGGGCGAGGACGAGAGCCCGTTGCCGAGCTGATTGGGAATGACGATGAAATAGCGCTCGGGATCGAGCACGCGATCCCGCCCGATCAGCCAGTCGATGTCAGTGTGATGCGCTGCGTAGGATGTCGGGTAGAGAATGACATTCGACTTGTCCGCCGCGAGCTGGCCATAAGTCTTGTACGC
>JAEYPL010000012.1 GCA_023410905.1 Pseudomonadota bacterium
AGATGCCGCCGATCGAGGGCACGAACAGCATTCCCGACGGCATGTGCCGCGCGAAGATCATCGCGTCATGGCCCGCCCCGCTCGGCATGTCCATGACCTTGCCCGGCACGCGCGTCTCCGCCGAGACGCGAACCGCATCCATGAAGTTCGGCGCCATGGCAGCGGGCTCCGTGCGCCGCGTCTGCCGAATGCTGGCACGGCATGGGCCACTCTTGTCAGCCGCAGCTACGATTTTCTGCGCCGCGGCCTCCAGGCGATCCAGTACAGCATTGTCGGCATCGCGCACCTGCAGAACAAGCTCGGCCTGACCGGGAATGACGGCTGGCGCGCCTGGCTCGTACGTCATGCGCCCCATTGTCCACACCGTGCGCTCACCCGCGATACCGGGAAAGCGATCCGAGATCGCGACAGCAATGCGCGCCGCCGCAACGCCCGCGTCCTTGCGAATGGCCATGCGCGTCGTGCCGGCGTGATTCTGCACGCCTTCAGTCGTGATCACGTACTGCCGGATACCGACAATACGCGTGACCACACCGATCTTGAGATCGTTCGCCTCGAGCCAATCGCCCTGCTCGATATGAGCTTCGAGAAAGCCGATGTAGCTTTTGGTATCGATGACATGACGAGGCACGCCCGCTAGGCCGGCTGCAGCCAATGCGTCACGCAAAGAGGTGCCGCTCGTGCGATCCTCCGCAGCATCCATAAGCGCATCGTCGACTTCCCCAACCGCCGAACGGCTGCCCAGAAAAAATCCGAAGTGCCCTTCCTCATCGCAGCAAGAGATCACATCGACGCCGCAGCCCGCGAATGCCGGATCGGCCGCAATCGCCCGCGCCGCTTCGAGCGCGTAGACGACGCCGAGCGGTCCATCGAGCCAGCCGGCATGGTTCTGGCTTTCGAGATGCGAGCCACCGAGCAATTTTGGTCCGGTCGCCTTCGAGATACCGAACACGTTCGCGATGCCATCGAGCTTCGTCTCATGACCGATCGCGCCGAGTTCACCGACCAGCCATTTCAACGAGGCCACATGCTCCGACGAAAGCGTGGGGCGATGCACGCCACTCTCGTAAGGTGCTAGCGCCTTCAGCGCGCGAAGGTCAGCCAGTACGCGATCGCCGTTGATCTCGGGCATTTGGGATCGAACTCCTCAGTTGTTCTTCTTGATGGTCTCGAAGTCGGCCGAGTACTCGGCCGCGCAGAATGTGCCGCCCTGATAGTGCTCGGCAACGGGGTGCTTCCCCGACGTCGGCTCCGCCGCGAGGACTTTCTCGGCATAGTCTTCGCCACGGCTCTCGGGCGCATAGCCGAGCTCGAAAGCGTGGCTGTTGTCGTACCAGGCGCGCGCATTGTCCGAGACGCCGTACATGACTTCGTACACGAGCCCCGGCCGTTCGAGACCAATGCGGATGAGCCGCACGAGATCCTCCGGCGAGAGCCAGATCGCCAGGCGCCGCGCATCGATCGGCGCATCCGCGACGTTGCCGATGCGCAGCGACGTGACGCCGATGCCGTGCTTGTAGGCATAGAGCGCGCCGAGCCCCTCGCCAAAAACCTTCGATAGACCATAGCGGCTATCCGGCCTCGGGATGACGTCCGGCGGGATAGTCGTCGTGCGCGGATAGAAGCCGACCGCATGGTTTGACGAAGCGAATACAATCCGCTTCACGCCCGCTTTCCGCGCGCCCTCGAACAAGTTGTAGGCGCCGATGAGATTGGACTGGAGAATTTCATCCCACGTCCCCTCGATGGACTTGCCGCCGAGGTGCACGATGCCGTCGATGCCCTGGCACAGGCTTTCGACGGCCGCCGCGTCCGCGAGATCCGCGGCGATGAACTTCTCATCCTTTTCGAGATCGGCCGGCCGCACGCGATCGCTCAGAACGAGTTCGCTGTAGACCGGCTTGAGCAGCACCCTTAGCCGCGACCCGATGTCGCCCGCCGCACCTGTGATCAGAACACGCCCCATGTCGCATCCTCCCGATTTGCTGTCTTGAGCCAATGTTTTACGCACGCCGAGGCAGCTTCCCAAGGCCGCTGCGCCACACCATCAGCC
Organism: Pseudomonadota bacterium; assembly: GCA_023410905.1. GTDB lineage: Bacteria > Pseudomonadota > Alphaproteobacteria > Rhizobiales > Hyphomicrobiaceae. The sequence continues at coordinate 2,054 of JAEYPL010000012.1, forward strand.
TTCCGCGTATTTTCCGTAGGCCTCGCGTCATACCTGCGCCATTGTTGGGGACGCCATTACCGGCGTCCGGGCCGTTCGTCCTTGGGACAGCCGCCCGGATCCATTCATGCCGCGCAGCGGCAAAGCCATGATAGTCAAAACTTATTTCAGCCAGCCATGATTTTTCCCGCGAGAGCCGTTCTAAGGAGAAGAAATGCAACTGACCGCCTGCGAGATTGCCGGATACCGATCCTTGCGCGCCGTCAGGCTGCCGCTCGGTCCGGTCAGTGTCCTCCTCGGCGAGAACGGGGTCGGCAAGACGAACATCCTCACCGCGCTCGGGCTCCTGCAAGCCGCAGCGACTGGCTCAGTCTGCCGGATGCTCATCGACGAGGGCGGTCTCGACCGCGTGCTGTGGGCCGGCAAAGCTGCTGCCGGCGATGGGCCTGCACCGACCAGCATCCGTCTCACGGCGCATTTCGCCAACCTGCGCTACACGATCGAAATCGGCCATCCCGGCAAGGGTGACGCGGCGCTGGCCGGCGAGCCGACCGTGCGCGCGGAAACGCTCGCGCATACGGGCATCGGCGATAATGGCGCCGGCGAGCGCATTGTCATGCAACGCGAGGGCGCCGACGTGCGCCTGCGCAATGCCAAGGGCGAGCGCCAGCATCTCAAGCAGCACCTTCAGCCCGGCGAGACTGCGCTCAATGCCATCCGCGATGCCGCAAGCTATCCCGAGCTCGCCTATGTGCGCGAGCTGCTCGAAGGCTGGCGGATCTATCATCGCTTCAATCTCGCAGCCGACGCGCCTTCGCGCGTGCCCGCACTCGCGGCCATGACACCCGCACTTGCTGCCGACGGACGTGATCTCGCTGCCGCACTCGCGACGATCTCGGCCGGACGGCCGATGCCGCAGCCGCTGCTGACGGCTCTGCGTGATGCCTTCCCCGGCGCGACGCTCGAAACGGCGATCGCTGATGGGCGCGCAAGCTTCCAGCTCCGCCTATCCGATATGGACCGGCCTCTCATCGCACGCGAGATGTCCGAAGGCACGCTGCAGTACCTATGCCTACTCGCCGTGCTCATGGCCTACCGCAAGCCGGGCCTGATGGCAATCAACGAGCCCGAGGCGAGCCTGCACGAGAGCTTCCTCGCACCACTCGCACGCCTCATTGCACGCGCCGGTGCGGACAAGGATGTAGCGAGTCAGATCTGCATCGTCACGCAGTCGGGCGCACTTGCCCGCGAGATTGCGAAGGCCGCCGACATCCGGCCCATGAAAGTGCTGCGCCAGAACGGTCAGACCCGCATCGAGGGTGTCGCTGCGCCTGCATCGCTTCCGCAGCCAGAACCCGCCCAGGCACCGGCTCCTCCGCCGGCTGCAATTGCCAAGGAGCCCGGAGACGAGCCGGCACTGGATACGCAGATCGAGGAAGTCCGGAGTCTCACCGCCGCGCGCGAGGTCCTCGCCGAAATCCGCAAGCTCATTGCGCGCCTGCGCGAGCATCCCGACGAACTTGCGGAAATCCATCCCAAGATCGAGGCGCGGCTCGCGCGCCTGCGCTCGACGGCCGTCGCACTCCCGCCTGAGTTCTCTTCGCTGACAGGCAGGCTCGACGAGGAATTGCGCGCGATCGTCGCCAAGCCCAGCGAGAACAAGCGCCCCGCGTCGATCTCCTGATTATTCCGCCGACAGCCAGTCATCGAGGAAGTGGCGCCCAGCGCGCTCTTCCACCTCGATGATCCAGATATCGCGATCCATATCCCGTTCGCGCGCGAGCAACGCGTCGACGTCGCTTTCGGCTGCTGCCTTGCGTACGGTCATCCATTCGCGATCGAGCCGATCGACGAGCCCCGCAGGCGCCGGACCATAGAGATCGGCCGTTCCATCGAGCCGCGCGATCTTGATGAAGATCGCGCCTGCATCCTCATCACCACGGTTGACCACGACCGCCGGCGCGCCCTCGACCGCGCATCGCCTGATGTAGGCCTTGACCCAGATTTCGGATTTGAGGCGCACCATCAATCTCCGCTCGGCTTTCCGGACAGCATGGCACGCCGCCGCTGCCAGCGCTCGGCCACGGCAAGCGCAATCTCATCTGCCGCGTAGAGCGGCGCGTAGCTCCAATCTTCCAGCGCCGCGACCTCATCGTTGAGCGGTCGCGTCGCGCCATGTTGCGCGAGCGCCTGATGAAAGCGTTGGAACTTGTCGCTGCCTCCGGACGGCGTGAAAAGATGGATCGGCCGTCCCGTCGCTGCCGGCTCGCCGCTCATGTTGATGCTGTCCGCCGTGACGACAAAGCGATCGGCATGCGCGAGCATTGCTGCATAGGGGTTCTCGCCCGAACCATCCCAGATGAAGCGCGGAAACTCTTCTGTCGCCTTGGCAATGGCCGCGACAAGCGTCGGTGGCGTGCGCCGCGATGGCGTGACGAGCAGGCCCGCGCCGAGCTTCGCGATGGAGCGCAGCGCCGTTGCCAATCGCGCCTGATCGGCCTCCGTGAAGCGATAGCTGCTTCCATCACCACCGACGAGCGCGCTAACCCAAGGCCGCGGCAGATTCTGAAACGCCGCTGGCGGCGCAACCTCACGCAATTCGGCCAGCCGAGCCGGCGAGAAGCCGTGCGGTGCGACCGGCGTCGTGATCACGTTGGCGCCGCGCTTCGGATCATGAGCCGGCATCCAGAATAGATCCGCCGTCGAGAGCGGCACCTTGGGATCCTGCAGAATGATCGTATAGGTCGTCCGCCGCGCGTGCGGCTTCAGCGCGCGGATGTAAGGCGCCGTCAGACGACCAGCCGCGATGGCGAAGTCGGGCCACGGTGGCGCGAACGTCGATCCCGGCTGTCCGAACCGCTCGGACCGCGCCACCGGCACATACGGCGCCAGCGCCTGCTGGAGCCGTCCCGGCTGGATACGCTTCACCTCATAGGTGAGCCCCATGGCCTCGAACACGCCGCGGCACTGGCCCTCGTGACCAGCCTTGCCGTCACTGATGATCCAGCCCGTCCGGCCGCGTACGGCCGACAGCAGCGTTTCCTTGGACGACAACGCCATTCCGCTCCGATTCGAGCCACGATGCGTCTCGCAGAATGCGTTCGACGCAATATTCTTGCGCGACGACAGGCCTGCGGACTAAATTCCCGCACGCTTACTCATCCTCAAGATACTGGCAGCCCTCTTAGCATGCGCGCTCAACTCGACGCCACGGACTGGCGCATTCTCAAGGAACTGCAGGCGGACGGCCGCATCACCAATGTGGCGCTGGCCGCTCGTGTCGGCCTCTCGCCGCCGCCATGCCTCCGACGCGTCAGAGCCCTCGAGGAGGCCGGATTGATCCGCGGCTATCATGCCGAACTCGACGAGGCCTCGACCGGCTTCGAGGTCACGGCATTCGCCTCCGTCCGCCTCCATGCCCAGGGCGAGGCCGACTTGCGTGAATTCGAGAAGCAGATCCTCATGTGGCCGCTCGTGCGCGAGGCGTACATGCTCTCCGGCGACATGGACTATATGCTGCGCTGTGTGGCGCCCGATCTGCCGGGCTTCCAGGAGTTCGTGCTCGGCAAGCTCACGGCGCTCCCGAACGTCGCCAGCGTCAAGACGACCCTCGTTCTACGACGCGCCAAATATGAAGCCGGCGTGCCGATCACCATCCCCGAGAAGTAGGCGCGCAACACCAGCCGCGCAGCGATTATGGCCCCCACAAGACACGGTGTGGCACGCGGAATTTATCCACAGATACTTAAGGTTCAGTAGGCACCGCGAATCGATTCGCCCTGCCCGCTCCTCTATTGTCGATCGGTGTTGTGCTCATTGCGCTTGTAAGGGCACGAGGTGCTGCAGCGTTTGTCGGCGCCGCCCTTGCGTGTCTGTGGAGTACGAATTTGGCGTCCCATGATCAGAGGCCCCTTGGCAGTGACCTGCCACGCTCGCTGAGCGAGCAGCTTCGGATTCTGGAGGAGCAGCTCAATCGTTTGAGCGGCGACGCTTCTGTGCGGCTATCGCATCCCGCACGCGATCCCATGGGCCTGCCGACGCGTCATGGACGCCCCATTGGTCTTGCGCCTCCCGTGCGCGCGGCCACCCTCGGCGTGCCTCCGCGCCACTCGGATGAGGAGGAAGCGGATCTGCCGATCATGGCTCGCCCGCGCTCGCTACGCCGTCACGCCCTCATTGCTGGATGCAGCCTGCTGCTGCTGTCCGCGACCGCCATCATTCCCTCAGTCTGGCATCTCACGACGCAGGAAGCGGTGTCGGAGACAACCTTGCCGACGCCCCCAGCAGTGCAGGTTGCACTTCGCACCGAGCAATTCGCAGCGCGCGGCCTTGGTCAGGCAAGCTTTGGCGCACCGATGAGAGCGGAGAGCGAAGTCCCCAACACGACGCCGAGTCCGGCGACGAGGCTGACCGTTGCCGAGAGCGACCTCCAGCGCCTCGGCTTGCCGATGCTCGTCTCGGGCGGCGGCCCCTCGTGGGCTGGCAGCGCCGTCATCATCGACGGCCTGCCCGCCGACGCTCGCGTATCTCACGGCATGAAGATCGCGCCCGACACGTGGACGGTCGGCATCGACGACGTCGGCCACGCCGTACTGTCGCTGCCGCCAACGACGCCCGATCGTCTCGAGCTTTCAGTGCGCGTGCTTGCCGCGAACAGCCACGAGCTTGCGGCAAGTGCCTTCCAGATCCACGTCGTGCGGACATCGAGTGCCCCCGCGCAGATCGCGCCGGCCGCGCTCTTCGAGCCTGCCGCAGCAGATGCCGCGCAAAAGCCGGTGATGGAGCCCGAGCCCGCAACGCGTCAGGCTGTCAAAGTGGAGCGGCCGAAGCGACCGGCGACCCCCATAGCACCTGCAAAGGCTCCCGCTATACAGCAGGCCAAGCAGCCGGAACAGCCGAAGGCGACATCAGCTTGGGTTTCGGAATTGCGCCCCGCGCCGCCGATGTTCGGCTTCGCACCGGCCCCCGCGCCGAAGTGGTCGCCCTTCAGGGACTGACGACAGTGCATTCAACGACATAGCCGTACGCGCCCGCACGCTCCGCGTCGGACCTATGAAATGTAAGGAGCAAAGCGCGGACGCCAGACTCTCGTTTGGATAAGCGCGACATCCGCGCCTTGCACCGCAAGATCCGTCGCCAGGCACGGCAGCCGGTAGAGCCGATCCGGCCTCTTCGTTCTTTCCTGGATCCCAGGGCGGGGTGATGTACCTTGCAGCCTCGCGCCACATACTGCTGAGCGCGTCGACAGCGCTTTACCGTGGTCCGAGTGGCGAGCAGTGTGCCGCGATCCGAACGCGCGTGGATAAGTCTGCGTTATGAGTGCAGCGCGCCGCACTTGTCCCGGCCGTGCGCGCGCTCAGAAAAGCTTGAGGCCCGGCGGCAGCGGCAGGCCACCCGCGACCTCCTGCATGCGCTTCTGCATCTCGCTCTCGACCTTGCCCTTGGCATCCTGGAAGGCCGCGAGCACGAGATCCTCGACAATCTCGACGTCGTCGGGCTTCAGCAGGCTCGGATCGATCTTCACGGAACGCATCTCGCCCTTGCCGTTGAGCGTGATCTTCACGAGACCGGCGCCGGACTGACCGGAGACCTCCAGCGCTGCCAGTTCCTCCAGCATCTGCTGCATCCGGCCTTGGAGTTCCTGGGCCTTCTTCATCATCCCCATGAGGTCTTTCATCGACGTATCCTTTGTGCGCGGCCGCCAGCGGGCCTGCTCATCTCATATATATATAGGAACCAGCCCGCGCTCAGCCTACTGCGCTGTCCTCGCCGGGCTCATCCTCGCCCTCATCTCCAAGCGGCGCGGCGATCGGCTTGACGCTCGCGATCTCGGCATCCGGGAATTGCTCGAACACGGCGCGTACCGATGGATGCTGCTTCAGCGCCTCGATTTCCGCGGCTTCCTCGGCGCGCTTCTGCTCGCCGAGCGGCACCTCGCCGGGGCGCTTGCTGAGCGCGATGGTCCAGCGCCGCGCCGTCCATTTGTTCAGCTTCTCGCGCAGCTCGTTGGCAATCTCCGGCGGCGCACCGTCGAGAAGATGCAATTCGATCCCTGCTGCGGGATCGAATTTCACTAGGCTCACATGCTCCTCGAGATGCACCTTGAGGCGCGCATCGCGCTTGCGGCCGACGAGATTGACCACATCCTGAAATGTGCTGAGGACGATGTCCTCGGGCCGCTCGATCGTCGACGGACCGAGATCGTCATCCTCCGTCTCGCTCTCGTCGAAAACATCCGGCGCGATCGCGGGTTCCGGGACCTCGTCGAGCGGTGGCGCAAAGCGTCCTTCGTCCTCGGTCTCGTCCTCCTGGGCGAATGCCCTCGCCACGGGAACCGGCGCCACCGCTCGCGCCTCGACCTTCCCGGTCGCTCGGCTTTCGGCAGGCGCTTTCGTCTCGCTCCGCCGCGGCGAAGGCGCGCCGCCCAGCGCGCGAATGATTTCGTCAGGCGCCGGCAGGTCCGCCGTATGCGCGATGCGGATAATCACCATCTCGGCAGCGGCGCGCACATCCGGCGCACGCCCTGCCTCGTCGATGCCCTTCAGCAGCATCTGCCAAACGCGCGCGAGCAGCGGGATCGACAGCTTTTCAGCGATCGCCGACGCACGCCGCAGTTCTTCGCCCGAGAGCACTTCTCGCTCGGTTCCCGCACCTGCCACCTTGATGCGTGTCGCCGCGTGCACGGCTTCTGCAAGATCGCCCAAAACTTCCAGCGGATCGGCGCCATCCGCATAAAGGCCGTCGAGCGACTTCAGCGCCTCGGCCGTGCGCCCGGAAAGCGTGTGCTCGATGAGATCGTAAATGCGGCCGCGATCCGCGAGGCCCAACATGGCGCGCACGGTCGGTCCCGTGACCGCGCCCTCGCCCATGGCAATGGCCTGATCGAGGATTGAGAGGCCGTCACGCACGGAACCCTCGGCAGCGCGCCCGATCAAGAGCAGTGCCTCGTCCTCGACCGTCGCGCCTTCTTTTCCTGCGATCCGGCGGAAGTGATCGGCCAGCACCGGCACCTCGACGCGGCGCAGATCGAAACGCTGGCAGCGCGAGAGCACCGTCACCGGCACCTTGCGCACTTCCGTCGTTGCAAAGATGAACTTCACGTGCGGCGGCGGTTCCTCGAGCGTCTTCAGGAGCGCGTTGAACGCGCCCTTCGACAGCATGTGAACCTCGTCGATGATGAAAACCTTGTAGCGCGCGGCCATCGGCTTGTAGCGCGCGCTCTCGATGATCTCGCGTACGTTGTCGACGCCCGTATTCGACGCCGCGTCGATCTCGATCACATCAGGATGGCGGCTCTGGATGATCGCTTCACAGTGCGCGCCATAACCATCCATCTCGACGGTCGGGCGATCCGGCAGCCCCGGCTTCAAGTAATTCAGCGCGCGCGCCAGAATACGCGCCGTCGTCGTCTTGCCGACCCCGCGCACGCCGGTCAGCATGTAGCCCTGCGCGATGCGGTCCGCCGCGAAGGCATTGCGCAGCGTCGTGACCATGGCCTCCTGGCCGATCAGCGCGTCGAAATTCTCTGGGCGATACTTGCGGGCGAGCACCACATAGCCGCCCTCGGCCGGTTTGCCCGCCGGCGCCATTTCGCTATCGGAGAAGAAGGACGGGCCATCATCGATGCCGGCCGCCTCGGCAGCATCGTCATCCGCGAAGTTGTGCGGCTCCTCGTCGTCGTCGCCGGAACCTTTCCTGCGCGCCATGCCGCCCGACATCCTCGTGGAAACTGCACCCCCAGGGCCTGCGTAAGCCCTTATGGGGGCGGTAAAAAGGAGACCGGAAAACGACCCAGATCCTGATCGTTAGGGCTGCTTCCTTCCGGATCTGACCCGGTTGGCGAGGGACCCGTCCGCCGCCAGCCTCCCGCG
>JAEYPL010000091.1 GCA_023410905.1 Pseudomonadota bacterium
TTGCAGATCTCGGCGAGCTTGGCCACGCCCTCGCGGATCGTCTGCTCGGTCGGGTTGGCGAAGCAGAGACGCAGGCGCGACTTGCCGTAGACGGGATCTATCGACCACTCCGCGCCCGGATTCAGCGATACGCCTTCCTTGCTTGCGGCCTGGAAGAGCTTCGCTGTGTCAACGCTGTCCGGCAGCTTCATCCAGAGGAAGATGCCGCCTTCCGGATACTCGAACTCGGCTGCCGTCCCGAAGTTCGCACCAACCGCCTCGACCATCACATCGAGCTTGCGCTTGAGCGTCTTGCGCAGCTTCACAACGTGATCCTCGAAATGGGCTTCGCAATATTCCGCGATGACCATCTGATCGATGGCAGCCGTGCCGGAATCCGTTTTCAGCGACAGCAGCCGGCTCATCACCGGCCAGTCCGCGATGACGTAGCCGAGCCGCAGCGCGGGCGCGATGGATTTCGAGAACGAACCGACGTGGATCACGCGATCGTCGCCGGCGATGCCGCGCATGGCCTGCGGTCGCGTACCTTTCCACACGAGGTCCGAATAGCACTCGTCCTCGATGATCGGCACGCCATAGCTCTCACAGACCTTGATCAGCGCGTGGCGCCGCTCCAGTGGCAGAACGCTTGCTGTCGGGTTCTGCACGGTCGGGATCGTGTAGAGGTATTTCGGCCGGATGCCTTTGCTCTTCAGGTCGGCCAGCGCACGTTCCACGGCTTCGATGTCGAGGCCCTGCTTGTCGAGCGGCAGCGGGACCATGTTGACGCCGTGGCGCTTCACGCGTGAGAGAAAACCGCCATAGCTCGCCTCCTCGACGACGATCGTGTCGCCCTTCTCGAGCAGCATCGAGTTGATGATCTCGAGGCCCTGCTGAGAACCGCCCGTAATAAGGATGTCATCGGCCGTGCAGCTGATGCCGGCGTCGCGTCCAAGCTTCTTGACCAGGAACTCGCGCAGCGCGCGGTAGCCCTGCGGACCACTCTGCAGACCGTACGTCGCGAGCGTCGCGCCTTCACGCTTCAGAACCTTGCTCGCCGCTGCGATGAAATCGTCGACCGGAACGCTGTCCGCGTCATTGTGGCCGCCGACGAAGTTGTATTTCGGAAATCCGTTGTACTTGACGGCCACGGGCGGCAGGTTGGCGCGAAACAGCGTCGTGTAGTCGATCATGCGCGTGCTTCCTCGGGTGGGTGTTTTTTCTGGAGTTTTGGGTCAGGTAAATTATTCGGCGGCATCCTTGCGCGCGCCGGCGTAGCGGGCCTCGGCCTCGTAGTAGGCATCGAAGCCGACATTGCGCTTCAAATCGTCGAAGCTCATGAGCAGGTCGGCTGGGTGCCGCTCCGTTTTCATGGCGGCCAGGCCCGCCTCGATTGCGCGCATGGATGCGGAGAACAGTGTCAGCGGGAAAATCGCGAGACCGAAGCCGAACTCACGCAAGCGCACCATGGAGGGGATTGGCGTCTTGCCGCCTTCAACCATGTTCGCCATGTGGATGCCCGGCGCTTCCTTCGTGACGCGCGCCATCTCGCTCTCGGATTGCGGTGCCTCGACGAAGAGGATGTCCGCGCCGGCATCGCGGAATGCGTTGGCACGCCAGATGGCCTCGTCGAGACCGATGACGCCACGCGCATCCGTGCGGGCGAGGATCATGATATCGCCGCCGGCGCGGCGCACTTCTTCGCGCGCGTGGGCGGCAGCGCGAATGCGATCGATGGCCTCCGCGCGATCGACGACAAGTTTGCCCTTGGTGTGCCCGCAGCGCTTCGGCGCGAGCTGATCCTCGATCATGACGCACGCGGCACCGGCTTGGGCATAGCCGCGCACCGTGCGTTCGACATTGAGCGCATTGCCGTAGCCCGTATCGCCGTCGCCAATCACGGGAATGGGCGTCGCCGCGCAGATGTCACGAACCTGGGCGGCCATCTCGGCATAGGAAATGAGACCGGCATCCGGCAGACCGAGCCGCGCCGCGGATACCGCAAAACCGGACATGAAAGTGAAGGGGAACTCGGCGTCGCCGATCATCTTGGCCGACAGGGCATCCCAGCAGCAGGGCACCATGTGGCAGCGATCCTCGTTCAGAATCGCGCGCAGCTTCGACGCCTTCGCGGCCATCTCGTGCTTCCTCCGATCCGATTTGTTTCCATACGGTTGAGGCCAACATTGCAGACGCCGCACGGTGCGGCAAGCCGATGGCGAGGGACGATCTGCCATGCACCCGCAGGAGGCGGCCGCACCTTGTCTCGTGCCCTGCCGAACCGCTATTGTCCAGACAATCATAACGAAACGGGAGAACGCTCATGGCTACCGAAAATGCCGCGCCCGAAATCCGTGCCTTCTGGCAGCCGGGATGCACGAGCTGCCTGCGCATGAAGGAATTCCTCCAGCGTCACGGCGTGCCCTTCACCTCGGTGAACGTGCTCGAGGACAAGGGCGCGATGGAGGAGCTGCTCGCCCTCGGCTACCGGACCGTGCCGATCATCCGCCGCGGCAACGAGTCCGCCAACGGGCAGGTACTGCGGGACGTTGCCCGCGTTGCCGGTATTCCCTATGGCGGGACGAAGATCCATCCGCCGGCCGAGCTCATGCGCCGCCTCACCGAGGTGCAAAGCGCGGCGCGGCGCTTCTTCGGCCAGATGCCGGAGGAGAAGATCAACAACTTCCTCCCCAACCGGCCGCGCACGTACGCCCAGCTCGCCTATCACATCTTCAACATCGCCGATGCCTGGCTCGAGCATGAGGTGGACGGCGAGCCGCTAAAGGAAGGCGCGTACAATCGCGTGCCGCCGCCCGAGATGGACAGCAAGGCCAAGGTTCTTGCGTACGGCGAAGACGTCTGGCGCCGCCTCGATGCGTGGTGGCAGGCCGAGGGCGCGAAGACGAACTTCCAGGACGAGGCGAGCGTCTACTACGGCGATCAGTCGAAGCATGAGTTCCTCGAGCGCACGACGTGGCACTCCGGCCAGCATGTGCGCCAGTACAGGCTTCTTCTCGAAACGCTCGCCATTACGCCCGACAAGCCGCTTCCGGACTCGATCTGGGAAGGCCTGCCGATGCCGGTGAAGGTCTGGGACGACGAGAAGCCGTTCGTGGCAGCTTGATTCTTACTTGCCGCGGGCTTTTTCAAAGGGCGGCCTACCGGCCGGCGCGCAGTCGCACGCTCAGGAAGAAGTGCTCCGCATCCGATTGGTTGTGCCATGCCCGCGGCGGCCATGCGGACAGGCCTGAACTAGATCAAGCAAAGAGAAAGGC
>JAEYPL010000257.1 GCA_023410905.1 Pseudomonadota bacterium
CCCCTCATTTGTTATGAGGCGATTTTTCCGCGCGCGATCATTCAAGGCGGCACACGCCCCGCCTACCTGCTGAATGTCACGAACGACGGCTGGTTCGGCAATACGACCGGTCCGCGCCAGCATCTGCATCAGGCGCGCGTCCGCGCCGTCGAGGAAGGGCTGCCGCTCCTGCGCGCCGCGAACAACGGCATTTCCGCCGTCATAGATGCGCGGGGCCGGGTCCTGCATCGGCTGGATCTCGATGTGGTGGGTGTCATAGATGCGCGCGTGCCGCCACCTGGAGCACAGACGATCTACGGCCGATTCGGAGATCTTGGGTTCGTCCTCATGCTGCTTGCCGGCATGACTGTTATACTTGGCAGGCGCCTGTTCACCGGCCGCCGAACCGGTATTTCGTGATTGAGGGAACGACGCTACATTCGGCGGTGCAGGATCGGGCTTACCGATCGAGAACAACCGGGGCGTGTGAGCTCCCGATGGTGGTGGGAAACTCTCATTTGGCGGCGGAATTCGACATGGCTCGAGCCCTGAGGGGGAAATATGCAGCGCGGGCATCCGCGGCTGCCCTCTCTGTCACCTTTGCGCTGTCGCTTGCGACCCCTTCCGCCAGCCAGGATGCAGGCTGCACGCGCGAGGCGTTCGAGTCCGTCGTCGGGCAGTCCGCTGCCGCGCTCCGCGACCTCAGCGCCAAGAACCGGCCGCTCTTCCAGACCAAGCTGCGCGAACTCAAGGACAAGCGCGGCTGGTCGCACGATCAGCTGCTGAAGCAAGGTGCGCCGATCGTGCAAGACGAGCAGACGGACGCCTACGATAAGCAATCCGCCGCACTGCTCGCCGACATCGAGCGCATGGGTGCGGAAGGGTCGGCAGCGCCGACGCCCAACTGCGCCGCCCTCGCGCAACTGCGTGACCGCATGGTGGCACTCGTCGAGGCCCAGAAGCAGAAGTGGGCGTATCTGATCGCGAAGGTCGATCAGGAACTCACGCGATGAGCGATGCCCCGGCGGCTGATGTGTCGCGGATGGGCAATCCGGAGGCAGACGGCTGGCCGTCATGGAAGAGGGTCGCGCTCGGCGGCGGCGGCGGCATGTTCGTCGGCATGGGGCTCGGGCGCTTTTCGTACACGGCCATGGTGCCGGCCCTGATTTCCTCGGGAGAGCTCACGGTGCTCGAAGCGGGACGTGTCGGCGCCCTGAATTTCGCGGGCTTTGCCCTCGGCGCGCTCGTTTCCGTGTCGCTGAGTGCGCGATGGGGCGCCTATCGCGTGCTTGTCGCGGCCGCGCTGCTCTCGGTGCTCGCTCTGGTCGCGTCGGCGGTGCCGCTCGGCTTTTACTGGCTCGGATTCTGGCGCGGTCTGGTCGGTATCACGGCCGGCATCATCATGGTGATGTGTCTCGCGCTCATTGCGGCGACGGCACCGGCGGCGCGCCGTCCTGTGGCGGGCGGATTCGTTTTTGCCGGCGTCGGTCTCGCGATCTTCCTGACGGGCATCTTGGTTCCGCAATTGCTCGCGCGCGGTCTGCAGACGGCTTGGATCGGGCTCGCACTGTGCGGATTTGCTGCCATGTGCCTCGCCATATGGGGGTGGCGTGCGGCGCCGGAGCCGGCCCGGCCGCCCCACGCACGCGGAGCCGGTGCGCATCTCAGCCCGTGGTCATGGCCCCTGCGCCTGTTGCTTGCGGGGCATTTCTTCTTCTCGATCGCGATCGTCCCGCACACCCTCTACTGGGTCGACTATATCGCGCGCGGACTGAACCTCGGTATCGCCGAGGGTGGGTTTCAGTGGAGTGTGGTGGGGCTGGCGTCGATTGGCGGGCCCTGGTCGATGGCGGCGCTGGGACTGCTGCTCGGCACCGCCGTCGCGCTGCCGCTCTCTTTCATCACGCTCGGAATCGGTATCGGTGCGCCGCTCTTCAGTAGTGCGGGCAGCGTGCTGTTGCTCTCATCCGTACTGTTCGGCGCTCAGCCCGGACTGTCGGCGCTGATGGCGGCGCGCGTGCGCGATCTCGCGGATGCCGAGCACATGCCGCGTCTCATGCGGGCCATGGTCCTCGCCAGCGCTGGCGGCGCCGTGGTCGCGGGCGCAGTGCTGCCGCAACTCTATGAGATGACGCAGAGCCACGTACTCATCTTCGCCATAGGCGGCGCGTCGATGATCCTCGGCGGCCTTCTCGTGGTGCCGTGGGGAGGTGCGCGGCGGAAGTAAGAACTCCCGCGGCGCTCAGACGGTCGTCACTTTCAGATCCGAGAACTTCACCTCGGGCGAGCGCTCCTCGACCCAGTTCAGTGTGAAGGCCGACTGCGCCATGAACACGGGATCGCCGTCGAGGTCTTCGGCGATCTGCAGCCTGTTGCGTTCGACGAACTTGTCGAGATCGGCACGGTTCTTAGCGGAGATCCAGCGGACCGTATCGCAGGGCGCGGGATCGAAGCCGACCGGCAGTCCATACTCGTTGTGTAAGCGATCGGAGAGAACATCGAGCTGGAGCGCACCGATGCAGCCAACGATCGGCTGCGAGCCATCGACCGGCAGGAAAAGCTGAACGGCGCCTTCCTCTGCCATCTCCTGGAGTGCCTCGCGGAGCTTCTTCGCGCGGATGGCATCCTCGAGTCGAATGCGGCGGAGGATTTCCGGCGCGAAGCTCGGAATGCCGAGGAACTTGAGATCCTCACCCTCGGTCAGCGCATCGCCGATCCTGAGCGTGCCGCGATTGGGAATGCCGACCACATCGCCCGCGAAGGCTTCCTCTGCGATCGAGCGATCCTGCGCGAAGAAGAACTGCGGCGAGGTGATCGCCATGGTCTTGCCAGTGCGCACGACTTTCACGCGCATGTTGCGCGTGAGCTTGCCCGAGCATACGCGCATGAAGGCAATGCGGTCGCGGTGGTTGGGATCCATGTTCGCCTGGATCTTGAACACGACGCCGGTCATGGTGGGTTCGGTTGCTTCGATGGTGCGCGTCGATGCCTTCTGCGCGCGCGGCGGCGGCGCATAGGCGACGAGCGCATCGAGCAGATTGCGGACGCCGAAATTCTTGAGCGCGCTGCCGAAGTAGACGGGCGTCAGCGTGCCGTGCTGGAAGGATTCGAGGTCGAACTGGCCGGCGGCGCTGGTGACGAGTTCCATCTCGTCGCGCCAGCGCTGCGCGTCGTCCTCCGACAGCAGCGTGTCAATGACGGGATCCTCGGGACCGGTTGCGTCGATACCCTCTACATCCTCGTCGAGGCGCGCAATATGTCGGCTCAGAAGATCATACGTGCCGCGGAAATCGCGCCCGCGACCGATTGGCCAGACCATGGGGGCCGTGTCGAGCGCCAGCGTCTTCTCGATCTCGTCGAGCAGCTCGAGTGGTTCCTGGCTCTCGCGGTCCATCTTGTTGATGAACGTGATGATCGGGATGTCGCGCAGGCGGCAGATCTCGAAGAGCTTGCGCGTGCGTGCCTCGATGCCACGCGCCGCGTCGATCACCATGATCGCGGCGTCGACCGCGGTCAGCGTGCGGTACGTGTGATCCGAGAAGTCTTCGTGGCCCGGCGTGTCGAGCAGGTTGAAGACCGTATCGCGATACTCGAAGGTCATGACCGAGGTCACGACGGAGATGCCGCGCGCGCGCTCGATGGCCATCCAGTCCGAGCGCGTG
>JAEYPL010000016.1 GCA_023410905.1 Pseudomonadota bacterium
GAGAATGGCGCGAAATGGCGCAGGGACGGAGACGCGACCCTTACCGTCGATTTTATTGATGTATGTCGAGACAAAGCGGTCCATCCCTTCAGTCGAAGTCCCGTCGTTTTTGCTCAACGCGACAACCCCGACTGAAAACCCGCTTCACACCCTCAACTCCCGCACACCACCGCCAGCGACCTGACACGCGCTGAAGGTTGCAGCCCCCTTTCCGCGCCCTCTGGAGTGGCCGGAGAGCGGGCGGTCGCACGGTTCAAGCCCTCTGCAGAACCGGCGCCACGCCCTACATCTCCTGCCCGGTGCGGACGGGCATTTATGGGATGTCATGGGTTTTAATGGGCGTCAACGGGAAATTAAGGTGATAGGATGGTTTGAACAGGAAAATGATCGTGAAGCTGGATTTTCGAAGCGCTCTCGGCGCGATTCGCGGTTTTCGGTCGCTTTCAAGGTCCGGCGGGGGATAGCCGCGGGGCGCCCTGTTGCAGAGCCCTCCCGACGTGCTATCGCCTGGACGCGGCTCGCATTTCCTTGGAAGCCGCCAAACGGAGGGCCTCAATGCCTCGGGATCTCATCATCGCACCGTCGATCCTCTCGGCCGACTTCGCCCGACTCGGCGAGGAAGTCGCGGCCGTCGATGCGGCGGGTGCGGATTGGATCCATCTCGACCCGATGGACGGTCATTTCGTCCCGAATATCACCTTCGGCCCGCCGGTCATCAAAGCCATCCGCGGATCGTCGAAGAAGCTGTTCGATTGCCACCTGATGATCGCGCCAGCCGACCCGTATCTTGCCGCCTTCGCTGACGCCGGCGCCGATCTCATCACGGTCCATGCCGAGGCGGGGCCGCATCTCGACCGGTCGTTGCAGACCATTCGCGGGCTCGGCAAGAAGGCCGGCGTCTCACTCAATCCGGCGACCCCGGAAAGCGCCATCGAATACGTACTCGATCGTCTCGACCTGATCCTGATCATGACCATCAACCCCGGTTTCGGCGGCCAGGCCTTCATTCCGTCCGTCGTCGAGAAAGTGCGCCGGGTGAAAGCGCTGATCGGTGATCGCCCGATCGATATCGAGATCGACGGCGGCGTCACGCCCGAGACGGCGCCTCTTGTCGTCGCGGCCGGCGCCAACGTGCTCGTGGCTGGATCGGCGGTCTTCAAGGGCGGTAGCAAGGACGCTTACGCGAAGAATATCTCGGCCATTCGCGCTGCAGCCGAGGCTGTGCGCTGACCCAACGAAGACGCGCGTTATGGAACCCTCGCGCGCTGCAACTTGTTGTTAGTGTGCGTTAACAAGACCTAAGCGCACGAAACTCTGCGCGCGCTTAAGGAAATCGCAAGAGCAGAGCGTTCTAATCCGGGACACTTGTACACCGCCTGTCGAGTTCGACAGCGGACAACTCGATCGGTCCTATGCTCATGCGTAACTCGGCTCGATTGCCAACCGAAGACGTCGCCGCCATTTCGCCGTGGTCTCAGCTCATGCGCTCCTGGTTGCGCGTTCTGATTGTCGCCGGCTTTGCAGGTGCCGCGGTTTATGCCGTCCTGGCGCTCACACCGGCACGCTATGCCGCCACGGCCGTCATCCGCGTACCGGCGCCGGCTGCGTCCGATGCGGTGGCCACGCGCGTTGCCGCGCTGCAATCAAAGGAACTCGCCCGCAAGGTCGTCGCCGACCTCGAGCTGACGCGCGCGCCGGCCTTCAATGGCGCGCACGCGGTTTATGACATCCATGGCTGGCTGGATCGCCTTTCGGGCCGCAACGCTCAGCGCCAATCGGGCTCACGCGAGGAGCAGATTGCGGCCTCTCTGATGCGCGGCCTGCAGGTCGCGCGAGGAAGCGAGGACGGCAGCATCTCCATTCGCGTGACGGCGCGTACGCCCGATCTTGCAGTGCGCATCGCCGATCGCCTCGTCGATCTGCACTATGCATCGCCAGAGCCGGCGCGCGCCGCCGAGCAGGCGAGCGAGCTCGACACGCGGGCCGCCGAGATGCAGCGGCTCGCAGCGGACGTGGCGGCAATCGATGCGGAGATCGCGCGCCTCAAGAGCATTGCCGATGGTTCGGCCAATGCTCAGCGGCGTCACGATCTCGCGGAAGCCCTGAAGCAGGCGGAGCGCGAGCGCGCCGATGCGTCGTCGCGTGCGAGCACGGCCCGCAGCTTCCTGGACAAGGGCACAGTCGAAGCCATCGCCGAGCTACAGGCATCGCCATCCCTCCACCAATTGATCGCGGAGCGCGTGCGCGTCGAGGTCCAGAAGAACAGCGCCGAGCGTTCGCTGCCGGCCGACCATCCGCGCATTCGCGATCTTCGGGCACGTCTGAGCGAGCTACGCTGGCAGATGTTCCGCGAAGCCACCGCCATCACCGAAGGGCTCGAGGCGGAGCTGAAAACGGCGGCGGGCCGGGAAGCGGAGGCGCGCGCACGCCTCGCAGGTGCCGACGCCCGTGCGGATGTATCCAGTCCTCCGATCGATACCGACCGCCTCACCGCCCTCGAGAGCGATGCGGCCGAGAAGCGGGCGGCACTCGCAAGCCTCACGGCCAGCCCGCTGACCACCGCGAGCGCAGCGCCGATCGCGCAATCGCGCACCGACAACGTCGTACGACTTGCGCCGAGCCAGGCCATTGCCATTCCGGCATTCCCGCACAAGGCCCAGCTCTCGCTCCTGACTGCGGTTACGATCCTCATGATCGGCTTCGTAGCGGTCATCGTGCGCACGCTGCTCGCCGGCAATCGCCGCTCGGTCGTGGAAGCGGGCTTTGCCGACATGGCCACGACAGCCCGTGATCGCGCTGACGTCGATCTCGGAACCAGCTCACTTCGGGCGCAACCGTTCGATGCTCGGGAGACGACACCGCCCTTGGCTGCCGAAGCAGGCGCTCTCGATCGCTTGGTCGGCGCCGCTCCGGAAGTCCGCGCCACCGCCGCCACGGAGCTTCGCGCCGCCGAGCCTGGACAGTTCGTCATTCTCTCGACGACGAACGACACGGCCCGGCACCTGGCCGGGCGGGCCATGGGCCGCAAGGGCTACCGCACGCTGCTGGTCGCCGATCGCATCGATGGCGCCGCCGAAGCGCGCGATATCATCTCGTCGCTCGCCACGGCGGGAAGGCGCTCGGTGCTCGTCGACTGGGCGCGCGACGGCAAAGGCCTCGCGGCAAGCCTCGGCGTCCCGACGCGGCCCGGCATGTGCGATCTGC
>JAEYPL010000026.1 GCA_023410905.1 Pseudomonadota bacterium
TCCCTGACGCGCTGGCGCTCGGCAGCGGCGATTGCATCGGCTTCGGCCGGTGACATCATGGGCGCTGCAAGCGTGAACGTGGGCGTGGCATCAAGACCGATCAGATGAGCCTCGAAGCGCTCGGCCAGCCGCCCGGCGACACTCATGAGGACATCTGCGCGACCGGGATTGGAAAGCTGCGTCGTAATCGTCTTCCAAACCATTGTGTCGACCTTTCTCCCGGAGAAACTGGGCGCTCCACTGCTTCGGGCCCCGCAACATCGGTTGGCTGACGCTGTTTCGCCTTGACCCGCATCAAGGCAATCCGCCGTCGGCATTCCAATACTGAACAACGTAGCGCCAATTGCAGTTCCACACCAAGTCGGGAGCAACCCTAGTGACCCTGCGGACTGACAGCATCACGCGCACCGGTGATCTTCGCTTCCGGATTGTCGTGGGCCTCATGATCGTTGCTACCGCGAGCTTAGTGGGCGGAAAGCTCGCGAACGGCACGGAGTCGTGGCAGGTGCTGCTGCGTCATCAGCTTCTGGAGCAGCAGCGCTGCGTGCTCGACCGGGTTCTGTTCGTGCGCGAGATGCCGGTCGGGAACATCATCGGGCTCGAAGGGCGCATTCGCTGCGCCGACACGCGCGAGTTCGATTTCAAGCGCGATGACGCCAACGAGAAGTTTACCATCCGCCTCTGCGAGCCCGTCAGCGTGTGCTGAGCTGCATCGCGCCTCAAGCGCGAAAATGCTTCGAAAGCTTCAGGCCCTGCGCCTGATAGTTCGATCCGAGATCCGTCCCGTAGAGCACTGTCGGGACAGAGATCATGCGCTCGTAGATGAGGCGGCCGATGATCTGGCCATCCTCGAGAACGAACGGCACTTTGTGGCTGCGCACTTCGAGCACGACGCGCGCGCCCGCACCGCCGGCCGGTGCATGCCCGAAGCCCGGATCCATGAAGCCCGCGTAATGCACGCGGAACTCGCCCACGAGCGGATTGAACGGCATCATCTCCGCAGCGTGCGTCGGCGGCACGTGCACGGCTTCCTTCGAGGCCAGAATGTAGAACTGATCGGGATCGAGGATCAGGCGCTTCCTGTCGCCGACGACGATCGGCTCCCAGTAGTCCGCGAGCGCACACGAGCCCGGCGCATCGACATCGACGAGGCCGGTATGGCGGCGGGCACGATATCCGACGAGGCCTGCGCCATCGCCGATGAGATCGACCGAGAGCGCAATGCCGCCGCGCACGTCCGCTGCCGCGCCGCCGTGCACGAGCGTCATCTTCTTGTGCAGCGCTTCGAGAGCATCATCGCTCTCGACGGGATCGCCCGTGCGGAAGCGGATCTGGCTCAGCATGGAGCCACGGCGCACGACGATCGGGAATGTCTGCGGGCAGATCTCTGCATAGAGCTGGCCAGTATAGCCCGCCGGGATCGTGTCGAACGACGACACGCCATCCGCGATCACGCGCGTGAAGACATCGAGACGGCCCGTCGAGCTCTTCGGGTTGGCGGAGGCGGCGACATCGGCCGGTAAGGCGAGCTGCTCCTGCAGTGGCACGACATACACACACCCGGTCTCCAGCACGGCGCCGGAGCTGAGATCGATCTTGTGGAGTGCCAGCTCCTTGAGGCGATCCATGACGCCAACGCGGCTTTCCGCGCCGCCCGGCAGAAAGCTCGCCCGCACGCGGTAGGCGACATCGCCGAGCCTGAGATCGAGACTCGCGGGCTGGATCTGCGTCGGGGAGAAGGCACGTTCCGCGTGGATCGCCTCCGAGACGACCAGCGCGCGGATATCCTGTATCGGCAGAATGCCGGCCTTCTGGCTGGGCTTCGTGCGCGCTTTCGGCATATGAGCTCCCTCACCCCTGGTACCCGCGCATAGCCCATCCACCCATTGACGCCAAGCCCAGGGATGCGATATTCCGCATCCTGGACGTCGTGGTGATTTGGCCGGCCGGCTTGCAGCCACGTAAAACAACTCGCTAAAAGGGCCGTGCGGAACCGGTTACCTGGTCGCGCCCGGCAATATGCGGGAGACCAAGGGCCGGTTTTAGTTTTCTTGGGGACGCGAGAGCGTCCCGCCGACAGGAGACCCGCAGATGGCAGACCCAACGCCCCCGCCCATTCCCAGCGACTGGCAGCCCGAGACCGTTCTCGTGCATGGCGGGACGATGCGCTCCCCGTTCGGCGAGACCTCCGAGGCGCTCTTCCTCACCCAGAGCTACCTCTACGCGACCGCCGAGCAGGCCGAGGCCCGCTTCAAGGACGAAGAGCCGGGCTTCATTTACTCGCGCTTTTCCAATCCTACGGTCGCCATGCTCGAGGAGCGCATCCGGCTGCTCGAAGGCGCCGAGGCGGCGCGCGCAACGGCAACCGGCATGGCGGCTGTCACGTCGGCGCTGCTGAGCTACCTCAGTGCCGGCGATCATGTCGTCGCGGCGAAGGCGCTGTTCGGCTCGTGTCGTTACGTGGTCGAGGAATTGTGCCCGCGCTTCGGCATTTCCTGCACGCTCGTCGACGGCACGGACCTGGCGCAGTGGAAGCAGGCCATCGGCCCGAAGACCAAAGCGGTGTTCTTCGAGACACCGGCCAATCCGACGCTCGATCTCGTCGACATTCGCGCCGTCTCCGATCTCGCGCACGCAGCCGGCGCCCTCGTCTTCGTCGATAATGTCTTCGCGACGCCGCTCATGCAGAAGCCGCTCGCGCTCGGTGCCGATGTCGTCGTCTATTCCGCGACCAAGCACATCGATGGTCAGGGCCGCTGTCTCGGCGGGCTCATTCTCTGCTCGGCGCAGTTCCTGAAGGACTACCTGCAGGTCTTCCTGCGCCAGACCGGTCCATCCATGAGCCCCTTCAATGCCTGGGTGTTGCTCAAGAGCCTGGAGACGCTGCCCGTTCGCGTACGTGCGCAGTGCGCGGCGGCAGCCGAGATCGCCGCGGCCCTCGAAGGCAAGCCCGGCATTACCCGCGTGCTCTATTGCGGCAGCAAGAACCACCCGCAGGCCGAGCTTGCACGCCGGCAGATGTCCGGTGGCAGTCAGATCGTCACCTTCGAGGTCGAAGGCGGCAAGGCGGCGGCGTTCCGCTTCCTTAATGCGCTGAAGATCATGAAGATCTCGAACAATCTCGGCGACGCGAAGAGCATTGTCACGCATCCCGCGACGACGACGCATCAGCGCCTGAAGCCGGAAGCCCGCGCCGAACTTGGCATCAGCGACGGCATGATCCGCCTCTCAGTGGGGCTCGAAGCACCGGCGGACCTCATTGCTGACCTCGATCGCGGTCTGGCAGCCATGCGCGCGGGGTGACGAGCGGCCTGGCAAGTGGACATCGGCGTCCCGGTCTGTACGTATAAGACCGGACATAACCCGCCATCGAACTCCGGGAAAAGCTCATGAATGCGATCGATCCGCCGGTCACGGCGCAAGCGTCGGCGCTTGCCGCCCGCTACGGCACCGAGGCCAAGGCGAGCAAACTCCCCTGGAACGATGTCATTGCGAGTCTGCTCGCGCACCGTTCAGTCCGCGGCTACAAGCCTGATCCCGTGCCGCCAGGAACGCTCGATACGCTGATCGCAGCCGCGCAATCGGCAGCCACGAGCTCGAACCTGCAGACGTGGTCGGTCGTCGAAGTGACCGATCCCGCGAAGCGCACAGCCCTTGCCGGGATCGCGGGCGGTCAGCAGCACATTGTGGAATGCCCGCTGTTCCTCGTTTGGCTGGCCGACGTCTCACGTAATCAGCGTCTTGCCGAGGCCGAGGGCAAGACACTCGAAGGGCTCCCCTATTTCGAGACCTTCCTCGTCGCCGCCATCGATGCGGCGCTCGCGGCGCAGAATGCCGTCGCAGCCGCGGAATCGCTCGGCCTATCGACCGTCTACATCGGCGCGCTGCGGAACGATCCCGCAGCCATTGCCAAGATGCTCGAGCTGCCGCCCGGCGCCGTCGCCGTCTTCGGCCTGTGCATCGGCTATGCGAAGCCCGGCAGCGTTGGCGAGGTGAAGCCGCGCCTGCCGCAGGAAGCCATCCTCTTTCGCGACCGCTACAGCAGCGCTGCCGACACGGAGCTGCGCGCCACCTACGACGCGCGCCTCGAAACATTCTCGAAACGCCATGAGATGGCGGCCTACACGTGGACGCATCGTGTCATCAACCGCCTCGCAACCATCAAGGCGCTCAATGGCCGCGAACGCCTGAAGGACATCCTGATCAATCTCGGCTTCCCGTTGCGCTGACGCGCGGCATCAGACGCTGAGTAGGCCAACGCGGGGCTCGCCCCATGACGACCACAACCGGCTATGACGTTCCGGCGATCGAGATGACGGTCGCCCGCCGTCAGCTCGTGCTGTTCGTGGTCGTGATGAGCTCCGCCGCCTACAACGCCGCGACCTTCACGGCGACGGCCATCCTGCCGCAAATGCAGGGCGCGATGGCCGCGACCCAGGACGAGATCTCCTGGACCGTGACCTTCAACATTCTCGCAACAGCCGTCGTCACGCCGATGACCGGCTGGCTCGTCGCGTCGTTCGGGCGGCGCAATGTCATGGTGTGGAGTCTCGCGGGATTTACAGCGGCCTCGCTGCTGTGCGGACTTGCGCGCGGCCTCGACGATCTCGTGCTTTGGCGCGTTCTTCAAGGTGCGGCTGGCGCGCCTCTTCTCCCACTCGGCCAGACGTTGATCCTCGATGTATTTCCGCGACGCCAGCACGCACGCGCGATCGCGATTTTCGGCATGGCGAACACCGCGGGCCCGATCATCGGGCCGATGCTCGCCGGTGTGCTGTCGGACTACTATGGCTGGCGATGGGGCTTCTACATGATCGTGCCCGTCGCCCTGCTGGCGACGATTGGCACCCGCCTCATTCTCCCTCAGGACGATCAGCGCCGCCCCGTCTCACTCGACTGGACCGGCTTTCTTTCGCTCTCCGTCGCCATCGCGGCCATGCAGATCATTCTCGCGCGTGGCCAGCGACTCGACTGGTTCGAGTCGACCGAGATCATCGTTGCGACCTTCGCCGGGGTTGTCGCCTTCTACATCTTCCTCGCGCACAGCCTCACGGCACGAAACCCCTTCCTCAACCTGCGTATCCTGCTCGACCGGAACTTCGCGCTCGGGCTGCTGCTGGTCGGCATGTTCGGGATGGTGAACTTCACGCCGATGGTCTTGCTGCCGCCGCTCCTGCAGGCCCATCTCGGCTACACGGATCGTCTCATCGGCATCATGGTCGGCTGGCGCGGTGTCGGCGTCGCAGCCGGATTCTTCCTCGTGATGCTCATGGGGCGGCTCGATCCGCGCATCACCATGGTCGTCGGCTTCGGCGTTCAGATCCTGTCCGGCATCTGGCTCATGGCGATCACGCTCGATGCCGACTTCGCGACCTTCGCCCTCAATGCTTTCCTCCAGGGCACGGCCGTCGGCCTCATCTGGGCGCCGATCGCGACGACGGCATTCTGGACGCTGCCAGCGGAGTCGCGAGCCGAAGCCACGTCGATCTTTCATCTGACGCGCAACATCGCCTCGAGCTTCTTCATCTCGATCTGTGTTGCCGAGGTCTTGCGGGCCACGGGCGCCAACTACAGCCGCCTCGTCGAGAACGTCACGGCTTACAGCAAGCAGCTCATGCTCGGCCCAGTCATGGGCGGATGGAACGTCGAGACTGTCTCGGGCCTTGCTTCACTCTCCAAGGAAATCAACCGGCAGGCCGCGCTCATCGCCTACACGAACGTTTTCTACATCTACACGTTGATCTCACTCGCCGCGATCCCGCTCGCATTGCTGGTCAAACGCGCGCAGATCAGGTGACGTCATCATGTGGGTGGACGCGGGGCCCGCAACCACGTTTATGATCGAACGCGGAGGACCCTTAATGAGCCTGGCCGCAGATACAGCATGACCCCGTTCAATTCCTTCCTCGACCGCTTCGGACGCTGGCTGGCGCGGCAGCTCGAAACCGAGGCCCCGTCCGAGGCGCCGTACATCCCGACGGACCGGCACGCCCTGCGGCGCACGCTCAGGACGGGCGATGTCCTGCTCGTCGCAGGCAGCAGCACGCTGTCGACGGCCATCAAGTACCTCACACACTCGACATGGTCCCATGCAGCGCTCTATGTCGGCGACGTTCTCGATCGACCGGCTGATGGTGGCGATCCCCATGTGCTGATCGAGGTCACCGCGACGGACGGCTGCATTTCGATACCTCTCGCCAAGTACGAGCGCTTCCACACGCGCATTTGCCGTCCCGTAGGGCTGACGGAAGCCGATCGCGAGGCGCTCGTCGGTTTCATGATCTCGCGGATCGGCTCGAAGTACGATATGCGCAATATCTTCGATCTCGCGCGTTACCTGCTGCCGACACCGCCGATCCCCTCTCGTTTCCGACGCCGCATGATCGCATTCGGCTCGGGCGAACCAACGAAGACCATCTGCTCGACGCTCATAGCCGAAGCTTTCGGCCGCATTGCTTATCCGATCCTGCCACGCATCGAGCTGCTGAGGGACGAGGCCGGCGGCATGACGCGCCATCGCCGCCGCGAGATCCTGCACATCCGCCACTACAGCCTTTATGCGCCCGCCGACTTCGATCTCTCGCCGTACTTCGAGATCGTGAAGCCCACCATTGCCGAGGGCTTCAACTACAAAGGATTGAAATGGGCGAGCGATACGCCCGAGCCCATAGAAGCCGCCAGGACGAACCGAAGTGCCTGAGCGCGCCCCGATCATGCAGCATCGAGCAAAAGGACTGCCGCTAATGACGACCACGCCGCTGAACGCCGCCGACAGTGAGCCCGCCAAACACGGCTGGATGACCGGCTTTCCGCCGTCGCCCGACAAGGCGATCACGTTCTCCGACAGCCGCTTCCGGAGCTTCCCCGAGCTTCGCTGGGCCTGGAGTAACATCCGCCAGCTCGTGCCGACCATCAATGTCTGGCGCGGCGCCGGGCCGGCATCCACCCTGCCGCGCGACGAGCAGGACCTTGGCAAGGTCAAGGCAACGACCATGGATGGGCGCGCGATCACATTCGACGACGCGCTCGGCCTCACCTACGCGGATGGCATCGTCGTGCTGCATCGCGGCCGCATTGTTTTCGAGCGCTACTTCGGCGCGCTCGAGCCGCACAAGCAGCACATTGCCATGTCGG
>JAEYPL010000041.1 GCA_023410905.1 Pseudomonadota bacterium
ATTTGCCGTTGGCCGCCGAAGCGGGCGCATTCGATCGCTCGGCCGGTCACGCTCCGGAACTCCGCGCCGCCGCCACGGAGCTTCGCACCGCTGAGCCTGGGCAGTTCGTCATTCTCTCGACGACGAACGACACGGCCCGCCATCTGGCTGGGCGGGCTATGGGCCGCAAGGGTTACCGCACGCTGCTGGGCGCCGATCGCATCAATGGCGCTGCGGAGGCGCGCGACATCATCACGTCGCTCGCCACGGCGGGACGGCGCTCGGTGCTCGTAGACTGGGCGCGCGACGGCAAGGGCCTCGCGGCAAGCCTCGGCATCCCGGCGCGGCCCGGCATGTGCGATCTGCTCGACGGCCGCGCGAGCTTCGATGACGTCATTGTGCGGCTACCCGACAGCGAGGCGCACGTCATCGCCGCCGGCGCGCCGCCGACCAATCCGGAGCTGCCGCTGGATGCCGATTGGATCAACCTTGTGCTCGATGCGCTGGATGAGGCTTACGACCATATCGTCGTGGTGGCGCAGATCGACGAGGCGAGAGGCCTGTTCGAGACGATCGAGGGCCGTTTCGACGCCGGCATCGTGATGTCCGACCGTCGCGCCCAGGGCTCGACCATCAACGCCGGCCCCGGTGTATTCCTCGGCTTCGAGGTGACCGAGATCTACATCGTGCAGATGGATCTCGCACAGCGCCGCGGCGCCGCGCGGCGGCTCAAACGGCCCCGCCGTCAGGCCGCAGCCTGACGGCCGATCCGTCCATCCTCAGTTTCCGAAGATCCCCGAGAAGAAGTCGTTGCCACCGCCACCACGGCGACCTTTCGGCGGCGGGCCCCAACCCCAACCGCCCCAGCCACCGCTGTACTCTTCGCGGCGCGGGCGCGGCGGCGCATTGGCAAGCTCCCGGACCTTGCGATCGAGTGCCGCTGCCGGATCGGTGCGGGCGACGGCAGCTACGCTCTGCCCATCGAGCAGCACCGCCTGGATGCGCCGATCGTGTCCGTAGACATCCGCGAAGCTCGTCACCTTGCCGTGCTCGTCGGCAACGAGCGTGAAGTAGGCGTTGTGCACCGGAACGCGACGATTGAGATCGACGCGATTGACCTTGGGCGCATTCGGCCTCAGGAGCTCGGAGATGTCCGTCATGCTCCAGCTGCGATCCTGCGAGAAGATGACCTCGGCGAACCGCACCGGATTACGCACGCGGATGCACCCGAAGCTGTAGGCGCGCACCGATGTCTCGAAGAGATTCTTCGTCGGCGTATCGTGCATGTAGACGTCATGCTTGTTCGGGAACATGAACTTGAGCTGGCCGAGCGGATTGGCGGGGCCTGGATCCTGGATGATCGAGACGCGACGAATATCCGTACGATCCCAGTCGATTTCGTGAGCGCGCACCGTACGGTTGCCGTTCACGATGCGCATGTTCCGCCGAGCGAGGATCGAGTCGTCGCCTGACTGGAGCGACGGCAGCAGATCCTGCACCTTGATCGTGCCCGGCACGCCCCAGTCTGGGTGGAAAACGACAAACTGCATGGCGTCAGAGAACACCGGCGTCTGGTTCGTCGGCTTGCCGATGATGATGCGTTCCTGGAATACGACGTTGCCGCCCCGGATCACGCGCGTCTGATACTCGGGAAGGTTGTTCCAGATGTACGTGGTGCCGAGTTGCTCGGGCATCCACCGCCAGCGCTCGAGATTGACGAGATACTGCTTCAGCGTCGGCTGACGGCTCTGCGCCTGCTGCGTCGTCTTGCGGCTCAGGCTCTGCCGGGTGGCGTTCGTGAGCGCGGGATGCGTCGCGCGCTGCACCATCTTGCCGCTGCGCCGGTCGCGATAGGTGGGGCCGAGGAACTCGCGCACGGCAGCCGCCACGTCCTCGTCGTAAAGGTCGGCGTCATCGGCATTGCGAGCCGGTACTTCGAGGCGTCGGCGCACGAGTTCGACGTGCTCATGACGGTCGCCCAGGCGCACCACGGGACCATTCGGAATGGTGACCTCGCGCGGATCCTCCTGCTCCTGGGCCTGGAGCTTGTCGGCGCGCACCTTCAGATAGGCCTGCCGCAGCAGCTCGAACTGGCGATGCTGAGGATGGAGCTTCTGCAGCGCCACCGACGTATCGCTTGCAGTCGCGAACTGCTCGAGGAGTGCCTTGACGTCCAGCGGGCGCGGCGACTGATCGAGCCATTTGCTGAGCTGCACCGGATCGACGCGGCCGCCGCGGGCGTGCCAAGCATACGTCACGAGGGCGTTCGTCAGCTTGAGCTCGGCAGCCGCCAAAACCTCAGGCGCGGCGCCGCCGGCGGGCAGGCCGCTCACATCGAAGTCCTTGGGATCGAGGCCCCACTCGTCGGCGCGGCCCATCTCGGCAACGAGCGCCTGGGCAGCCGTGCTGAGACCGCTATCCGTGGTCCACACGGGGAGGCCTTTGCGGGCTGCATAAAATGCGGTGATCGCCTCGTGCCACTCACGCTCCTGGGTCTGGCGTGCGGACGGCTGGCTGCTCTCCAGCGTTGCAAGCACGGCGGCATTGAGCGGTGGCGGCGGCGGCTCGACCGGCGCAGCTACAGCCGGTGGGGTCGCGGGTGCGGGATCGGGTGTGGCCGTCTGGGGCACGAACGGCGCCGAGCCGGCGGCCGGAGGCGCTGGCTCGGTTGCCGGCGCGGCAGGCGTCGCCGTGTCCTGAGAGGCAGGCGCGGCCGGGGGCTCATTGGCTGCCGCCGGGGGTGCTTCCTCTGCCGGCTTCGCGCCGGGGATGGACGAGGTCTCGATTGGGTTGCTTGCGGGCGCCGCCGGGCTCGCTACAGCCGGCGCATCGGACGCGGGCTTGGTAGCCTCGCCAGCGGCGGGGGCAGATGCCACTCCTGATGCCACTCCCGGCGCGATGTTTGCCTCGCCCTCGGCGCGCGGCGCGGAGGCCAGATCCGCGGGATTGGCAACGGGCGGCGTCCGCTCCGCCGACTGCCCGGCTGCGGGCGTATCCTGGGCAAAGGCTGGGGGCACCGCGGCGAGTGCAAGGGTAGAGAGCAAACATAGAGCAGCACGCCGCATGGTAGATGGCCTCTTTCGCTGTTCGGGGAATTGGGCCGGTCTGGCCGACGGATCAGCGCCCATCAGCCCACACCATAATGCTTACGTCAGCATGACTGCTTCGGCACAGCATCGCAAGCCAAACCCTTATGTTCCAATCGATTGCGCCATATCTTTGGCAGATTTGCCTCCGTTGGGTGATTCGCTTTTGCAGCTTTCACCTAGATGTGAGACGGCTGCGCCTGACGCGTTGTACGGAGCAACGCATTGCACGATCCTGCCGTTGCATGTGAACGATCGATGCTGGCCTGAGCGGAGCGTTGCTCCGATCCTGGGGCTCGGATAGCTTCCGGCAAGGCTACCGCAGCGCCATTTCCGCAGCATGATCGAACCTCATGTCCCAAAATCCATACGACGTCCATCTCGGCAAGACTCCGGCGAACCATCAACCCCTGACGCCGCTCACCTTCCTCGAG
>JAEYPL010000078.1 GCA_023410905.1 Pseudomonadota bacterium
GCCGGTGCACTGCACCTGCCGCCCTCACTTTTTCCGCGTTCCCCTTGGCGCGATGGGCGCCCGCCGGGAAGGGGATTGCGCTGCCAATGGGATGAGGCAGGTTATTTGCCGCCCTGCGCGCGTTCCATGGCTTCGCGGATGAGGCGCCTCGCTTCGTCGGCATCACCCCAGTGGTGGATCTTCACCCACTTGTCGGGCTCTAGATCCTTGTAGTGCTCAAAGAAGTGCTGGATCTGCTGAAGGGTGATGTCGGGGAGATCGGTATAATTGCGGACGCGCTCGTAGCGGCGGGTCAGCTTGACGGAGGGTACGGCGATCACCTTCTCGTCGCCGCCGCCGTCATCCTCCATGACGAGAACGCCCACCGGCCGGCAATTGATCACAGCACCCGGCACGATTGCGCGCGTATTGCACACGAGCACGTCGATCGGGTCGCCGTCGGCCGAGAGCGTGTGCGGGACGAAGCCGTAATTTCCGGGATAGCGCATGGGCGTGTAGAGAAAGCGGTCGACGAACAGCGTGCCCGAAGCCTTGTCCATCTCGTACTTGATCGGCTCGCCGCCGACCGGCACTTCGATGATGACGTTGATGTCCTCTGGCGGGTTCTTGCCTGCCGGCACAGCATCGAGGCGCATGGATTGAGCTCCATTGGACGGATTTGGTAGGCATGCTCGTGGGCGGCACCTATCCGTCAGGGATCGATGCGTTTCAATGCGGCAAGGTGCGGTAGGAGACGCCTCCGGGTCAATTGGCATATGGAGGCAGCGGCGCATGAGGATGATATGTCAAACAATGGGTTACGGAGTGTCATTGCGGTAGCCATGCTGACGGTCGGTGCGGGCGCTGCCGGAGCGCAGGCGCCATCGGCTCGCGAGACGGCGATCGATCTCAAGGCCTGCAAGGTCGTCAAGCGCCATGCCGACGGCAACACGTGGTCCTGCAACGGGCTCGCCGGCTATCCGGTCTATTATGCCGAAGGCGATCTACGGACCTTCGTCAGCGTCGGCCCGAATGCGGCCAAGCGCAAGGCAGCGGAGCAGACGCTCGGGCCTTTCAATTCGATCTTTGCGGGGAAGTCGCAACGCGCTGTTCTTGAATGGCGCGTGACCGGTGACCAGAAGAAGCCCGTGCCGCACGCGACGATCCTGCGGTACTACACGCGCAATGACGAGGGCAAAGGCGAGGTGTTCGTCGTCATGAAGGTCACAGCGAAGGAGACGTGCCAGGCTGCGCTGATCGAGGCCTTCAACGATCCCAAGGCCATCGATTTTGCGCGCGAGATCGCAGATGGCCCAGCGCGCACCTTCGACTGTAAGACTGATCCCGTCGAGCATCGCCGGGGCGGCAAGAGCCCGTTCTGAGATGCGCTGCTAAAGTGTCGGCGGTCGCCAGCCATAGACCCAGTCGTAGCGGGCCATGAGACGTGTGGGTGGCACCGCGGCCATCGCCAGATTGCGCGCGATGGCGGCCGGGCCGCTGAAATGGAAGATGCGGCCGTTCTGGCGTGACGTCGCGACGATGGCGTTGACGCGGGCTTTCCGGGCCGTCTCGTAGGACTTGAGTGCGCCTGCAGGATCGCTCGGACGCTCCGCAATTTCCTTGGCGAGCACGAGTGCGTCCTCGAGTGCCATGACGCCGCCTTGCGCCAGGAAGGGAAACACGGGATGCGCGGCATCGCCCGCGAGTGCGATCCGCCCCTTGGCAAGGTGCTTCAGCGGATCGGTCTCGAAGAGTGCCCAGCGCCGCCATTCCGACGCGCGCGAGAGAACGGTGCGTAGGACCGGTGCGAAACCGGCCAGATGAGGCTCGAGTGCCGCCCAATCGTTTGACGCGGCCCAGTCATCGGTCATGCGGTCATCGGGGACGATGGCCACGACGGCAATCTGCTCGCCCGACGCAACAGGATAGTGAACCACGTGGGCGCCGGGCGCGAGCCACACGCCCATGGAGGCCGTGTCGCCCAAGGCTGCAGCATCTTCGGGAGTGAGCAGGGTCCGCGAGGCGGCTTTGCCGGAGAAGCGCAGTTGTGCCTCGGGGGCGATCATGGCGCGCACGCGGGAGCGAATGCCATCCGCGCCGATCAGCACCCGGCCCAGCGCAGTGTCGCCCGCAGCTGAGCGCAAAGTGACGTGTTCGGCCTCCGTTTCGATGCCGGTGACCGCGAAACCGGTCCTGATCGTGATGCCGGGCGTCGTGCTGGCGCTCGCGAGGAGCGCTTGCTGCAGATCCCGGCGGTGGGCGACCCAGTACGGGGCACCATGGCGCTCGGCAATCCAGTTTCCGAGCGGCATCCGCGTGAGCACGCGCCCCGTGGCGCCCTGATGAACAGTGATTTCCTCGGGGACGCTGACGCGCGCAGCAAGACGCGGTGCAACGCCGATCGCCTCCAGCGCGCGAACGCCGTTCGGGCCGATCTGAATGCCGGCGCCGGCTTCTGAGAAGCGCTCGCGCTGCTCGAGAATGTGGGAAGGAATGCCGCGCTTGGCGAGAGCAAGAGCGGTTGCAAGCCCGGCGATGCCGCCGCCGGCGATCAGGACGGGCTCATCTCGTGCCATGCGGGGTGCTCAAACCCCCTCTGCCTCCGCCT
>JAEYPL010000167.1 GCA_023410905.1 Pseudomonadota bacterium
GTCGAGCGTGCCGGCAAGGACATAGGTCCACGCGATCGCCGGAAGCAGCAGGACCATCGACGTACCGATGAGGATCAGGAGGTAGATGCGGCCGGCGCGGATGGCTTCGCCGTTCGCCTTGTGCGCGACCAATGGATAGGTCGAGAGCGTCAGGATTTCGTAGAAGATGAAGAGCGTGAAGAGGTTCTTCGCGAAGGCAATGCCCATCGTCGCCCAGAGCGCGACGGCGAAGCAAACGTAGAAGCTCGTCTGGCGGGGCTCGTCATTGCCGCGCATGTAGCCGATGGCATAGACGGACGTGACGAACCACAAGGTCGAGGCGATCAGCGCAAACAGAAGACCGAGCGGCTCGACGGCAAAGGCGACCGAGAGGCCCAGCACGACGGCGATATCGATCGCTGCCGGGCGGCCGCCCGCGAGCACATGCGGCAGCAGGCTCCAGACGCTGAGCGCGAGCGCGCCCGCCGTGATGAGCGTCACGCTCTCGCGGATATTCGGCGCGTTGTGAAAGAGGGGAATGACGATCGCGCCGAGGATCGGGATCGTCAGCGCGGCCATGACGAGCGTGTCGGGTGCGAGGCCCAGCATCAATGAGCCTCCCCGAGCTTGAGCGCTCCGATCAGGCCCTCGGCGATCCGGTTCGCGACGCCTGCCGAAAGCTCCGTATCGATGCCGAAGTAGATCGAGGCGATGGTGAGCACGAGAATCGGGACCAGCATCATGAGCGGCGGGTCCTTGGCATGCGCGACCGCCTCGGAGACCGGACGGAAGTAAGCGATCTCGACGACACGGCCGATATAGACGAGGGCTATGAGCGTACTCGCGACGATCAGAAAGGCGACCGGCCACAGGCCGGCGTCGAACGCCCCGACAACGAGGTAGTACTTCGAGATGAAGCCGGCAGTGCCGGGCACGCCCATCAGGCTCATGCCGGCGAGGACAAAGGCCGCGAGCGTCAGCGGCATAGTCCGCCCCACGCCACCGAGGTCATCGAGCTTGATGGTGCCCGCGCGGTATACGACCGCGCCGAGCGCGAGGAAGAGCCCACCCTTGATCAGTGCGTGATTGAAGAGGTGAACGATGGCCCCTGTGAGCCCCGCCTGGTTCATCAGCGCGATACCAAGCGTGATGTAGCCGATCTGGGCGACGGACGAATAGGCGAGCATCCGCTTCAGATTCTGCTCGTAGACGGCGAGGATCGAGGCGATGAACATTGCCGCGACGGAGAGCGGGTACAGCACGGCCGAGATCGGCAGGGCCTTGATATCGAGCGCGACGCCGTAGACCGAGAACCCTATGCGCAGGAAGAGATAGATCGCGACCTTGGTGGCGGTCGCCGCGAGAAAGGCGGTCGCGAAGGACGGCGCGTAAGCATAGGCGTTCGGCAGCCAGACGTGCAGCGGGAAAAGGGCCAGCTTCAGACTGATGCCGACGAACAGAAAGGCGAGCGCCGCCAGCACGGGGCGCGGGAACATGATGTTCGCGTCGGCAAGGCGCGTCGCGATGTCGGCGAAGTTCAGGCTGCCGGTGACGAGATAGAGCAGGCCGACGCCGACGACGTAGAACGTCGCGCCGATCGTGCCGACGATCAGATACTGGTAGGAGGCGACGAGCGCTCGGCGGTCGCGCCCCATGGCGATCAGGACGTAGGACGAAAGTGACGAGATCTCGAGGAACACGAACGCGTTGAAGGCATCGCCGGTGATCGTGATGCCGAGCAGGCCCGTCAGGCACAGCAGGTACATGCAGTAGAACCACGCCTGCTTGTCGCCATCGACCTCGTGGGCGACGCTGTGCCGCGCATAGGGCATCATGATCGCGCTGACGAGGCTCACGAGCACCAGCACGAAGGCATTGAGCAGATCGACCCGGTACTCAATGCCGATGGGCGGCGGCCAGCCACCCATGTGGTATGAGATCGTACCGCCCGTCCACACCTGGATCAGGAGCGCGAAGGCGATGACCGGCGTCGTGGCCGTAATCAGCGTGGCCCAGGCCCAGGCGAGCGTGCCGCGCTTCATAAAGGCCGCGATGATCGCGCCAAGGAGCGGGATGACGACCTGCAATCCAGGAAGCTGCGCAGTGAGGGCACTCATTCCTGCTCGTCCCGCGCGAAGATTTCGTCTTCTTCGATGGTGCCGTACGCCTCGTGAATGCGCGCCACGAGGGCGAGGCCGAGCGCGATCGTCGCGACGCCGACGACGATCGCCGTCAGGATCAGCACGTGCGGCAGCGGGTTCGAGTAGACGGCAAATTTGGCATCGAGCACCGGAGGCGTGCCGCCTATGATTTTTGCGGGTGCGATGTAGAGCAGATAGACCGAGGTCTGGAAGAGCATCAGGCCGATCAGCTTCTTGATCATGTTGCCGCGGGCAATGACGATGTAGAGCCCGGCAACCATCAGCACGATCGTGACGATGTAGTTATAGTGGTCGAAAAGGCCCTTGACGGTCTCCATCAGCGTCCCCGCTCCGAGAACGCATAGAAAAGCGCCACCATCGTCGAAGCGACAGTAACAAGCACGCCGATCTCCACGAACAGGATGCCGCGTTCACGGGCAAGCGGCGGATTGGCGCCGAGCACGGAATAGTCAAGAAAGTTCTTGCCGAGCAGAATGCCGAGCAAGCCTGTGCCCGCATAAATCAGCACGCCGAGCGGCACGAGATACTCTACCAGTCTCTTCGGCATGACGCGCTGCGCTTCCTCGACACCGAAGATGAGTGCATAGACGATGACGGCGCCGGCCGCGATGACGCCGGCCTGGAAGCCGCCACCCGGCCCGTAGTCCGCGTGGAACTGAACGTACAGGGCGAAGAGCAGCATGAACGGGATCATGAGCTTCACGCCGACCCGGAGAATGACATCGAGTTTCATGCCGATCCTCCGTCACGGCTGCTCTTGCCCGCGCGCCGCCCTTTGAGCAGCAGAAGAACACCAATTCCTGCCGTGAAGACCACAGTGACCTCACCGAGCGTATCGAAGCCGCGGTAGTCCGCGAGAATAGCCGCGACCAGATTGCCGACGTTCGTATCCTTCACCGAGTTCTCGATATAGTACGGGGCAACATGATTGTTGATCGGCGTGTCTGCGATCCCGAAGACCGGCAGGTCGTACGTTGCCCAGACCAGCGCCGCACCGACGCCCAGAGACACGAGGATGGGGATGGCAGCAGGACGGGACTGAGGATATTCGCGCGCCTTCGTCAAATGCAGGGCGGCAAGCAACAGAACCGTCGAGACGCCGGCGCCGACGGCCGCTTCGGTCATGGCGACGTCGACGGCGTCGTAGACCATCATCACGCTTGCCATGAGAAAGCTATAGACGCCGGCGAGCACGATCACGCCGAACAGATTGCGCATCCGCACGATGGCGAGCGTCACGATCACCAAAAGCGTGAGAAACACCGCGTTGAAGAAGCTATCTATGACGGCCTCCCATCGTTGTCAGAGGCGGACGCATTCCCATCATCGTTGAGCCGCCCGCGGCGGTCCTCGGCGAGCTTCGGCTTGATGCCGAATTCGAGCGCGGCCTGCGCGAGCGCGTGTGTGATAACGGGCCCCGTCAGGAAGAAGAGGAGCAGGATAAAGAAGAGTTTGATCGTGGCCTGCGTAAAGCCGGCCTGCAACATGAGACCGGCAAACAGAAAGCCTGCGCCAAGCGTCTCGATGAGGCTTGCCGAATGGATACGGGTATAGACGTCGGGGAGGCGGAGCATCCCGAACGCGCCGGTCAGGATGAAGAAGCACCCTGCAATGATGAGCACCCAGCTCGCGAGATCGATGAGGATCACGCGTCGTCCTCCCTGGCATCATGGGCGAGGTCGCCGTGGCGGAAGAATTTCAGGATCGCGATGGTGCCGATGAGGTTGAGCACACCGTACACGAGCGCGACATCGAGCCACTCGGGGCGGCCATTGAGAAAGCCAAGCACCGCAAGGAAGATGATGGCCAACGTACCGACGGAGTTGGCAGCCAGTACGCGATCGAAGAGCGTCGGCCCCCTGAGTACGCGCACGACCACGAGCACGATCGCCGCGATCACGGCCAGCGCAGCGACGGTAAACATCAGTGGCCCCTCTCGAATTGGGTCACGCGCGCATCCATGCCGCCTTCCTCGAGATCGATGGCGCCGCCGCGCTCGAGTGCGTGCACCGTCAGGATATTCCCATCGACGCGCGTGGTGATGGTGCCGGGCGTGAGCGTTATGGAATTGCCGTAGGTGGCAATGCACTCAGGTGACGTCTGCGTGGCGACGACGCGTGTCATCGTTGGTGAGATGTCGAGCCTCGGACGCAGCACGGCCTTGGTCACGGCCCATCCGGCCTTGACGATCTCCCAGAGCAGCCAGGGCCAGTAGGTCGACGCAGCAGGAAACAAGTGGGCGGGATAGCTTTCGCTGTCGATGAGTTTCATGCGGCGCGCGGCGTAGAGCACGAGGAACGTGCAGACAATGCCGCTAATGAGCAGGAAGGGCTTGAAGTAGCCGGAAAGGGCCAGCCAGAAGAGAAAGAGGATGGTGCCGAAGGAGATCAAGCGCATGCCGCGCCGCTCCTTCGGCCAGATGCGCATCTTCGGTCGGGAGCTAGGCTCCGCCCCGCCGCGTCCCAGCTATCGGGAGCGGCTCCCTTCTCTTGCATCGCTTCCTCCCCAGGGCGCGAACTGAACTTTCGTACTAACCCACAATTTCCCCAGGGGGCAACCCTGGGGAATGTACTTACTTGGTGGCATCGAACCGCTCGTGGGCCCTGCCGGCAGCGAGAGGCGTTCCGAGCGTCAGGCGGCCTTGATGTTCGAGCGCTTCACGGTGTCGAGGTTCTTGCCCTCGACGCGAATGAGCTTCGTCGCAGCATCGCGCTTCGGCGAATGGACAGCGCCGACGTCGTAGAATTTAGCCATGCCCGGCTCGAGCTTGTACGTCCGGACGGCTTCGACGAAGGAGGGATCCTCGCCCGAACCCTTCTTGATGATCTTCCAGTCGGTCATCTCGGTGACGCCCTCGGCCTGGCCGTAGATCGCCCAGCTCGGGCCGTGATCGTGAGCGGGCGAGGTCGCGGCGCCCTCATACGTATGAGCACAGACGCAGAAGCCGGTCTCGGGATCCTCGAAAATGACCTCGCGCGTCTTCATGTTGGGACGCCCGAGATTGGTCTTGATGAAGTCCTGGTCCTTGAGCGCCTTCTCGACGAGGCCGACGACCTTGGGGCCGGTCTCGGATATGGCGCCTGACTTGAGCGTCGAGCGGATATCGTTCGCGAGCGCTTCGAGCGTGTAGGCCATTGGTTTTCCTCCTGGAGGCGTGAAATTTCTGAGTCCGGATGCGGCTCGGCTGTGTCGGATCGAGCATACTGAGGGGCGGCCATCTCGCCAATGGGGCAGTCGGGCCCGGGAGACAGGTCAGACCTGCCGAAGCCATGGAATTCAGGCGCGTTCAAACTCCCTCGTGTCGCACGATGACCTGATCGATGGCGCCGAAAATACTGGCGCCGGCCGCGTCGCGCATTTCGAGCTTCATACGGTCGCCGAACCGCAGGAAGGGCGTCTTGGGTGCCCCTGTGAGCAGCGTCTCGACCACGCGGACTTCCGCAAGGCAGGTGTAGCCGGCACCACCTTCGTCGACCGGTTTGCCGGGGCCACCATCGAGCTTGTTGGAGACGGTGCCCGAACCGATGATTGTGCCAGCGCCGAGGCGCCGCGTCTTGGCAGCGTGCGCGATCAGATCAGCAAACGAGAAGGTCATCTCGATGCCGGCATTGGGGCGGCCGATCAGCTTTCCATTGATGCTCGCAAGCATTGACAGATGAACCTTGCCGTCGCGCCATGCAGGGCCGAGCTCGTCGGGCGTAACTGCGACGGGCGAGAATGAAGAGGCCGGCTTGCCGTGGAAGAAGCCGAAGCCCTTGGCAATCTCGTTCGGAATGAGATTGCGGAGTGAGATGTCGTTGACGAGGGTGATGAGGCGCACGTGTTCGAGGGCTTCGTCCGGCGTGGTGCACATGGGCGTATCGCCGACGATCACGGCGAGTTCGCCTTCGAGATCGATGCCTGAGGCTTCATCCGCGACCGGCACCGGTTCCATGGCACCGATGAAGACATCCGAGCAGCCCTGATACATGAGCGGGTCGGTATGGAAGCTCGCCGGTATCTCGGCGCCGCGTGCCTTGCGGGCAAGTTCCACGTGATTGATGTAAGCCGAGCCATCCGCCCATTGATAAGCGCGCGGCAGCGGCGCCATGGCGTGACGCACCTCGAATGCCATGATGGGCAAGCGCTGCGCGCCATCGTTTGCGGTGGCGGCATCGAGCTCGGCGGATATGCGCTCGGCTGCGAGGACGTAAGTGTCCCAATCGTCGAGGAACTGCTGCATGGTGCCGAGGCCGGCGATCGTATCGGCCGTCCTAACAGCCTTCGTGAGATCGCGGGAGACGATCACCAGTTCGCCGTCACGTGTGCCGTTGCGCAGTGTCGCGAGCTTCATGAGGCTCTCCTGTGCGGTCGTGCCGGTGCGTCACTCCACGCGGAGGATCGGGTGGAGTGCACCGGTTTCGAGATAGGCGGCGGCGATCTCGGCCATGACCGGCGCCAGTAGATAGCCATGACGAAAAGCGCCGTTGACGATCAGGCGGCGGCCTTTGGCGACGATCCGGGGCACGTTGTCGGGAAATGCCGGACGCACGCCCGACGAAAGCTCGAGAATTTCGGCTTCACCAAATCCGGGGTGCAGGGCATAGGCCGTGCCGAACAGGTCGAGGGCCGAGCGCACTGTAACAGGCCCCGCATCGTCGCGCTCGATCACCGTCGCGCCGACCATGTAGCGATCATCACTCCAGGGCACGATATAAAGCCCGAAACGCGGATGCAGAAGGCGCACTGGTCGCGAGAGGCGCACTTCGCGGCTGCGCAGTACGGCCATCTCGCCGCGCACGCCGCGCAGCTCCGGCAGGTCCTCGCGCGCGGCAAGACCGCGGCAGTCGATCACGACGCCGCCATCGCTCGCAGCGCGCCAGACGGGAGCTGGAACAGCCGAACCGAAGCACAGCGTGCCGCCGAGGCGGCGAATTTCCCCGACGAGGAAGGCCAGCACCCGGCGTGGCTCCATGTGCCCTTCGTCGGGGTACCAGAGAGCGCGACCGAAACGGCCCGCGAGATCCGGTTCGAGGGTGTCGACGGTAGCGGCGTCGACCGTGCGGTGCCCCTCGGTCATGCGCGCGAAACGGACGAGCTCGCCCTGATCGCGGGGGGCCGCAACGACGAGACTGCCGTTCATGGTGATCTGTGGGACAGCGGCACGCCACAGGGCGAGCCCGCGCACGCCCAGTTCCTGGACGATTGGCTCGGCGCCCTCGGCTTCGCAATAGGGGGCGAGCATGGCGCCGGCGAACCGGCTCGCGCCGCCCGTCTCGGCCTCGATCATGGCTTCGTGCAGCGTTACATCGTGGCCGCGGCGGGCCAGTTCGTAAGCCTGCCAGAGCCCGAAAATACCGCCGCCGACGATGGTTGCAGAGAGGCGCGCCACGTGTCCGCTCGCTTTGCCGTAAGGGTTTTCCGGTGGCATAGCACCATGCTGCCCGGGTGGCGAGAAACCTCTCGGCGTGCAAAGCTGGAACCCTGCCGCAGTTGGCGGAACCGCACGGTGAGGGTCTCATGGTTCGGATCGAGCCGCTGGGTGATGATGCAACTCCGGAGAGCCTCCGCGAAGTCGAGCGCATATTCTTCCAGGCCAGTGGGCGCGCGGCTTTCGCGAACGACGCGGCGCGGGCAGCGTTTCACGAGCGATGGCTCGGGCGCTATCTCCTCCATGACCGGGCACACGCCTTCGTGGCGCGCTCGGAGAATGGCCGCATCGCCGGCTATCTAATCGGCAGCCTTGACGATCCTGCGACCACAGATCGGTTCGACGACATCAGCTACTTCGCCGAGCTCGCCGATCTCACGGTGCGCTATCCGGCGCACCTGCACATCAATCTCGATCCGGAATGGCGCAGTCGGGGCATTGGTGCACGGCTGATCGAAGCCTTCGCGGCTAAGGCCGCAGCTCGGCGCGCGCCCGGCCTCCACATCGTCACCGGTGCGACGTCGCGCAATGTGAGCTTCTACCAGCGCTGCGGGTTTGCGGCTTTGCGGACCTGCACTTGGGAGGGGCGTCAGATTCTCATGATGGGGCGCGAACTCCCATCTCGCCCAGCACCTTGAGTGTTGCGCCGTTTTGTGGGGCGCGCCAAAAGCAAAACGGACGCGGCGATCGCCGCGTCCGCTTCAAAAAAATGCCGGGCTATAGCTCAGCAGTAGTCCCAGTAGCCCTGGCGCTCATAGGGGTCGGCCCAGTACCAGCAAAGACCCGGAGCCGGGGGCCGCGGTGCGTAGGCATAGGCCGAACCAGCAAGCAGTGCGCCAAGGGCGATGCCGCCGACGATCGTGCCGTAGTGCGGGCGACGGCTATATCGCCGGCCGGAATAGCCGCGATGCCAGTCCCGGCCGCCGCGACGATACCTACGATGATCGCGGACATCGATGGTCATCGTATTGGCGTTGTCCGCCGCTGCGCCCATATGGGCCGGCGAAATCGCTGCTGCGCTTGCCTGTGTCGGCAGAGCGAAGCCGGCACCAGCGAGCACGAAAGCGGCCGCCATCAAAGTCTTCTTCATGTTACGTCCCCTGAGTTGCTCCGCCGATGAGAGAAAACTGGCGGGGCCGTCGGCCATCCAAGCCGATTCGGCCTTTATCCCACATACATTCCGTCATCTTTGGACGGAATGATGGCCTGAAGCTGAACCTCGCCTAACAGCCGTAGAAGGAGCTGCATGGTGCGGTCTGCTTCCGTCGCGGGCGGGCTGGAAACATTGATCACGAATTTGTGATCGGTTCCGCCCACAGATCATAGGAGTCCGCCGCAACGATCTTGGCTGCCAGCATGTCACCGGGGGCGAGCCCCTCGGCACCGTTCAGGAAGACGGAGCCGTCTATCTCGGGGGCATCCCAGATGGAGCGTCCCATGGCGCCATCCTCGTCCACTTCGTCGATCAGCACCTGAACGGTGCGGCCGACGCGCGCCGCCATGATCTCCTCGGAGATCTTCTGCTGGGCCTGCATGAGGCGGTGCCAGCGCTCTTCCTTGACCTCGTCGGATACGGCCCCCGCGATATCATTCGCCACGGCGCCCGCCACCGGCTCGTACTTGAAGCAGCCGACGCGATCGAGACGCGCCTCGCCCAGCCAGTCGAGGAGATACTGGAAGTCCTCCTCGGTCTCGCCCGGGAAACCGACGATGAAGGTCGAGCGGATGGCGAGATTGGGACAGACATTGCGCCACGACTTCAGCCGGTCGAGCGTCTTGGCGATCGCCGCCGGGCGCTTCATGGCGCGCAGCACGTTCGGGCTCGCGTGCTGGAAAGGAATGTCCAGGTAGGGGAGGATCTTCCCCTCGGCCATGAGCGGAATGACCTGATCCACATGCGGATAGGGATAGACGTAGTGTAAGCGCACCCACGCGCCGAGATCACCCAGCGCCTTCGTCAGATCGAGGAAGCGCGCCGAGAGCGGCTGTCCCTTCCACGGGCTCGTCGCGTACTTCAGATCGAGGCCGTAAGCGCTCGTATCCTGGCTGATGACGAGCAGTTCCTTCACACCCGCTTTCACGAGGCGCTCGGCCTCGGTCATCACGTGGTTCGCGGGCCGGCTGACGAGATCACCGCGCAGCGAGGGAATGATGCAGAAGGTACAGCGGTTGTTACAACCTTCGGAGATCTTCAGATAGGCATAGTGGCGCGGCGTGAGGCGCAGGCCCTCCGGCGGCACGAGATCGAGGAATGGATCGTGCAGCGGCGGCACGGCGTCGTGCACAGCCTCCATGACCGCTTCGTACTGGTGCGGGCCGGTGATCGCGAGCACACCCGGATGCGCCTGACGGATCACATCCTTCTCGACGCCGAAACAGCCGGTGACGATGACGCGGCCGTTCTCGGCCATGGCTTCGCCGATGGCTTCGAGGCTCTCCTGCTTGGCGGAGTCGAGGAACCCGCAGGTATTCACGACGACGACGTCGGCGCCGTCATAGTTAGGCGCGATCTGATAGCCCTCGGCGCGCAGCCGCGTGATGATGCGCTCGGAATCAACCAGCGCCTTCGGGCAGCCGAGCGAGACGAAGCCGACCTTGGGCGGCGCCTTGATCTTGCGCAGGCGGGGGCCGGCCGCTGCCTTGGGCAAGGGCTTCGAGGGCTTCTTGGCGGTCCGGGCAGGGCGAGTTTGGCTCATGGCGCGGGCTTGTAGCCGTTCCAAAGAGCCTTGTCATGGCACAAAGGGGCGCAGCGGCTCAGACTTTCTGGCCTTTCTCGGCGGCAGCCGAAACGAGCCCCGCGACCTTGGCATCAGCCCGGGAACCCCGCTGCTTGAGGCCCGCGACGACGCCCGCGCGATCCGGCAGCTCGCGGTTCTGGCTCATCTTGGCCTTGCCTTCGAGGCGGTCGATGGTGAACCGCATTCCGACAATCCCGCGCGAAAGCATCTCAATGAAGTTACCGGGCGCATCGCTCGTCGCCCAGGGGACGGTGGCGCCGGCTTCCTGCTGATCGGTCAGCTCGCTCACGTGGCGCACGAGCCATTCGCGCTCGTCCTTGATCTCCGCCGTCCCATGCGCGTGCACGACCGCATAGTTCCACGTCGGCACGACCTTGCCCTGCTCGGCTTTCGAGGCGTACCAGGTGGGCGTGATGTACGCTTCGGGGCCAGTGTAGATCAGAAGTGCACGAGCGCCCGCGCCGATAGCCTTCCAATGTGGATTGGCGCGCGAGACGTGGCATTCGACAACGCCCAGCGCGCCTTCGGACTTGAGCACCGTCGGCAGGTGCGTGACCTCGTAGCCGGCATCACTCATGGTGATGAGCGCCGTGAAGGGATAGGCGCGCATGAGCGCGTGCTGCTCGGCGACATCACCCAGCTTGAAGTGCTCCGGAACGTACATCGTCGTCGCTCCTCGTGGCTTAAGCGGCAGCCTCGACGCGTGCGAGGGCTGCTTTGAGCTTGTCCTGGCGGGCTTCGAAATCCGACTGGCGCTCGCGCAGCTCGTCAATCACGTCTTCTGGCGCCTTGGCCATGAACTGCGGGTTGCCGAGCCGGTCCGTGACTTTCTTGATCTCGACGACCGTCTTGTCGATCTCCTTGGCAAGGCGCTTGGCTTCCGAGCTCATGTCGATGACACCGGCGAGCGGAATGGCTGCCGTCGTATCGCCGACGACGATCTGAGCGGCGCCTTTCGGTGCGGCCGCCTCGAACGTGATGGCATCGAGGCGTGCAAGGCGCTTCAGCGTTTCGTCATGGCGCTCGGCGCGCGCACGCGTTTCGGCGTTCACGTTGACGAGAACGAGCGGCACC
This sequence comes from Pseudomonadota bacterium, assembly GCA_023410905.1. Classification (GTDB taxonomy): domain Bacteria; phylum Pseudomonadota; class Alphaproteobacteria; order Rhizobiales; family Hyphomicrobiaceae. The sequence continues at coordinate 11,364 of JAEYPL010000167.1, forward strand.
TTGGCACCCGCGGGCACGTTCATTTCCGCGCGCACGGAGCGCACTTCCGAAACAAGCGAGACAACCCAGCCGATTTCCGCATCGGCCTCGGGATCGGAGAGCCCGAGCAGACGCGGCCATGGCGCGAGAGCAAGAAGCGATTTGCGCGGCGGCCCGCCTTCGGCGGTATTGGCCCACAGCTCTTCCGTGATGAAAGGCATGAAGGGATGCAGCAGCGGCAGGATCTGATCCAGCGCCCAGGCCGCGGTTGCCCGCGTTTCCGCGACTGTCATGGCGTCATCGCCCGTCAGCAGCGGTTTTGCCAGCTCGACGTACCAGTCGCAGAAGATGCCCCAGACGAACTGGTAGGCGGCACCGGCAGCCTCGTTGAACTTGTACGCCTTGATCGCGCTCTCGACCTCACCGGCAGCCCGCTCGGTCTCGCCTGCGATCCAGCGATTGAGGCGATGCTTGATCGTCTTCGGATCAAAGCCCTCGACGCGGCGGCACTCGTTCATTTCGAGGAAGCGCGCGGCATTCCAGAGCTTGGTCGCGAAATTGCGATAACCCTCGACGCGCGCCATGGTGAGCTTCACGTCGCGGCCCTGCGTCGTGAGTGCGGCAAGCGTGAAGCGCAGTGCATCGGCGCCGTACTTCTCGACGAGTTCGAGCGGGTCGATGACGTTGCCGAGCGTCTTCGACATCTTGCGGCCCTTCTCGTCGCGGACGAGGCCGTGGATGAAGACGTCGCGGAAGGGCACTTCCTTCATGAAGTGCGTGCCCATCATCATCATGCGGGCAACCCAGAAGAAGATGATGTCGAAGCCCGTGACGAGGCAGCTCGTCGGATAAAAGCGGCCGAGCTCCTTCGTCTCATCCGGCCAGCCGAGTGTCGAGAACGGCCAGAGCGCGGACGAGAACCATGTGTCGAGAACGTCGGAATCGCGCGTGAGTGCAACCGCCTCGCCATAGTGCTTCTTGGCCTGTTCGGCGGCCTCCGCTTCGTCATGGGCGACGAAGTGCTTGCCGTCGGGGCCGTACCATGCCGGGATCTGATGCCCCCACCAGAGCTGGCGCGAAACGCACCAGGGCTGGATGTTCTCGAGCCAGCGGAAATAGTCGGCCGCGTACTTCTCCGGAACGAACGTCGTCTTGCCGGAGCGGACGGCGGCCATGGCGGGCTTCGCAAGCGTCGCCGCATCGACGTACCACTGGTCGGTCAGCCACGGCTCGACAACCGCATCACCGCGCTGGGCGTGCGGAACGGCGTGCGTGTGCGGCTCGATCTTTTCGATGACGCCCAGCGCAACCAGATCTGCGACAACGCGCACGCGCGCCTCGAAACGATCGAGGCCACGATAGGCCTCGGGCACGTTCTCGTTGAGCTTCGCCGTCGCATCCATGATGTTGATGACGTCGAGGCCAGTACGCTTGCCCACATCCCAGTCGTTGAAGTCATGCGCAGGCGTGATCTTGACCGCGCCCGTGCCCTTCTCCGGATCGGCGTAGGTATCGCCGACGATCGGGATCTCGCGCCCGACGAGCGGCAGAATGGCCTTCTTACCGATGAGATGCTTGAGCTTCTCGTTGTCCGGATGGATGGCAACGCCGGTATCGCCGAGCATAGTCTCGGGCCGCGTCGTGCCGACCGTCACGAACTCGTTGGGGCTGCCCGCGATGGCATAGCGGACGTAATACATGTGCCCGTTCGGATCGCGCCCCAGCACCTTGGCCAAAGCGGCGCCGTCGAAGGCGACCGGATTGCCGTCCTTGTCCTTGAGATCCGGCGACCACTTGAAGGTGCCCGTGTGCTCGCGCTGCTCGACTTCGAGATCCGAGATGGCGGACTGGAAGGCCGGGTCCCAGTTCACGAGCCGCTTGTCGCGATAGATGAGGCCCTGCCGGTACAGATCGACGAAGACCTTGAGCACGGCCTCCGACAGGCCGGGATCCATGGTGAAGCGCTCGCGGCTCCAGTCGCAGGAGGCGCCGAGACGCTTCAACTGATTGAGGATCGTACCGCCCGACTGCGCCTTCCACTCCCAGACCTTCTCGATGAAGGTTTCGCGGCCGAGGTCTTTGTACTGGATCTGCTGTTCGGCGAGCTGGCGGCTGACGACGAGCTGCGTCGCAATGCCGGCGTGGTCCGTGCCCGGCTGCCAGAGGACATCCTTCCCCATCATGCGCTGATAGCGGCACAGAATGTCCTGCAGCGTATTATTGAGCGCGTGCCCGATGTGCAGCGAGCCCGTCACATTTGGCGGTGGAATGACGATGCAATAGGTCTCAGCCCCGGCGCGATCGGGCCGTCCCGCCTTAAAGGCGTCGGCCTGTTCCCAATCCGTGTTGACGCGCGCCTCGATCTCGGCGGGCGAATAGGTCTTCTCGAGCATGTCTGAGCCGTATCTTTGATCGTGAATTGAAGTGGCCGGTCCTACGCTTAGCCGCTGCTGCCTGTCAACGTAAGGGGCAGCCCCTGGAGAGGACCATAACAGTGCTCAGTCCAAGGATGGGCTTGCGCGGGCTGGCCGAGAGGTAGACCATAAGCATTCTAAATAAGCAAAATAAGGAGGAAGCGACATGGCGGGAGGGAAGGTCGTGCGGGTCCGGGTCGATCCCGAAAAGTGCCAGGGGCACAACCGCTGCAAGGCACTGGCGCCAGCGCTCTTCGAACTCGACGAGTACGGCAACTCCAAGGAAATCGGGGACGGTATCGTACCCGAGGACCAGCTCGAAGCCGCCTACCTCGCGCGGGCGAATTGCCCTGAGATGGCTGTCGAAATCATCGAAGAATAGGGGGCAGCCATGAGCCAGGAATCCGCTCCCCGAACCCGCCCGCCGGTCACCGACTGGACGACCGATTGGGATCACCTCGATCCCCAGTGGCGCGACAATCCATTTCCCATCTGGGACGATTTGCGCGGCAAATGCCCGATCGCCCACACGGAGCGCTACCTCGGCGCCTACCTGCCAACGAGCTACGCCGCGGTGAAGGCCATTGCCTACGACACCAAGAATTTCTCGTCGCGGCGCGTGGTCGTGCGTGAGGTGCGGCCCGAGCCGCCCATGCCCTCGCCGCCGATCTCGTCCGATCCGCCGCACCATAAGCCGGCGAAGCAGCTCCTTCTGCCACCCTTCACGCCCGACGAAATGAAGAAGCTCGAACCGCGGGCGCGCGCCATCTGCAATGAGCTGATCGACAAGTTCATCGCCGACGGCCGTTGCGATGCGGCGCAGATGTACACGCGGCATATTCCGGTGCGCGTCATCGCCCACATGCTCGACGTGCCCGAGAGCGACGGCGACCAGTTCATCCAGTGGATCCACGAGATCCTGGAGCTCGGCATCACCGACGACGACATCCTCATGAAGGCCGTGCACGAAATGAGCATGTACTTCGCGGGCTATGTCGAGGCGCGCACGAAGAAGCCGGGTGATGATCTCATCAGCCGCATCATCATGGCGCGCCAGGACGGCCAGCCGCTACCGCCGCAGGAAGTGCTCGGCATGATCCGCCTGCTCCTGATCGCAGGGATCGATACGACCTGGAGCGGTATCGGCTCGAGCCTCTGGCATCTCGCGAAGACGCCGGCGGATCGCGAGCGGCTCATTGCGGAGCCGCAGCTCATGCCGACGGCCATCGAGGAATTCCTGCGCGCCTATGCGCCCGTCACCATGGCGCGTGAGGTGGTGCAGGATACGGTCATCGAGGGCTGCCCGATCAAGAAGGGTAACATGGTGCTGCTGTCGTTCCCGGCGGCGAACCGCGATCCAGCGATGTTCCCCGATCCCGACAAGGTGATCATCGACCGGCAGGAGAACCGCCATTCGGCTTTCGGCCTCGGCATTCACCGCTGCGTCGGGTCGAACCTTGCGCGTTTGGAGATGACGGTGGCCATCGAGGAATGGCTGAAGCGCATCCCGGAATTCCGCCTCGATCCGGCAATTCCCGTCACGTGGTCGGAAGGGACCGTGCGTGGGCCGCGCCAGCTTCCGTTCATCTTCGGCTGAGACGCTACGGGATAAATTCTATGTGAGTTCCGGGGGCGGCACGCCATTGCTAGCGTGTCGCCTCGTCAGGAGCAGAGCAGGAGGATGCGGGTGGCGCTTGCCGATGCTGAAGGACGGACCGAAGCGGCCATACGCGCGAAGGCCAAGTTTCAGGATCCGGATTGGACTGCAGGTGGCGAGCGTCGGGCGAGCGTCGAATTGGAGACGCTGCACACCCTCTGGTTCAACACCGGCACGCTCTGCAACATCACCTGCCGCAACTGCTATATCGAATCGAGCCCGACCAACGATCGCCTCGTCTATCTGACGGCCGACGAGGTGCGTGGCTTTCTGGACGAGATCGCGCGGGACAATCTCGACACCATCGAGATCGGCTTCACGGGCGGCGAGCCGTTCATGAACCCCGATATCATTCCGATACTCGAAGCGGCGCTCGAACGCGGCTTTCAGGTTCTCGTGCTGACGAATGGCTTGCAGCCCATGCTGCGCCCGCGGCTCAAGAAGGGGCTCCTTATGCTGCTGGCGGCGTACGGTGATCGCCTCACCGTGCGCGTCAGCCTGGATCACTACGCCCGCCAACTTCACGAGGCCGAGCGCGGGCCGCGTACGTTCGCGAAGTCGCTCGAAGCCATCGATTGGCTGTCGCGGGAAGGTTTCAGGACGGCCATCGCCGGCCGTACGTGCTGGAACGAGCCCGAGGGCGACATGCGTGCCGGCTATGCGGCGCTGATCGCGGAGCGCGGCTGGCAGATCGATCCGGCGGATCCGCACGCACTGGTGCTGCTGCCCGAGATGGACGGCAGTCATGATGTGTCCGAGATCAGCGTCGGATGCTGGCAGATCCTCGGCAAGAAGCCCGGCGACCTCATGTGTGCGAAGAGCCGGATGATCGTGAAGCGCAAGGGCGCGCAGCGGCCGACCGTCATGCCCTGTACGCTGCTACCCTATGAGCGCGCCTTCGAGATGGGGGCAACGCTCGGAGATGCCGCACAAGCCAGCGGCGGCATGTTCGAGAACGGGAGCGTCAAGCTCTGCCATCCGCACTGCGCGAAGTTCTGCGCGCTGGGCGGAGGAAGCTGTAGTTAGGCTGCATCCAGGCAAAATGTCATAAAGGCGGGTGGGTCCGGGAGGGGTGTCCCTCCCGGTTGGGGTCAGGGGCGAAAGCCCCGTCGCGCCG
>JAEYPL010000177.1 GCA_023410905.1 Pseudomonadota bacterium
GGAAGAGGGCTGCGCTGTTTATGAGCAGCTCAGGGGCTCCAAATGCGTCGATGCAGCGCCCGATCAGGTGTTCGGCAGCGACGGTATCGGCTAAGTCCGCGCCGATCGCGATCGCCTCGCTGCCCAATGCCTTGATCTCGGCGACAACGACCTCAGCCTCATGGCGCGAGGTGGCATAGTGGACGCCCACACGCCAGCCACGCCGGGCCAGATCGAGCGCGATGGCCCGTCCGATCCGTCGCGCCGCGCCCGAGACCAGCGCTACGCGAGGGCCATTTTCATCCGTGCTTGGCACCGGTAACTCCGCTTGCCACCGACCGGGAGCCTCCGCGCTTGCATCAGCGGAGCTTGATGCCCGCACTGAGTCGCGTCTGCAAGGCGCCCTGCGGGCCTTTGGACAATCATGACGTGCGCGCCGGCCTCTAACAAGTCCGATGGAAAAGCGGGCGTATGGTGCGATTGCGAATTCGAATGGCGCCAAAAGAGGCAAGCATCGACGCCATTCTGACTAATTTGGAGGCATTCGAGGGTGCTAAATTACTCATAAGTGCCAGAGTGTTACGGAGCCGCCACGCTCCCCCTGCCACGTTACATAAACGCGAAAGCTCAGCTTGCGCCGATGACACCTCCTCCGCAACATTACCGTCACATACAGGGAATTCTCAGGGCCTTCCGACGGGACAACGAGGGGACAATTACAATGAGCACGACCAGGACACTGGCAAAGAGCATCGCGGGGGCGATGGCGCTTGCATTCCTCGCTGGCCCCGCCGCCGCGGGCGGCCTCAAGGACGATCCGATGCCGTCCGACGGCCGTATGCTGGCCTGGTCGGCGAGCTTCGCTGTGACAAACGATTACATCTTCCGCGGCTTCAGCCAGAACGCTGGCAACCCGGCCGCGCAAGGCACGCTCGAAGTCACCTACGGCCTGCTTTATGCGAACGTCTTCGCGTCGAACGTGGATTTCGGCAGCCCGCTCGACGCCAACTATGAGCTGACCTTCGCTGCGGGCATCAGGCCGGTCGCAGGCCCGGTATCGTTTGATCTAGGCGTTATCTACTATACTTATCCAAGCGCCAATGACAGCGGCACCGAGCTGGACTTCCTCGAGATCAAGGCTGGCGCCAGCGTGTCCCCCTGGAAAGACGGCACACTTGGCGCGACCGTTTACTACTCGCCTGAGTACACGGGTGAGGTTGGCGACGTGTGGACGTTCGAGGGCACTATCGCCCAGGGCTTCGCGAAGATGGGTCCGTTCACACCGACGTTCAGCGCAACGCTCGGTTACGTATCTGGTGAAAGCGGTGCATTCGTCATCAGCGACGACTACCTCTATTGGAATGCGGGTGTGACACTCGCCTTCCATGAGCGCTTCTCGCTGGATCTGCGTTACTGGGACACCGACCTGTCCACCGGCTTCTGCAAGACCCCCGGCGACGTGGGCGCTTGCGACGCGCGCTTCTCGGCTACGGCTAAAGTCACGTTCTGATAAAACGTCCGCTTCCCGGCGGCAGTGGAGCGGGGGCCTTCGGGACCCCGCTTTACTTTTGCGCGGAGATGCAGTGCAGAACCTGAGCACTGACGGGGCCGCGTGCGATTATTGGGGCAACGCTCTACCAGGTCACTGCGGCTTTCAACTTGCCCGCCCAGTCCGGCTGCGTTTCACTCATGCTGGTGAGGGCGCCGAACTCGAGCGAAAATTTCGAGCCGAGCGGATCACCAAGCGGGCGCGGCGTCATGCCCAGACCGACATAGAGCCCAGGAGCAGAACGGTGCGTCTGTAAAGCCGTGCCCGGGATGCTCATGGCATCGGATGTCGAACCGAAGGCCTCGATGCCGAGCGCGACGCCGTTGGCAATCTCGCCCTTAAGGCCGGCGGCATAGGCGAATGCGACGTCGCCCTCATCGTGCGGGCCGAAGTGATGCGCCATCTTCGGGCTGAATGTCAGCGCCAATTGGTCCCCGCCCATCTTGAATTGGGGCCCGGATTCGATGGCGCTCGTGCCGGCGGTCTGCAGGGTCATATCGAGACCCGTGTTCCAGCCCCACGAAATCGCCGGGCCCAGATGTCCGAGATTGTATCGTGCTTCGGCGCCCGCTGCCGTGAAGCGCATCTCGTCGCCGACGGGAGCATCAAAACCCGCGCGAACTGCGGTGCTGAATTTGCTCGTGACGGCATAGCCTCTATTCATTTCCGCGGGGAACTGCTCTGCCGTGGCGCCAACCGAATAGCCGGACTTGATGGCGCGCGCTATCGCGCTCTGCGTCTCATGCGGAGAGAAGGCGGCCGCTGCAGCGCCGGGCACGGAAGGGGCTGCGCCGAGGCCAATGCTCGGCCGCTTGTCGTGCTCTAGTAACGGCCAGTTCGGATCGAGCTCCAACTGAAGCTCGGCCGGAAGCTCCTCGGCATACTCGAAATTCAACCGCTCTTTCTTGGGCGGGTCCGCAAGCGCTATTGTCGCTGCGCCCGCAAGCAGCGACGTTGCCAATAGTCCCAGTGAAACGCTGCGCGTAATCATGATCGACTCAAACCTGCTAGCCACTCTCGTGAAAGATCATAGCGAAGAAGGTTGGCAGACCAATGACCCAGTCGGCAGGCGAGGCATCGTGCCGCGTGGTC
>JAEYPL010000191.1 GCA_023410905.1 Pseudomonadota bacterium
CCGCCCGGGCCCCGCGCCCCCGCCCCCCCCCCCCCCCCCCCCCCCCACCGCCGCATGGAAGCTGATCGGTTACTGGAAACCATTTCACTTCCATCAGACATTCGCTTACGTGCATGAGCGTGCTTACGCGGCGCCGGGCGGGTTTCAGAAGTGGCTCGCAGAGCGGGCGGAGAAGCTGCGCGCGGAAGGCAAGGACGTGCGGCTCTGGTAGTTTGACTGGAAGATCACGAGCAACCGAAGGAAGAAAAGCTCATGGCACGACAGGTGACGATTGCCCTGCTGGATGAGATCCAGGATGGCTTCAACAAGCAGGACGTGGATGCGATCCTGTCGCATTTCGCGGATGACTGCGAATGGGTCATGGCGCGCGGTCCCAATGCGCCGGAAGGGCGCCGCCTTGTCGGCAAGGCCGCGATCGGCGAAGTGCTGAGCTCGCGCTATCGCGATATCCCGGACATGCGCTGGGAGGAAATTCGCCACTGGATCGTCGATCAGTCGAAGGCGATCTCGGAATGGATCGTGCGCGGCACGCCGAAGAACGGCGGCGAGCCGATCGATCTCGTGGGCTGCGATCTGTGGGAATTCCGCGACGGCTACGTCACGAAGAAGGACACGTACTGGAAGACGATCGCCTGATCTTCAGCGATTGTTTAAAAGTTTCTGATCGACTACAGAAATCCCTCGCCGCATGTGCGGTGAGTGGACCACGGCGGGGAGCGACGATGGTGCCGATACACGCGTCGCTCCCCGTCCTGCTTTCCGGCGCGACGATCTGAGCAAAAGCGATCGTCGCCCATCGGGTGATCCCACGACATGCGCATCGAATATCATCGCTCGCTGATAGCGGACACCGGGCGGCTCGCGGCATTCGAGCGGGCGCTCGCGAAGGTTATCCGCAAGGGCGAGACGGTCGTCGCGGACATCGGCACGGGCAGTGGCGTGCTCGCCATGATCGCGGCCAAGCTCGGCGCGCGGCGCGTGTACGCCTATGAGTTCGCCGAGATCGGTGCGCTGGCCGAACGCCTCGTGAAGTTGAACAAGCTGCGCAACATCGAGCTCATTCCCATGCGCTCGACGGAGATCATCGAGCCCGAGCGCGTGGACGTCGTCGTTACCGAGACGCTCGGGAATTATGCGCTCGAGGAGTTCATGGTCGAGACCATGAACGACGCTGCCGCGCGCCATATCAAGCCCGGCGGTGTGCTCATCCCGGGCAGTCTCGAACAGGTGGTCGCGCCGGTCATTGCACCGCGCTGCCGCGATGAACTCGTCGCCTGGGAGCGGATCGGGCGCGGGCTCGATTTCGGCCCGGCCGCCGTGATGGGGCTCAACAACGCCTACGTGCGCGTGTTTCCGCGCGCTGAGCTGCTCGACGGTGGTCGCACGGCTGTGACGTGGGATCGGCTCGATTTCCGCGTGCGCAATCGCTTCGCGCGCAAGGGAACGGCGGAGTGGAAGATCAAGGATCCTGTCACGGTGCACGGGCTTGCGGTGTGGTGGTCGGCTGAGCTTGTGCCGGGTGTCGTGCTGTCGACATCGCCGCTGGCTGCGCCCACGCACTGGGAGCAGTTGTTTCTGCCGGCGCTCGAACCGATTGTGCTCAAGGCGGGTGAGACCTTGGTCGTGCAGGTGCGCTCGCACTCGTCGGAGGAGGGCGGGACGGATCTCGCCTGGAACTTCCGCGCGAAGACGGCGAAGGGCAAGCAACGGCTTTCGCAGGATCTCAGTCTCGAGAAGGGCTTCCTGCCCTGAGCGGCTCTACTTGCCGCGCGAACGTGTCTTGCGGCTTACGGGCACTTCCGCGCCGGCATCGCGCTTGATGCGCATGTTATACGAGAAGCGATTGCCCGGATGCAGATTGATGGACAGCTCGACGAGCCGGCGCCCGGTGACGTAGTAGCGGCGGATGACGCGGAGCGCGGGCGTGCCGTCAGTGACGTCGAGAAGGCGCGCGTGCTCTCCGTTGAGTGTGACGGCGTCGATCTGCTGCTCGACCTCGACGAGCGTTTCGCCGGACTGGCGTTCGATCATCTCCCAGATGGCGGTGCCGACCGTCGGGATCTCGGCTTTGATGCCGCTGAACGCTTCGTCGATGAAAATCTCGGCGTGGCTGACGGGCTTGTTGTCGCGATCGCGGCGGCGGACACCCGTGATGCGCAGGAAGCGCCGTCCCGGACGCGCACCGATCAGCGCTGCCTTGCTGCCGCGCAGTACGGTCTCGTCGACCTCCAGGATCTCGAGCCGCATGCCGGACGCATACTGGCGGATGTCGCCGACCGAATGCATGGTGAGCAGGAAGCGCGCGGCGGCCTGACGCGCCTCGACGCGCGTGCCGACGCCCTTGCGGGCCGTCACCAGTCCCATGGATCTCAGATGCTGGATGGCCTGGCGCACGACATAGCGCGAGACATGGAACTGCTGCTGCAGCTCGGCCTCGGTCGGTAGCAGCGAACCGACGGGATGTGTACCCTCGGATATCTGAGCCGCGAGCGTCGCCGCGATCTGCACATAGAGCGGCTGGCGCCGGACTACACCCGATGGAGCCGCCTCGGTGCTGTGCGGCTCGGCGTCTTCTGCTTCAAACTCATCCATGTGCCATCGCCAGAAAATGCGCAATCGCGGATACCCTAACCGCAATTGCGCATGAGCACATCATTCAAAAGTCCGAATTGACGCAGGACTGCAGACTGAAAGGTAAATGCGGACGGCATCTGCCCAGATATCGAGCGGAAATCGTTCAAGTAAGCGTCGGGAATATTTCGCGATACCCCATGGCGGCGGGATCGAACAGAATATCACTCGGGCGCAGCGGGCGGGCGAGCGCCAATCCCTGGAGCGAACGGCAGCGGGAGAGCGCCACATAGGCCTGTCCATGAGCGAAGGTGCCGCGTCCGAGGTCGATATAGACGCGATCGAGCGTCAAGCCCTGTGACTTGTGGATGGTGAGCGCCCACGCGAGGCGGAGCGGGAACTGCTTGAAGGTGCCGGCGACACTCTCGACGATCTTCTGTGCCGTTGTGTCGTAGGCGTAGCGACGCGCCTCCCAGGTGACGGCTTCGACCTCGTACTCCTTGCCGTCGACGTCGATCCATACGCGTTTCTCGTCGAGGCGGGAGATGCGCGCGATCGTGCCATTGACCCAGCGACGTTCGGAGTCATTGCGGAGCAGCATGACCTTGGCGCCGGCTTTGAGCACGAGCGTCTGGTCGGTCGGCTGAGCTGCTGCTGAGTATTCGCCGGTCGTGGTTGCGGTGAAGGAAACGGCGGCTGCGGGGAGCGCATCGAGATAGGCCATGTTGATGCGGTTCGCGGCGGCATTGGTCGGAGTCAGGATGACGTAGGGCTCACCTTCGGCCAGCGTGCGAATGGGGGCGACACGTTCGTTGAGCAATTCGAGATGCTCGGGTTCGACATCGCCGCCGCGGACGTGCGTCAGGACGTCGATCAGCGCTTCGTCGCTCTGACGGAACACCTGCGACAGCTCCAGCAGGTAGGTGCCGACGCCTTCACGCAGTGCGCCGATGCTGAAAAAGAACGGCCCGCCGTGGGTCTCTTCGAGGTGGGCTGCCACTTCTGCCTCCTGCACGACGGGCGGGAGCTGATGCAGATCGCCGAAGAGGACGAGGCGCACGCCGCCGAAGGGCTCACGCGGACGGCCGCGATTGATGCGCAGCGACTGATCGATGGCCCACATGAGATCCGAGCGCACCATCGAGACTTCGTCGATCACCAGCAGCTTGAGTTTGCGCATGACGGCGCCATTGCGGCTGCGGCGGATGTCCTCGGGGCGGATGAGGCGCGGCGGCAGGCCGAAGAACGAGTGGATCGTCTGACCGCCGACGTTGACGGCGGCAAGGCCCGTCGGCGCGACGATGACGTGCTCGGCATCGATCATCTCGCAGAGTGCGCGCAGCAGTGTGGATTTGCCCGTGCCGGCGCGCCCGGTGACGAACAGGTGGCCGCCATCCTCGCTCAGGTAGTCGAGCGCGGCCTCGTACTCGGGCGTCGGTCCGAGATAGGAGGGCCACTGGCGCTCAACTGGTATGGCCGAAAGTTCCTGGGCCAAGAGTGTGATCCTCTATTCCCCTCTCCCTGCTTGCGGGGAGAGGGCTAGGGTGAGGGGCGGCAGCAATTTGCCGACGTTTGCGTGTACTGCCGCCCCTCATCCCGACCTTCTCCCCGTAGAACGGGGAGAAGGAGAAGAAGTGCGGCGCGCTTAGCTAGTCGCCATGGAGTTGGCGGGTGGCGACAGGATAGACGCCTTCCTGGCCGAGCATCCACACACCGAAGCCATCATTGCCGAACAGTGGCAGGAAGGCCGCGTCGAGCACGTTCAGTCCGCCCGTGAATGCGCCGAACGCGGGCAGCACGAGGCGCAAGCGGTTACCGATGAAGCAGGGCCGCCTCAGGGTATGCCCGTAGAGGGAAAGGCGCGCGACCGGATGTAGATGACCGGCGATCTCATGCGTGGCGTGGCCATCGGTGGGCATGTGCACGAGGCGCAGGCCGCCGGCTGTGAGATCATCCACCACCTCGCCGCCGAGTTGCTGGCCGATGTCTGGGTCGTGATTGCCCGTCACCCAAATCCAGCGGCGATCCTCCTGCAGAATGCGCAACGCGGCGAGATCGCCGGGCGCAATGCGATCGCTCGCGCCGCCGTCATGCAGGCTGTCACCGAGCGCGATGACGACTTCCGGATCGTAGCGCTCGATGGCGGTGGCCAAGCGTTCGAGTGTCTCGCGCGTGTCGTAGGGCGGCAGGAGCGCGCCGCGCGCGGCATGAGCCGAAGCCTTCTCGAGGTGCAGATCGGCGACGATCAGTGCTCGCTCGCCCGGCCAGTAGAGCGCGCCGGACATATCGGCGAGGAATTGCTTGCCGCAGATCGAGAGCATTTGCGCGGCGGCATCGCCGATCCGTGCCCGCTCGGGGCTCAGTGCGAGAATGCTCATCAGCCCTCCGGCTCAGGTATCAGGTTGCGTGGCTTCGGTAATCAGCTCTTCGGCCGCCTCCCGGAGCAGGGCTTCAGCGGAGGCGCCGTGAACGGACTCGCGGCCGAGCTCGACAATGAGCGGTACGGCCAGCGGCGAGACGCGATCCAGCGGACTATGCCTGATTCTCCCCTTGATTCGCGCCAGGAACCCGGCAAGGCGCTGGATATCCAGGAGGCCCGTCGCCGCATCCTGGTAGGCGGCCTCGAGAAGAATGTGATGCGGGTCGTGGCGGCGCAATACGTCATAAATGAGGTTGGTGGAGACCGAGAGCTGACGGCTGTTCTTCTTGTGGCGGGGGGCGCGCCGCTCGACGAGGCCGGCAATGACCGCGCAGGCGCGGAACGTGCGCCGCATGAGGCTCGTCTCGGCGATCCAGGCTTCTAGGTCGTCACCGAGCATGTCCTCGTCGAATAGGGCGCCGAGATCGAGTTCGCCATCCGCGAGCATTCGCCCGATGTCGCGCGCCGCCCAGACCGACAGGGCATAGTCGTTGGCGACAAAGCCGAGCGGCAAGGCGCCCACACGATGCAGGCGGCGCGTCAGCAGCATGCCGAGCGTCTGATGCGCGATGCGACCCTCGCAGGGATAGACCGCGAGGTAGTGT
>JAEYPL010000198.1 GCA_023410905.1 Pseudomonadota bacterium
ACGCGCTCGTAGTGCTCCTCAGGGCAGGCCAGCATGACCGAGAGCGTTGCCTTGTCGGCCCCGGCAATGCCGCCCGAAACCGGTGCATCGATGTACTGAACGCCAGCGGCGGCGAGGACGGCGGCCGCTTCCTCAGCGGCAGCGATGCCGATGGTCGAGGTGTCGATCACCGTCTTGGCCTTGCGGTTCGGCGCAGCAGCGATTTCCTTGGCGACGAGGACGCTGATCTTGCCGTCGGGCAGCGAGAGGATGATGGTTTCGGCGCCGGCGGCGACTTCGGCGTTCGACTTGGCGATTGTGCTGCCTTCAGGCGCGCGCGCCGTGCTGCCGGCATCGGCGACGACGAGGGAGTATCCGGCATTGGCCAGATGCTTCGCCATGCGATGCCCAATGCTGCCGACACCGATCCAGCCAATTGTTTCGCCCATGGCGCGTACTCCTCCTGAGAATTATCCAATGGCGGCATAGCGAACTCGGGCCCTGCCGGCAACGCCCGGCGCATATTATGCTATGGAGCCATCAGCAAAACGCGGATCTTGCGGCCATGTCCGGCTGAAATCTGCACACGGATCGGGAAAAGGAGCCGCCATGGCCTACACACTCGCAATTGCCGGCCTCGGCGCCATCGGTCTCAAGGTCGCCCGCATGGTCGACGCAGGTGCCGTGCCGGACATGACGCTCACGGCGGTCAGCGCCAAGGATATTGCTCGGGGCCGCGCCCGCGTCGCCGAGCTGAAATCGCCGCCGGCAGTTGTCGAACTCGCGGAGCTCGCTGAGCGGGCAGACATCATCATCGAGTGCGTGCCGGCGGCTCATTTCCGGGAAGTGGCCGAAGCCGCCGTCGCGCGCGGGCGCTGGTTCATGCCGCTGTCGGTCGGCGCACTGATCGGCAACATGGACCTCGTCGAGAAAGCAAAGGCGACCGGCGCGCGCATTGTCGTGCCGACGGGCGCACTCATCGGCCTCGACACGGTGCGGGCCATGGCTGTTGGCAAGGTTCACGAAGTGCGCCTCGAAACGAGAAAGCCGCCGAACGGCCTCGCGGGCGCGCCCTATCTCGTCGAGAACAACATCAACGTCGACAATTTGTCGACGCCGCTTTGCGTGTTCCGCGGCAGTGCGCGTGCGGCAGCGAAAGCCTTCCCGGCGAACGTAAACGTTGCCGCAGCGCTCGGACTTGCGGGCGTCGGCCCCGATGCGACGCAGGTCGAAGTGTGGGCGGATCCTGGCGTCGAGCGCAACACGCACACGGTGACGATCAATTCGGACTCCGGAAATGCGACGATGATCATCGCCAACATCCCATCGCCGGAAAACCCGCGGACGGGACTGACAGTGGCCAACAGCGTGATCGCGACGCTGCAGCGCTTCACGGCACCGCTGGTCGTCGGGACTTGAGCGATCAGTCCATCTGCTTCGGCAGTGCGTCCAGAAGGAGCTGGCCGACGACGACCAACTCGGGACTCGTGCGTCGGTAGGTCTGCCCAACATTGAAGAAGTCCGCGCGATCGGCATCCGACGGGCGCGGGCGTGCCGATGACACGGGCGGCAGACCCGCCAACACTTCGGGCACGGCAGCATCGATGCGCCGACGCAGCTCATCGAGGGCCGAGGTGACCGGCGCACTCGCAAGGCGCGGGCCGAGGGCCGTTGCGAGATGCGCCATCAGTCCCGGCCAGTGCGCCAGCATCCGGTAGAGCCCCGGCACGAAGGGTTTGCCGCCCATTTCAGATGCAAGAAGCATGGTCGCCCCGCGCGCCGCCGCATCGAGCGACGCGAGATCGACCATCTCCGGCGGGGCCGGTAGCGGAGCGGGTGCACTCCACGCGGATCGTTTCGATGGAACACCGGACGGTGCCGCACCTTCGAGAAGCTGCTTCACCAGCCCCGCAAAGACCATGTTGACCGGCGCGACACGGACGAAGCCCTCGGCCGCATTGCGCACCTCGGCGAGGGCTGCGCTATCGATGCCCCACACGCGCAGCGCCGCCGCCGGAATGGGATCGAGTGGCGGCACGGAAAGACCCGCCGCGCACCGCCACCCAGCTTCTTGCCCGCTGCCATCGCGGAAGACAGGCGCCACCGCCTCCCAGCTCCATTCCAGAAAGCGGGGCTTCGCCGCCAGAGTGCGATGGATTGCCGATACGTACGGCACACCCCAAAGCGTTCTCAGCTCGGCGAAGATCGCCGCGATCTCGCCGGTAGCTTCAGCCTCGCTGATCTCGCCGGCCATGGACGTCTCCCGCTCAGGCCTTGATGTGGCGGAACATGTGGCGACGCGCTTCCTCGTCGTTCTCGGTCTTGAACTTGAAACGATCCGCGAGCGTCATGGCGCGTTGCGCCGCTGGACGCGCCTCGATTTCGTCGACGAGCCGCTTGAGATGCGGGAACTTGGCCCAGGCCTCCTTCGACAGCACGAGGGGCACACGCCGCGCCCAGCCCCACACGTCCATATCGACGATCGAGTACGTGTCGCCGACCATGTATCGCCGCGAAGCGAGACGATCGTTGAGAATGCCGAAATGGCGCTCGGCTTCGAAGGCATAGCGCGTCTTGGCATAAGGAATGTCAGGCGCGTAGTGGTGAAAGTGCACGGACTGGCCCGAGTAAGGACCGACACCCGACGCAACGAACATCATCCAGGACAGCAGCTCACCGCGGTTCGCGGGCGTGTTCGGCGGCATGAACTTGCCGGTCTTCTCGCCGAGATAGAGCAGGATCGCGTTCGAGTCGAAAACGGTGACATCGCCATCGACGATCGCGGGAACCTTGGAGTTGGGATTGATCGCGACGAAGTCCGGCGCGAACTGCGCGCCTTTGCGCGTGTCGACGGGGATCGGCTCATAGGGCAATCCCGCTTCTTCGAGGAAGAGCGCGATCTTGTTCGGGTTGGGCGCACCAGAGAAATAGAACTTCAGCATCACGCATTTCCTCCTGGTTGGTACGGCGCACCTTCATGGGCACACCGCGCATTCTTGCGGTCCGCAGCCAAAGCTGGCGCGAGCGATCGATCAAGCCGTTCCGGGAATTCTCTCGTATGCTAGGCTTTCCGCCCGATGCCGACAATGGTGAAGCCGTGCCGAGCGACTTCCTCTGGGCGGTAGACATTGCGCAGATCGACCAGCAATGGCGTCGCAACGGCTTTTTTCAGCCGCTTGAAATCGAGCGCCCGGAACTGGTCCCACTCGGTGACGAGAGCAATTGCCGAAGCATCCTTGGCCGCCTCGTAGGGATTCTTGCAATACGCGACATCCGGCATGAGCGATTTCGCTTGCTCCATGCCTTCGGGATCATAGGCGCGGATCACAGCGCCCGCATCCTGCAGAGTCTGGACGATCGACAACGCCGGGGATTCGCGCATGTCGTCCGTGTTCGGCTTGAACGTCAGACCGAGGATCGCGATGGTCTTGCCGCGCACATCGCCGCCCATGGCCGAGATGATCTTGCGCGCCATGGCCCGCTTGCGCTGGTCGTTGACGGCAACCGTCGTCTCGATGAGACGCAAAGGTGCGTCGTAGTCCTGCGCGGTCTTTACGAGTGCCAGCGTATCCTTCGGAAAGCACGACCCGCCATAGCCGGGGCCAGCGTGCAGAAACTTGCTGCCGATGCGGTTGTCGGACCCGATGCCGCGCGCCACCTCCTGCACGTTGGCGCCCACGCGCTCGCAGAGATCGGCGATTTCGTTGATGAACGTGATCTTCATCGCGAGGTAGGCATTGCCGGCATACTTGATCAGCTCGGCCGTGCGGCGTGTCGTGAACATCATGGGCGACGCGTTGATGAAGAGCGGCCGGTAGATCTCGTTCATCACCTGACGTGCGCGATCGTCATCCGTACCGACGACAATGCGGTCCGGGCGCTTGAAGTCCGAGATGGCTGCGCCCTCGCGCAGGAACTCGGGGTTCGAGGCGACCGCGACATCGGCGTCCTTGTTGGTCTCGGCAATGATCCGCTCAACGTCGTCGCCCGTTCCCACCGGCACCGTCGACTTGGTCACGACGACCGTGAAGCCCTTCACGGCGCGAGCGATCTCGCGCGCGGCTTCGTGCACATAGGAGAGGTCAGCATGGCCGTCGCCGCGGCGGGATGGCGTACCGACCGCGATGAAGACGGCGTCGGCCGCCGCAACAGCCTCATCGAGTTCGGTCGTGAAGGCGAGCTGGCCGCTCTTCATGTTCTTGACGACGAGTTCGGCGAGACCGGGCTCGAAGATCGGGATGCGCCCTGCCTTGAGCGCATCGATCTTGCCTACGTCCTTGTCGACGCAGGTGACGTTGTGGCCGAAATCGGCAAAGCAGGCCCCCGACACGAGCCCCACGTAGCCCGAACCCACCATCACGATATTCATGAAACCCACCCCAGAAAGCTATTCCGCGCCGTCACTCTATCCGAAGCCCAGGAGCGGCGGTCCCGATACATAACCGCGCTTTGTCGCAATTGCAGGACAGGATCGATCGCCCACCGGGCATGGTCAAGGGGCTCGACGCCGCATGGAAGAACCTGGATTGCCAGTAATTCCGGCTTGATGTCGGTTTCATGATGGGGGCAGAAGCCGAACCTGCCACGCCATGTACCCGCGGGCCGGAGCATCGAACTCCGACCCGCCGGGATCTTCCGGCCGACCTAGTAGGTGCTGGTGGTTTTCTTCGACGGAGAAGCCGGGCTCGCGCCTGTCAGCATTCCGCGCATGCCCTCACCATTGGCCTGCCACCAGTTGTAGAGAATTCGCGCGTCCCATCCGATGCAGAAATGCTTCACGCCCATTTCGATGTAAGGCGCCGCCTGCTTGATGTCGGCGAGCTCGACGCGCGGATGCAGGCCCATCTTCAGCGCCGTCTCGATGGTCTTGCGCTCTGCCTTGACCACGTCGGGATGGCTCCGCTGGCCGGTAAGGCCGAGGCTCATGGAATAGTCGGAGCTTCCGAACTGCACCATGTCGATACCTTTGACGGACAGGATCGCGTCGAGATCTTCGACGCACTCCCGCTTCTCGACCATGATCGCGATCACGACATCATTGAGCGCCTCGACATAGGCCGGCGAGCCGCCCTCGCGGACGGTGCCGACATCGCGCCGCATACCGACGCCGAGGCGCCCGCCGGTCCCGGGTGTCTCCGCGCGCACGGCCGCGATGCAGGCCTCGGCATCGGCGACGGTGCGCACATCGGCGAACAGGATGCTCTGGAAGCCCGAGCCGATCGCGCGCATGGACTGATGCGTCCACTGCGTCTGCTCGACCTTGATCATGCCGCCGAGGTTCTTCAGCTCCAGCGCGCGGCCGAGATTGTCGAGATCGTGCATCGTGAACGGCGCGTACTCGGCCGTGAACTCGACGTAATCGTAATTGCCGGCATCGCCGATCAGCTCGACGAGGGTCGGCCAACTCGACAGCAGGTGCGTACCGATCGTCGGCTGGTTCGCATTGAGCAGGGCGCGGAGGCGGTTCTGGCGCATGCTGGCGTTTCCCCATGAGATGTTTGTTGGACTGAAGATACCGCAAGCGTCCTCCAATCCCGGCTTTTGAGCAACGATGATTGGCGCATTCCCCACGCGCGCAGGCATGGGGGCAGGGGCGAATTCCAGCAGTCGTGGATGGGGTGGTTATGGCGCATGGTGGGCGCGACAGGGATTGAACCTGTGACCCCACCCGTGTGAAGGGTGTGCTCTACCGCTGAGCTACGCGCCCGCTCTCTCTCGCTGCACCGATACCCGACCGCGAAAGGCCCCCGCTCTTTATCGCAGGGCGGCGCCTCACGCAACTACAGTTGGTAGGCTCAATTACTCTGCGTTTCCCGGCCCTCCTGAAGGGCCAGGACGTCGCCCGCAAGATAGAGCGATCCACAAATGAGAATGCGCAGCGGCCCATCGACCGAAGCGCTGGCCAGCGAAAGAGCCTCGGGCAACGACGCGGCCGAAACAGCCTCAAGCCCCACGCTCCGAGCGATGTCGGCAAGCGCCTCCGGCATCCGCGGCTGGAGCGTACCTGGCACGGGCACCGCAATCGCCTGCCGGGCCAGCCCAACGAAGGGCTGCAAGTAGCCGGCCGCATCCTTGTGTCCCTGCAGGCCGACCACCAGCACCAATGGGCGGGGCGAACGCTCTTCGAGATCGCCGAGCGTGCGGGCGATCACCTCACCCGCACCAGGATTGTGGCCCCCATCGAGCCAGACTTCGATATCAGGGCGCAGATCGCGTGTAAGCGCGCCGCGCCCCAGAAGCTGCATCCGCGCCGGCCAGCGCGCGCCCGTCAGGCCCGCGGCGATCGCGCGCTCGTCGATCCCGAGCTCCAGAGCGGCGGCGACCGACGTGCCGGCATTGATGATCTGATGCGGGCCGATGAGCGCCGGCATGGGGAGATCGAGCAGGCGATCCTCGCGCTGGAAGACCAGCCGGCCACGCTGCACGAACGCGTCGAAATGCTCACCCCAGCGGATCAGGCGCGCCCGGTGCTTACTGGCCTCGGCCTCCAGAACCTCGTCGACTTCGGGTGTTTGGCGCGCGGTTACGCACGCAACGCCGCGCTTCATGATGCCGGCCTTCTCCACCGCGATTTTCTCGACGGTATCGCCGAGCTTGTCGGCATGATCCATGGAGATGGGCGTGATGACGGTCAGCGCCGGCTTTGCGACGACGTTCGTCGTATCGAGCCGGCCTCCGAGGCCGACTTCGAGCAACAGGAAATCCGCGGGCGTTTCCGCGAAAGCAAAGAAAGCCGCAGCCGTCGTGATCTCGAAGAACGTAATCTGCTGGCCGGCATTCACCTTCTCGACGCGCGCGAGGAGGTTAGTGAGCGCATCCTCGTCGATAGGTTGCGCACCGTTCGGCCCGGCGAGCACGATGCGCTCATTGAAACGCACGAGATGCGGCGAGGTGTAGACATGCACGCGTTTGCCCGCCGCTTCGAGCATCGCCTTGAGAAAGGCGGTCGTCGAGCCCTTGCCGTTGGTGCCTGCAATGTGCACGACGGCGGGCAAGCGCTCATGCGGACTGCCGAGCTCGGCGAGCATACGTTCAACGCGGTCGAGCGATAGATCCATGTACAGCGGATGCAGGTGCTTCATGCGCCCGAGCAGGTCGTCGAGGGTGCTCATGATAGCGTCTCTTCGACCTCGCTGAACATGCGCGAATACGCGTTGCTACGCCGCTGGCGTAGCGGCATCACGCAAGACGTCTCAAGGATTGTTGGGCGCGCCCTTGGCCGGCGGCTTCGCCCCCGTATCGCCGCTCCGCGGCTGTCCCTTCTTGGACTGCGTCACGAAACGATCCTCGTCCGCGACCGGCTCGGCGTGCACCGTCTCGGCGTCGCGCGCGCTCGTGCCGAGCAGCTTGGGATCGACCGACGTGCCATTCACATGGCCATTGACGTGCTTCAGCGGGTCCGTGCCCTTGGCGGTCGCGGCGATCTTCGCACGGCCAGCCATGAGAATGCCAACGACGCGCGCCAGCGTCTCGGTGAGCTTGTGGCGATGCACGACCATATCGATCATGCCATGAGCGAAGAGATACTCCGCGCGCTGGAAGCCCTCAGGCAGCTGCTCGCGGATGGTCTGCTGGATGACGCGCGGGGCGGCAAAGCAGATGAGGGCACCGGGCTCCGCAATCTGGTTATCGCCGAGCATGGCATAGGATGCCGTCACGCCGCCCGTCGTCGGATCGGTCAGCACGACGATGTAGGGCAGGCGCGCCTCGCGCAGCTTCTGCAC
>JAEYPL010000201.1 GCA_023410905.1 Pseudomonadota bacterium
GCTCAGCAAGCTCCCGGATGGTGAACTCGCCCGGGTTGCCAAGATTGATCGGCCCCGTCACCTCGGCCGGGCTCTCCATCAACCGGACGAAACCCTCGATCAGATCGTCGACGTAGCAGAATGCGCGGGTCTGGCTGCCGTCGCCGTAGATGGTGATCGGCTCGCCCTTCAGAGCCTGGACGATGAAATTCGAGACAACGCGCCCGTCACTCGGGTGCATGCGCGGTCCGTAAGTGTTGAAGATGCGGGCGACTTTGATCTCGAGGCGATGCTGGCGGTGATAATCGAAGAACAGCGTCTCCGCGCAGCGCTTGCCTTCGTCGTAACAGGAGCGCGGCCCTATCGGATTGACATTGCCCCAGTAGTCCTCGGTCTGAGGGTGGATCGACGGGTCACCATAGATCTCCGAGGTCGAGGCCTGGAATACGCGGCATTTAAGTCGCTTGGCGAGACCCAGCATGTTGATCGCCCCATGCACGCTCGTCTTGGTCGTCTGCACGGGATCATGCTGATAGTGGACGGGCGAAGCGGGGCAGGCGAGGTTGTAGATCTCGTCGACCTCGACATAGAGCGGAAACGTCACATCGTGACGCATCAGCTCGAATCGAGGGTGCGCCATCAGATGCTCGACGTTCTGCTTGGCCCCGGTGAAAAAGTTGTCGAGGCATATGACGTCGTGACCATTGGCGATCAGGCGATCACAGAGGTGCGAGCCGAGAAAACCAGCGCCTCCCGTCACCAGAACGGTCTTGCGTGGGACCGCGCGACCACCGCTGTGGCCGGCAACAGCCGTCATCCTATTCTTCACTCGGACACTCCGCTTAGACAAAAGCTACCGCACGTCGGGTGAACACACACCCGAACTTACAACTCAACACCTGGGGACGCCATGCCCCCCGCGCATTTCCGCACACCTGCAAACGCCAGGGATGCGTCGCCGCTTTCCACGATCCACGCTCTGGCCTGTGCACACCCCCCCGGAATGACGGAAAAGGATGGCAGCCAGAGCCGGAACTATGCCCGCATGGAGGAGCAGGGAAAAAACTTCAACTTCAGGTGCCACCTCGCACTGCTCTAACCCTCCGCGCGCTCATGCTGGATGCTGGCGCTCCTCAGCAGGGCTACGTGCAGATAAAGCACCCAGGTCACGCCAAGCCAGACGAACAGCTCCTCTGTCGACGCGCTCGCCGAAGAGAACGATGGGCACAGTCGCCGCAAGTATTTTCAGATCCAGCTTGAGCGAGGCATGGCGGACATACCAGAGATCGAGCGCCGTCTTGTCGGCGACCGAAATCACTCTCCCTCCCCTCACCTGCGCCCATCCGGTAAGCCCCGGACGCACCACCAGGCGGGCCAGGGTGTCGCTCGACTGCTCGCGCGTCACCAGAGGACGCGGGCCGACAAATGACATGTGTCCAACCAGAATGTTATAGAGCTGCGGCAGCTCGTCCAGCCGCGTCCGTCGCAAGAAGGCGCCGCCCCTCGAGATGCGGTCCTGCTCGGCAATCATGCCGCCGTCACGGTCGTGCGACGGTCCCATCGTCCTGAATTTGTAGAGATTGAATCGTGCGCCGCGGCGGCCGGGCCTCTGCTGGACGAACAAGATCGGCAATCCAACGTTGGTCGCAACGACAAGCGCGACCATCAGCGCCAGCGGCAACAACAGAACGATCATGATCAACGCGACGGTCGCATCGATGACCCGCTTCAACTGCCAGTACGGCCGGCGCAGCAGCGCTCTGATTTCCGCATTGTCTAGAGTGAAAGGCCCTGCAGCCTCAAGCAACGGCCGACGCTGGCCCGGCGCATCAGTCAGTGACGCCCGACTGGCTTGATCGAACCCCAGACGCTCGGCGAAGAAGTCGATTTTCACGCCGGACGCGCTACCGATCTCGAGCAAGCTCTGTCGTGCCGCGTCAGACAACTGATCCGACGGAGTGGCGATCACCACTCGTCCGACGTTCACCCCGTGGACGTCAAGGTTGGCCAGGACGTCACGAATATCGTCAGGCACGCCGAGAACTTTGACCGAAAGAACGCAACGCCCGACGTGGCGATCCTTGGGCGACAGAATACCGGCGATATGGATCGATCCTTTACCAAGCTCGGCAACGGATCTCACGTAGAGCTCGGTGAGTTTGCCCCAGCCAATCACCAGCACGGTATCGGTCGCCGCCGGCAAGGATACGGGCTCCGCGTGCGGACGGCGCCGGTCGTAAACTATCCGCGCAAGGACGCGTATCCCGATCAGGCAAACCGCCATGACCATCCCCTGCAAGACAGGGAGCGAGCGCGCCACGCCGTCGAGGCGATTGGCTAAAAAGCCAAGGACGACGGCGCCGACGACGATCAATATAGACGCCGCTAACGTGCGAATGTAATCCGGCAAGCCGCTGAATCGCCAAACCGAACGATCCAATTGAAAGACGATCAAAACCGGCCCAGCGATAGCGGTCGTGAGTAGAAGGTAGGGAACGAAGGCTGACCAGCGGGCTTCCTTAATAATGAAATTTTCTCGGAGTGCCAGGGCAACGACCGAGGCAACCATCACTATGATCAGATCAAAAAATAGCGAAAGCAGACGCTTCTGAGACGACATACACGCACACGCCAGTGGCCAATCCACCGCCCCAATGCAAAGGCGCAAACAGTAACGACGTTCATTCTTAGTTAACGACGTTCGCTTGGAGGCCACCCTATTGTCAACACAATTCAGCGCACCCAATAAAAGCGAGCAGGGAACGCATAAAATCTTTCAAAATCAACGCTCAATGCCCGGCGCTGGCTCTGAGCATTATCGGTGAACCGTCTGCTTTTTTTTAAACATTGATCAATAGAGGCAGTCTTTTCTCGCTGGATGACCAGGGGTAGTGAAGCCGACCAAAGCGCCAATGGAACGTGGCGCGCTACGCGTCGATTGAGCGACAGTCGGCGTGTGCCCAGTCAGCGATCAGCACTAGGTCGTGGGGCAACGGCGAGCATGGATTGCGGTTGACCCCGACCATCACTCCACACTACGCCTGCGTCAGCCGCGGCGGCGGTTTCCCTGACTTCCCATCCCCCTCATGACCATACACGTAGGCATCGTGCCCATAACCATAGCCGTAGTCGACGCCATATGAGGTGTTGCGGGCATCGAACTTCGTCAGAACGGTTCCGATAATCGGGCTGCGCACAAAGAGCAGTCGCTTCAGGGCACCACGAAGCTGCGCCGGGCGTGTCTGGCCGGCGCCCACGACGAATACCGTCGCTGCGGCCGCATGCGAAAGTAGCGGAGCATCGGCTAGCCCCACTACCGGCGGACAATCGATGATGAGGAGATCGAAGGTCTCCATACCAACCGAGATCAAGGATAGCAGACGGGGACCGGCGAGAAGATCTGCAGCATTTGGCGGTAGCGGACCGGTCGCCATGAAAGTCAATTGGCCGAGGTCGGTCGCCTGAAAGGTTTGTGGCGGGAGCAGTTCGCCCCTCAGATAGTTACTCAGTCCTATGTTGTTGTCGAGGCCGAGTTTTCGATGGATAGAGGGGTTACGCAGATCCGCATCTATGATGAGAACCTTTAATCCCATGTTGGCGAAGTGACGCGCGATCGCGAGCGACGTGATCGACTTGCCTTCGCCTTGCACCGCACTCGTAACAAGGATCGAGCGCGGCAACCCTCGGTCCGTCGAAAACTGGAGAGCCGTGCACAAGGATCGATATGCCTCGGCAATTGAGGATCGTGGATTGAGGAGCTTGGCTTCGGCCGTGGTGTTCTTACCGACAACGGGGATCACGCCGAGTGTCGGCAAACCCGAAAGACGCTCGATCTCCTGTGGCGCGCGCACCGCATCATCGAGCCGCTCGAGAAGAAACGCCACACCGAAGCCACCTCCCAGTC
This sequence comes from Pseudomonadota bacterium, assembly GCA_023410905.1. Lineage (GTDB taxonomy): Bacteria > Pseudomonadota > Alphaproteobacteria > Rhizobiales > Hyphomicrobiaceae. The sequence goes on from JAEYPL010000201.1 coordinate 3,884, forward strand.
CGAGCATGAGCGCCATCATCAAGGCGCGGCTCAGGTCGGGCGACGACGGCCTACCGGGCACTATGGCGCGATCGACGACGAAGATGTTGTTGGCTCCGATGCCACCGGCGACATCGACCTCTTTGTGCCGCTGCAGAAGCCCCTCGTAGAGCGTCCGTATGGTGTTGGCTTCCCGTCGCAGGTTATTGTACTGGATGCTGCGCCTCTGCAGATCCAGTGTTTCCACCCGCAGCGCCTCGATACGGGCGCGCATCTCGTTTTCCTGCTGGAGCGCCTGCTCATAGGCCGCCTTGTGCGAGTCCTTGATCGTCTTGACTTCGATCGCAATCTGCCGATCGACTTCCTTCATCCGATTCATCAGCTGAAGCATGGCTGGATAACCGGGCTTGAAGGTTTCGAGCTTCTCCTTGTATTCGGTGTCGAGAGCGCTGCGAGCGGCTCGAAGTTGCTGAATGACCGGATTCAGCAGGAGTTGCGGGAGATTTATCGCGCCTACCAGGTCGAGCTGTCGCCAAAGTTGTTCGACCTTGATGCGCTCGGAGATGACGCCGCTCAGCACGGTGTTCGCGGCCGACAAGTTGGCTTCGGCCATCGATGCCTTGTCGCCCGTGATAACGAGCTCTTCCTTCTCGGCGAATGCAATGACTGCTTTCTCCGCCTCCTCGAGCCGAAGTTTCAACTGCGCCAGCTGATCCTCGAGAAAAGTCTTAGCGTACACATTGGCCTGGAGGCGCTTATCGATGTTGTGCGCGATGATAGCCTCGCCGTAGGCATTGGCGACTCGCTGTGCGCGCTCCGGAGATGGGTCCGAGTAATTTATGTCAACGAGGCGGGAGCCAGAGACGACGCGCACCGATTGATGGCCCGCGACAATCCCCCCAGCTATCTTTTGGAGGGCAACCCGATTGGGCTCGGGTCGCTCTTCAGCCGAGGCCCCGCCGAGGAAAGATTTCAGGGCGTCGGCAACTGAGAAATGGCGCGGCTTGAAGAAATCGGCATCGTCGGCGAGCTCGGCAATCGACGCGACGCGCTCCGCTAAGACCTTGCTTTGCAAAAGTTCGACCTGAGTGCGCAGTGCGTCCAGGCCTCCCTCTGTGGGCTCGACCTGCCCTCCTTCGACGATCTTGATTGGCCTCGCGTCGATCTGAATGCGGACAGTCGCCGAATACATCGGCGTTATCATAAGCGTCCTGGCTGCATTGATCGCAACAGCCACGACGGCGATGGCCAGGATCAGCCATTTGCGCTTGACGAGAACCCGCAAGGCTTCGGAAAGCAGGCGGCGGAAATCGTCGCCCGCCGGGTCGTCCGCATACTCGACTGCCCCATAGGGACCGCGTGAGAGCGTAGCATCATCGACGGGCGCTACCTGCCGACTGGAGGCACCTTCGGGATATCCACGTGCGATCGCGCGGCCGTTCTGCATCGATGGGCCCGAACTTGTTACGCTTAGAGAAGAAATCCGAACACGCCCACCAGGGGCAGCGCCTTCATGACGTCCTGGTAGAGCTTCTTGCCGCTGGAAGCGTTCACGATGACAACATCACCCTGCATAATAGGAGGATCCGCTGCGCGGCCGGCCTTGATCTCATCGACATCGAACCTCGCTGCCTGCTTCGCGCCCGTGGCTGTGCGAAAGACCATCACATCACTGCCGTTCGCGACCTCGCTCAGGCCTCCCGCCGTAGCGACCAGTTGCAGCAAGGACGTCGCCCCGCGATAAGGATAGACACCCGGGCTTTTGACAGAGCCTTCGACTGTCACCCGCTGGCTATTGTACTCTCTAACGAACACAGTCACTTGCGGGTTCTGAAAGTACTTCTTGCCAAGCTTGCCTTTCAGAGAGCGTTCGAGTTCCCGCGCCGACAAACCGCCTGCTTGGACGTCGCCGACCAGCGGCAGATTGATCGTGCCCGTCTCTGCGACCTGGACGGTCTTAGCCAAATCAGGCGCCTGATAGACGGAGATATCGAGCACGTCTTGCGGGCCGATACGATAGCCATCGCTGCCCGGTGTGCTTTGTCTTTCCAGACTGCGAATATCTTTTGCCACTCTTGGGGACACCTTGGCCGTGATCGCCGGAGCCCGCGCACCGGTTGCAAGCGGCGCCGCCCCAAGCCCGGCGGTCCTCGGCGGCTCCCTCTCAACAAAGCTCGTGATCCCATCATTCAGAGAGCCGCCGCACGCGGCGAGCATCGTTCCCGAAGCGATGGCCATCAATATGCGTCCAAGCCATCGCGCACGATCAATCATTTGAACTACCTCTACGCATTACAACTCAAGAGCGCGGACTACTCGCAATAACTTCCGGCACGCCGCCCAACACACCGGTTAAAATTCTTCGTAACATACCTTCGCTCACGCCACGAGTACGTGTTCCGATAATATCGCAGGCGGAGCTCTCGACTACTCGGCTCGTAGCGAGATCAAAATTACATCTGAGATGCGAACGCCGTCGGGCCAACCTCATGAGGAAAGGTCGCGCTCAGTCCGGACATCATGTGCGGCGCGCAAATCTCGCTGGTTACGCCGGCGTCAGCTGATACGCGCACCATCGAAAGCGAAGTCGCTAAATCGGGCGCGCAATCTTCAAGACCGGGCAGCATATGACTACGCAGGTCGATCATTGATCCAACGCCATCTCGAAATGCTTGAGCAACCGGCGGGCCGAGAACCGCGAGCATTTGGTAGCACACGCGCGCCGCGGGATAGGTCTGCTGTCCACCTCCAGGCGCAGCACCATCGCAGCTCATCGGAGAGTGCGCGATGGCTTGCGCCTCAGCGCTCTGACCGATAACAATTTGTCATCGGCGTTGCCTGATGTGCCCATTGTAGTTTGTAGCGGGAGTGTTGCCATGGACGGCAGCCTTGAACCGGTCCATGTCGATCTTTCGCGTCAGGCGGCCACCAGCCTGTGGGCGGCGATCAATACGCATCCTCACCGTGAAAATGTCGCCGTCCAAAATCTGGCCAGGCAGAACTTTCAGGTCTACTTCCCCCGAGAGATCAAGCGTATTCGTCATGCCCGGCGCCTGAAGGATGTCATGCGTCCGCTGTTTCCGGGATATGTCTTCGCCCAGGTCACGTCGAAACTGACGATGTGGCGGCCTATCCTGTCGACCTATGGGGTGCGCGGCCTGGTACGCTTCGGCGACCGACCGGCCTATGTCCACGGAGATTTTATCGAGGGGTTGCGCGCGCGGGAAATCGACGGCGTGATCGCGAAGCCTGCCATACCATATCAACTTGGCCAGGAGGTACGGTTGAACGGCGGGCCGCTTGACGGACTAGTCGGCCGGATCATCGAGATGAACGAAAAGGATCGGCTCGTTCTGCTGACGAACTTGCTACAGCAGGACGTCCGACTAAAAATCACATCTGAAAGCGTGCGGTCGCTTTGAGGTCGAAGCGCAGTAGTGTTCGTCCACACGTTGTCGAACGAGACGAGTTTGCGGGCCGTCTTCACGAAGAAATCTGGCGGGGGCCGGGGAGACCAAGACAATGTCGTCGCTGCTGACAGCAGCCCAGAGGGAAACCTTCGTGCGCCTTGTGCGCATAGAGATGGCCAAGCGTGGCCTGACGCGAACGGCGCTTGCCGAGATCGCCGGCTGCAAGGAGCGCACGCTCGGCAACCTCCTGGCAGGTCAGCCGGTGCGCGACGCAACGATCGCCGGTGTCGCGCGTGGCCTCACCATCGATCTCGACGCACTACTCGGGACGCCGTTCACGAATGGCGTGGCGGAGGGCGGGCTCAAGGGGCGGGCCGACGAGAGCTATGGTGGCTATCTACTCGCGACCTATCAGGATTATCTCGGCCCTTATCTCGCTTATCGGCGCATCTTCTCGCGCCGCAACGCACTCTATCGCTCGGTCTACGAACTCGATTGGGACGAGGACCTGTCGCGCCTGCGCTTTCTCGAGTTGCAGGGGATGCCAAAGGGCCGCGGCGCCGATGCCTCCACTCAGCACGCGGGCGGCGTCTATATCAGCCCACACACCGGGATGCTTCAGCTCCTCACGACATTCCAGGGCGCCTTGCGGCTCGTGACACTCAATCGCTTCCAGCGCGGCGGCGACAAGCTGCGCGGCGTCATTCTCACACAGAGCGATCGCGAGCGTTTCTACCAGCCGGCCGTGTCGGCGATCTTCCTGCACAAGCTGTCCGGCCGCCAGCGCCTCTCGGAACTGGAGCGGCGCATCGGCACGCTCGATGACGATCATGCGGATTTTGCCGCGGCCATGAGCGAGATCGAGGAGATCGAGCGTTCGGAGATCTTTCTGGCCGGGCCGGTAGGCGGGAAATAGCGAGAAGTGGGCGCGTCAATTCTCGCCGACGCGCCGCAGATGCTCGCGCGCCGCGACGTGCGCCGGCTGGATATCGAGTGCAGCGCGATAGTCGCGGATGGCGGCCTGCAGATCGCCCTTGCCTTCCCAGGCGCGGCCGCGCTCGATGAGAGCCTCCGGCGAACGTCGGAAGATATCCAGCGCCTTGTCGGCGTCGGAGATCGCTTGGTCATAAGCCCCCGTCTCGACGTGGCTGCGTGCTCTGCGAATGTGGGCGAGCGAATTGCGCCCATCGAGTGCGATGAGCCGCGTCAGATCCTGGATCGCCAGCGGATGATTGCCAAGCGCAGCATGAATTTCGGCGCGCAGCGTCAGCGCTGCCCCCAGACGCGGATCGAACTCGATCGCGCGCGAGACATCCTCCAATGCGCGCTCCAACCGCGGACCATCGGCCTGATGAAGCCGCGCGCGATTGAAATAGGCGAGCGCATAGCGCGAGTTGAACTCAATGGCCTTGTCATAGTCGTCGAGGGCCCCAGGATACTCCTTGTTCATCATCCGCGAGAGGCCACGATTGTTGTAGAGAAAGGCTTCGCTCGGACGCATGTCGATGGCAGTGGTGTAGTCCTCGATGGATCGCTCGAAAGCGCGTATCGAATGAAGCGCATATCCGCGCTGCGCGTAGGCACGCCACTCGCTCGGATCGAGTTCGATCGCACGGGATAGATCCGTGATCGCACGCCCCCACTCGCGCCCCTGATTACGGGCCCAGCCGCGCACGAAATAAGCCTCCGCGGCTTCGGGATGCTGCTTGATGACCTCGTCGCACGCACTGATAGCCTGGAGGTAAGCACGGTCGATACGGCAGGCTGTCGAGCTGAGATTGGGCCTCGATGCCGGCGTGCGCGCTGTTTCGTTCGCCGTGGCTGCCGGCGGCTGGCGCGCGGCGGTCTCGGTTTCACCGGCCTTGCCGGACCGGCGATCGAGCTTGCGGCGAATATCTTCGATCAGATCCTTCTGAGTAGGTTGCTTCGCATCGCGGGGCGGGGCCGGTGGATCTGCTTGTGTCGAAGGTTGCGTGGCATCCACACTCGGCAGGTTCTGGCTTGTCTCCTCTTGCGGGCGGAGCAACTTCTCCATCATCTCACGCGCGGTCAAAGACTGCGGCGGCGGCTCGCGCGGCGGCACCGCATGAGAGGCCGGCGGCCTATCGGGAAGGCTCGGGTGCTTCGGCAAGGCAACCGATGGCGGTGAGGCTGGTGGCTTCGCTGCTGTCTCCGTCTCGCGGCGGCGTGCGTCCTCGGCGGCCTTTGCCGCTTTTTCGGCGGCACGCTTTTCATCCTCCCTGCGCGCGGCAGCCGCGCGTTCCGCAGATTTGCGGATCTCATCTCGTCGCGCTTGCTCCGCCCGCTCGGCGGCCTTGCGTGCCTCCTCGGATTGTCGTGCGGCCTCGCGCTCTGCAGATTTCCTCTCTGCTTCCTTGCGCTCTTCTGCCTTGCGCCGGGCCTCCTGACGCGCCTCGGATTGTCCGGGCAATGACCAGAGACCAAGAACATTCGTCGCGCCGACGGCCAGTACCAGCGCTATGCCGAGCACCAGAAGGAACCGCGCCGGCGAAGTGCCACGATCGCCGAGCGATGCCGTGTTCTGCTCGAGCGTCGACCTCGCACGTCTTCCCACAGGCCTCTCATCGGGGGCTCGGCCTGCATCCGCGCCTTCGTGCGCACCACTGGCATCCGCCTTCGGATCGTTCTCCGTCATATCTTCACACCAAGCCTTGTCAGGTTTTCGCGCGCTGTCGTGAAATTCCGATCGGCCTCAAGAGCCCGTCGATAGTCGGCGATCGCGCGGTCGCGGTTTCCTTGACGCTCGTAGGCGACGCCACGCGCGTTGAGTGCACGCGCTGAGCGTGGATTGAGTTCGATCGCACTATCGAAATCGGCGAGGGCCTTGGTGAGATCCTTCAGCTCGAGATGGCTGAGGCCGCGGTTCTCGAAGGCGAGCGCGTATTTCGGGCTCAGCTCTATGGCGCGATCGAGATCGCGGATGGCCTTCGCATGATCGCCCCCGTTCAGGACATAAGTGCGCGCGCGATTGTTGTAGGGCACGGCATAGCGCGGATCGAGTTCAATGGCGCGATTGAAATCCGCAAGCGCACCCGCGTAGTCCTTCAAATCCAGATAGGCCGCGCCGCGATCATTATGAAAATTCGGACTGCGCGGGTTCAGCTCGATAGCCTTGTTGTAGTCGGCGAGCCCGCGATCGAAGTCCCGCATCCGCACATAGGTCAGCGCACGCTGCGAGTAGTACGCGGGCTGCTGCGTCGGCCGCAGTGAGATCGCACGACTGAAGTCGGTGAGCGCGCGCTCGGGCTGATTGCGCTCGCGCAGTGCCCACGCCCGGATGAAATAAGCATCCGCATAGTCGTTATGCTGCGCGATGATCGCCGAGCACGCAGGCACGATGGCGGCAACAGGCTTGCTCATCTGGCAGTCCGTATCCGCGAGATTTGGGCGGTCGGTCTCGGCGAGCGCGGGCTTTGGCACAGGAAGCGGAACCGGGTCCGGTCGGCTTCCTTCCTTGGCCTTGCGCTTTTCTGCCTCCTCGCGCATTCGCCGCGCAGCCTGCTCCAGTGCGGATGTGACTTGAGACTCAGGCTCGCTGCCGGGCTTCTCGGATTTACGCAGCGGAGGATCTGGTCGCGGCTCCGAGGGTTGAGGCTTGGCCGGTGTCGAACGCTTGATCTCTATGCGCTCCGGCGCAGCAGGCAGCCCCAGCATTTCCGAGAGACCTGCATACTTGGAGCCGAACATCAGCAGGGCGATGCCGATCACGCCGACCACGACTAAGGCCCCGAGGCGCTTGTCGCGCTCCGCAGCGATCCGCTCAGCACTGCCGGACTGCCGGGGCAAATGATATCGGGCGTGCGGCTGCACCACCGAAACACGCGGCTTGGCTGCGGATGACGCCGGGCTCGGCTTGAGGACGTCTTTGGCGGTGTCTTGGGGCTTGGTGGACCTGGCCTGAGACTTTTGCGCGCCCTGCCCGTCTTTGGGCTTGGCAACCAAGGCACTGGCTGCCCGCGTGATCGCCCACTTGGGCTGCCCGCACTTGGATGATTTCTGGCTGCTCATGAACCGGTCAATCTCCGGCGGGATTTGGTCGGGGCTCGGCCCCCAATGATTCGCCCAGCAAGCGCAAACTGTTGCACCAGGGGCGGACCCCGCGCAATGGTGGCGCAAAGCGGCGGCCGAATGATGGATGCCGCGCCAGATCACCGGGGAGAATCACATCATGCCATCACTCGATGGGCGGGTCGCCGTTATCACGGGCTCGGCCCGCAATATCGGCCGCGCGACCGCACGGGCGCTCGCCGCGGAGGGCGCATCCCTCGTCATTCATGCGCGCAAGGACAAGGAAGGCGTCGACGAGGCCGTGGCGCTTCTAGCCGCCGAGGGCGCAACCGCCATAGGCCATCTGGCTGATGTCTCAACCGAAGCGGGCGCACAAAGCCTGATCGATGCCGCGGTGGCGCGCTTCGGCAAGGTGGACATCCTGGTCAATAATGCCGCCATCCGCCGCAATACGCCGCTCGTCGAGATGAGCTTCGCCGAATGGCGCGAGGTTCTGGCGAACAGCCTCGACTGCGCCTTCCTGTGCACGCGCTCCGCCGTCCCGCACATGATCAAGGGTGGATGGGGACGCGTCGTGAATATCGGCGGCATCTCCATGTTCAAGGGCACGCCCGGGCGCACGCACGTCTCGGCCGCCAAGGCCGGCATGATCGGCATGGCGCGCTCACTGGCCTCGGAGCTGGGGCCGCACGGCATTACCGTGAACGTGGTCGCCCCCGGCGCCATCGACACCGTGCGCAGCGGCGCGGCCGGCGCCCGCCCGGCGTCTACGGCGGCGGCCGCCAATCCAGTGGGGCGCGATGGCCGACCCGAGGAGATCGCCCATATTGTCACCATGCTCTGCAGGCCGGACGCCGCCTACACCACCGGCCAGACCATCGAGGTCAACGGCGGCGCCCACTACTAAGCGCCCACCCACGCACGGGTCGCAGTTGAAAGCGCGTCCTGCGGCCGGTATGAGATGCGGATCATGCTGCTTCGCGCGTTCATAGTCCGCCCCGGGCGAATTCGCGTCCCGGCTGCCTCCGGGCGCCGGGTCAGGGCACATCTGCGCCTCAGAAGTGCACGTGAAATCAACGCGTAAAGGCTTCCGGGCCGCATCAGGGACCGGATTGCCTCAATCGAAGACGGAGCGCGCCCGCGTCGGGCCGCATCCCGACCGTCCGAGCCGCCGAGGCTGACCTCATGACCGACACCAAGACCGAAGCGCGCGACTGGGGGAAGACCCTCTTCCTGCCCAAGACCGATTTTCCGATGAAGGCCGGGCTCCCGCAGATGGAGCCGCGGATGCTGGAGCGGTGGGCGAAAATCCGCCTCTACGACAAGCTCCGCGAGAGCGCAAAGGGGCGGGCGAAGTTCGTCCTTCACGATGGACCGCCCTACGCGAACGGCAACATCCACATCGGCCACGCGCTCAACAAGATCCTCAAGGATCTCGTCACGCGCTCGCAGCAGATGCTCGGCCACGACTCCAACTACGTGCCGGGCTGGGACTGCCACGGCCTCCCGATCGAGTGGAAGATCGAGGAGGAGTACATGGCCAAGGGCAAGGCCAAGCCGAACCTCAAGGATCCGGCGGCGATGAAGGCCTTCCGGGCCGAGTGCCGCGCCTTCGCCGAGCATTGGCTGAACGTGCAGCGCGAGGAGTTCAAGCGGCTCGGCGTCGAGGGTGACTGGGCGCATCCCTACACGACGATGACCTTCCCGGCCGAGGCGCAGATCTCGCGCGAGATCATCAAGTTTGCCGAGACGGGGCAGCTTTATCGCGGCTCGAAGCCCGTGATGTGGTCGGTCGTCGAGAAGACCGCGCTCGCCGAAGCCGAGGTCGAGTACCACGACTACCAGTCGGACATGGTGTGGGTGAAGTTTCCGGTCATCCGCGTACCGTCTCTCGCAATGCGACGCGACGATGGTTCCATACCACTAGACAATCTGACCGGCGCCTTCGTCCTCATCTGGACAACCACCCCGTGGACGATCCCGGGCAATCGCGCGATCTCGTTCAACTCAAAGATCGAGTACGGCCTCTACGAGATCACGGCCTCGCCTGAAGGCAATTGGGCCAAGGTTGGCGACAAGCTCGTACTTGCTGACAAGCTCGCGGCCGACGTGATGAAATCAGCGAAGGTCGAGGCGTTCGAGAAGCGCGCCGCCGTCAGCGCCGCCGATCTTGCGAGCATCATCTGCGCTCACCCGCTCCGCGACGCAGGACTCGGCGGCTATCAGTTCAACGTCCCGCTGCTCGACGGTGATCACGTCACCGACGACGCCGGCACGGGCTTCGTGCACACGGCGCCCGGCCACGGCCGCGAGGACTTCGACATCTGGACGGCGTCAACCAGACGCCTGAACGAGCGCAACATCGACACCACGATCCCCTACACGGTCGACGAGAACGGCGCATTCACGAAGGATGCGCCGGGCTTCGAGGGCAAGCGCGTCATCACCGACAAGGGCGAGAAAGGCGACGCCAATCAGGCCGTCATCGACGCGCTCGTGAAGGCGGGCAACCTGCTCGCGCGTGGGCGCCTGAAGCATCAGTACCCGCATTCTTGGCGCTCGAAGAAGCCGGTGATCTTCCGCAATACGCCCCAGTGGTTCATCCACATGGACAAGGACATCCCGTTCCTCGAGAAAATCTCACGCGAGCTGCGCGCGAAGTCGGCTGCGTCAAGCAGCGCCGGACACAATCAGCCGATCCCGAAGACGCTGCGCGAAGTTTCGCTGCAGTCCATCCGCGATACGGAGTGGGTGCCGAAATCCGGCGAGAACCGGATCACCGGCATGATCGAAGCCAAACCCGATTGGGTCATCTCGCGCCAGCGCGCCTGGGGCGTGCCGATCACCGTGTTCGTGCGCAAGTCGGATGGCGAGGTGCTTGTCGACGCCAAGGTCAACCAACGCATCTACGACGCCATGTATGCCGAGGGCGCCGATGCGTGGTTCTCGGACACCGACGGCGCGCGCTTCCTGAAGCCCGACCACAATCCTGCGGACTTCGAAAAGGTCAATGACGTGCTCGATGTCTGGTTCGACTCGGGCAGCACGCACAGCTACGTCCTCAATGATCAGCACTTCCCGAGCCTCATGGGCATCGAGCGGCAGGTCGATGGCGGGCGCGATCGCGTCATGTATCTCGAAGGCTCGGACCAGCATCGCGGCTGGTTCCATTCCTCGCTGATCGAGTCGTCCGGCACGCGCGGGCGCGCGCCCTTCGACGTCGTGCTCACGCACGGCTTCTGCCTCGATGAAAAGGGGCAGAAGATGTCGAAGTCCGTCGGCAACGTGACGGCGCCGCAGGATGTCATCAAGAATTCGGGCGCGGACATCCTGCGCCTGTGGGTTGCCGCTTCCGACTACTCGGATGACCTGCGCATCGGGCCGGAGATCCTGAAGAACTTCGTCGAGACCTACCGCAAGATGCGCAACACTTTGCGGTGGATGCTCGGCACGCTCGCACACTACAAGCCCGAGCAGGAAGAGGCGCCAGCCGACATGCCGGAGCTGGAGCGCTACATGCTCCATCAGCTCGCCACGCTCGAGCCCATCATCCGCAAGGCCTACGCGGAGTACGACTACAAGCGCGTCGTCGCGGCGCTTGCGCAGTTCATGAACACCGAGCTGTCGGCGTTCTACTTCGATGTGCGCAAGGACGCACTTTACTGCGACGCCCCTTCGAGCTTGCGCCGTCGCGCGGCGCTCACCTGCGTCGAGCACATCTTCCAGTGCGTGACGACGTGGATCGCGCCGATCCTCGTCTTCACGGCCGAGGAGGCCTGGCTGCAGCGCTATCCGAGCGAGGACGGCTCGGTGCACGTCGAGACCTTCAAGGCGGCCCCCGCCGAATGGCGCGACGACGCGCTCGCCGCAAAGTGGGAGCAGGTGCGCCGCGTGCGTTCCGTCGTGACAGGCGCGCTCGAGATCGAACGAGCGGCAAAGCGCATCGGATCGAGCCTCGAAGCCGCACCCATCGTGCACGTGACCAACGGTGAGCTTGCTGCGGCCCTCAACGGCATCGACATGGCCGAGGTCTGCATTACGTCGGGCATCAGGATCGTCGACACGCCGGCACCGGAGGGCGCGTTTGCGCTGGCCGAAGTTTCGGGTGTCGGCGTCGTCCCAGCGCGTGCCGAGGGCAAGAAGTGCGCGCGCTCCTGGCGCGTCACGACCGACGTCGGCAGCGATCCGGCCTATCCCGAGCTTTCAGCCCGCGATGCCGCCGCAATGCGCGAGCTTGATAAGGCATGAGCGAAATCGAGGAGCGCACCGTACTGGGAGCTGCCGCGGATGAACGTCGCGGCTGGCTTTGGGGCGGCTATGCGCGCCTCGGACTGACACTGGCGCTCGCTACTCTCGCGATCGATCAGGTGCACAAGTGGTGGATGCTCAACGTTTATGACATCGCCGCGCTGCAGCCGGTGCACGTCGCGCCGTTCTTCGATCTCGTGTTCGTGCTCAACAAGGGGATCAGCTACGGCCTGCTCGCCCAGGACGGACACGGCGGGCAGTGGGCGCTCGCCGGTTTTGCCACGCTGACCTCGATCGGGCTCTGGATCTGGCTGGTGCGGGGGCGCGTCAATCCGCTCATGGCCGCCTCGATCGGGCTGATCATCGGCGGCGGGCTCGCGAATGCGCTGGACCGCGTCATTCGGGGCGGTGTCGCGGATTTCTTCCACCTCTATGCCAACGGCTGGAGCTGGTACGTGTTCAATATCGCCGACGTGGCCATTGTTGCTGGCGTCGTGGGGCTGCTATATGACTCTTTCTGGCCGAATCGTAATGATGCCGCAAAAGGCTCATAGGTAAGGAACATTCCGCCGACTGGCGCGCCGGGGATGGGGCAGCAGCCGGCAAACGGGGGTGACAAGCATGGCCGCGAGAACATCACGCATTAGCCGGCGCGCCCGGGTGGGGATTGCGAGCGTCATCATCGGCGCCGCTTTGCTGGGCGGTTGCGCCGACGGCATCGAAGTCAACAGCCCATTGTTGAACAGCCTCGGTGTCGCGACGGGCGCCATTGGCCAGAAGGAAGAGCCGAAGCTCGCACCGCGCGCACCGCTAGTCATGCCGCCGAGCACGCAGCGCCTTCCGGAGCCCGGACAGCCTGCGGCCGCAGCCGCCGTTGCGCCCGCCGCAAATCCCGCATGGCCAAAGGACAAGGATTACGAGCGCGTTGCCTCGGCCGCGGAAAAGAAGCGCCAACACAACCAGTACTGCCGCGATGGCAACTGGAAGGAGCGCTCGATGGACAATGACCTCGGCGGCATGCAGGGCCCGAACGGCAGCTGCAATACCATCATCGATTGGGTCGGGAACATGTTCGGCGGCGGCTCTTCTAGCCCACCAGGCGATTCGCCCTGATCTTCCGGGCTACCTAGTATAAAAATACGAACGGCGCGCCGCTTGGTCGCGCCGTTTTGCGTTGCGGGATTAATCTTGCTGCAATGCAAAATAGCGCTTATATATCTCTGAGCCTGATATCTTAGCGCAGTGCCCCGAGGCGTTATGAGCACCAATGCATTTTTGCCGCTGACCTTCGCCCAGCTCTGGGTCGATAGCTCGACCCAGCTCGTGCGGGCGACTGCCGAATTCTGGTCGGGTGTGCTCGGTACGACACCCGCGCGCAAGCTCACGTCCACGGCGTCGCCCTGGTGGATGCCGCCGCAATCCATGCAAACAACGGCCAATCCGGCTCTCTGGCCCGCGAGCATGGCTGCCAACTTGATGCCCTGGCGAGCTCCCACCGGCACCGCAAACCCGTTGCTGCCCTGGTTGCCTGCGCAGCCCATGGCTTCGGCGAATAACCCGTTCGCCGTATGGCAGCGGATGTGGCTCGACGCCGCGGTGCCCATGGCGCAGCGTGCGCTGGTCGGCAATAGCAGCCCCGTAATGCCTCCCCTCTGGCAGCCGTTCGCCGCGGCCTACCGGACAGCCAATGGTCACGCCGCAGCTGCCGTGCTCCGCACCATGGCCGACGTCGTCGAACCAAAGCCGCAGGGCTTCGCGCCGGCGCTCTATTGGCCAACGACGCTCGGCACGCGTCACTAACGGCGTCGCGACCTCAGCCCTTCTGCTCCCAACGTCCGCTGTCGCCCTGGCGCCAGTAGGTCGCCTTGCACCCCTGCGCCTTGACGCGCTGCCACTGTGAGCGCGCCATAGAAAGCGCGTCCCCATCCCGTCCATCGAAGATGACGACGATGCGCGCATAGCCCGCGTAGGTTTCCATATCGGCCCCATCGAGCAGGAAGCGCACGCCAGCCCCGTTCTCGTTCTCCTCGCCGAGCGTGAGCAGGATAGGCTGACGATCGGGCGTCCCTTCCTTCACGGTACCGTGCGGAAGAAAGCTATCCTCGGCGAAGGTCCACAAGTGCGCATCGATCGCATCGAGACGCTCGGCGCTACCGACCTGAACGACAGCGCGCCAGCCCCGCTCGAGCGTGCGCTGGAGCAGGCTCGGCAGAACCCTCTCGAGCGGCTGGCGTTCGAGGTGGTAGAATAGAACTTCGGTCGTCGCCGCCTCGCTCATGCACTCGCCCCATAAGGTTTCCAGCAATGTATCAGAAACCTGCCGCACACCGTGTCGCTTGAAACAGCCCGGCGCGCTCACGTATGCTGTATGCTTATGCGAACCCACCAGAGGGCGGCGCTAGGTGACCGAACAAAATAAGCAATTTCCCGAGTTTTACGTCACGGCACCGCAGGCCTGTCCCTACCTGCCGGGGCGGGCGGAGCGCAAGCTCTTCACGCACCTCACCCATGACAAGCCACGCGCCCTCATAGACAACCTGCTGAAAGGCGGCTTCCGGCGCAGCCAGAACATTGCCTACATGCCCTACTGCGAGGGATGTCAGGCTTGCGTGTCGGTACGTGTGCTCGTCAACGAGTTCGAAACAGGGCGCAACTTCCGCCGCATCATCGACCGCAACAGCGACCTAAAGGCGCGCCGTATTCAGGCCGTCGCGACGTCGGAGCATTTCAGTCTCTTCCGCAACTACATCGACGCGCGCCACGGCGATGGCGGCATGGCCGACATGAGCGTGCTCGATTACGCGATGATGGTCGAGGACTCGATCGTCGACACGTTCCTCACCGAGTATCGCGTCGGCCCCGACAAGCCGCACCTCCACCGCGCCGACAGCGCACCGCTCAAGGCGGTCGCCCTGTGCGACCAGCTCTCCGACGGCATCTCGATGGTCTACAGTTTCTACGATCCCGATGAGCAGGTCCGCAGTATCGGCAGCTACATGATCCTAGAGCATATCGAGTATGCGCGCCGGCTCGGCCTGCCGTATCTCTATCTCGGCTATTGGATCGAAGGCTCTCGCAAGATGAGCTACAAATCTCGATTCGCGCCGCAGGAGCGTCTCGGCGCCGACGGGTGGACGCGGGCTTGACCAGCCACGCGGCTCAGCTCATACGAGTCTGGCACGCACTCAACGAAGCACCTCCTGAGCGCGTCAATTCGACAAAATAGAAGCGCTTCGCGCGGGCAACTCGCTCTCGCAGAAGATCGCGAGTGCCGCGGTAAGCGGCGGGGAAGAGACGCGGTCGTACGTCATGATGCCGATCCAACGGCAGCGTGTCGCACGACGGGACGGGATCGAGTGACGGAATTCCTTGCCGCGCTGGCGGACCTTCCTTTCGCTGCACTCGCGGTGCGCATGGCGGCGGTCGCCGTATTCATCGTTATAGTCGCGCTAATCTCCGAGCGAGCCGGGCCGTTCTTCGGCGCCATGGTGGCGTCACTGCCGGTCTACACCGGCCCCGTGTACGTCTTCCTGGCGCTCGACCATCCGCCGGAATTTCTCGAGCGCGTCACGACGGCCTCTGTGGCGGCCTTTGCTGTGACCCCTGTCTACCTGCTGATATACGGCCTGATGGCTCATGCCCGCAAATCGATGCTGCTGAGCCTCGCGGCAGGTTCTGCTGCGTGGCTCGCATGTGCGGTGCTCGTGCAGCTTTATGACTGGTCCCTGCCCGAGGCTTTCCTGTTCGCGGTTCCGATCTTCGGCGCCTCCATGCTTCTCGCGCCCCGCTTTACCGACGCGGTGCCGCTGAAAGCGGGAACACGCTCCTGGACCGATCTGATCGTTCGCGTTGTGCTCGTAACGATCGTGGTCGGCATCGTGAATGCGCTCAGTCCCTTCGTACCGTCGCAGCTTACCGGCATCCTCTCCATCATGCCGACGGTGACGACGAGCCTTATCCTGGTACTTCACAATCGTATCGGTGGTCCCGCCACTGCAGCGCTGCTCGCGCATTCGATCGGCGGCATGTTCGGAATGCTGCTGGCTATCACGCTGGTCGCCGCCACGATCGTTTCGTGGGGGCCGGTGATTTCGCTCTCGCTGGCGCTCGCTGTCTGCGTGTCGTGGAACCTCATGCTGATCGCGGCGAAGCACGGCCGCGCGCTCTTCAGGCGTCAGCCGCGCTGAGCATCCGCCTCAGCCGACCACGGCCTGGCACTCGATTTCGACCTTCATCCGCGGATCGACGAGGCCCTTGACCTCGACGAGTGTCGACGCCGGCCGGTGCTCGCCGAAGTATGCAATGCGACGCGGATTGATGGAGGCCCGCTCGCTGATGTCCGTCATGAAAACCTGAACCTTGGTGACATGCTCGGGCCCTGCGCCCGCGGCCCTAAGGCACTTGTCCATGACATCCATGGCAATGTCGAACTGAGCGACCGTGTCCGGCGGAATGTGGCCGTTCGCCTCCATGCCGACGACGCCGGAAACCCACACGAGATTGCCGGCCCTGACAACATGGCAATAATGACTGACCGGAGCCATGATGCCAGGAACCATGATGCGCTGAATCATTTCGTTTCCTCCCGATGCATGTCGGATATTCCGCGATGGACTATAGCGCCCCGCACGTGCGAGTCGATCTTTGCACGCGCAAGCCCTAGTCTCGGGCGCTCAGGAGGAAGCGCCCCATGATCGAAGAAACGCTCGATATCCAAACGCGCGATGGCGCCATGGAAACATTCGTCTGTCGGCCGGATCGCGGCACGCACCCCGCCGTACTATTGCTGATGGACGCGCCCGGCATCCGCGAGGAGCTGCGCGACATGACGCGCCGCCTTACGTCGGTCGGCTACTGTGTCCTGCTGCCGAACCTCTACTATCGTGCCGGTCGCGACTCGAAGTTCGATCCGGCAACCGTGCTCACGCACGGCAGCCCCGAGCACACACGTATGCGGGCGATCCGCACGAAGATGACCATCCCGCCCGTCATGGACGATGTCGCGGCGATGATGTCATTCCTCGATGGCCGCGAGGGCGTGAAGGCCGGCCCCATCGGTGTGCACGGCTACTGCATGAGCGGGCCCTACGCGCTCGCCGCCGCTGCCCGCTATCCGGACCGTATCGCAGCCGCGGCTTCCTTCTATGGCACGTGGCTTGTCAGCGATGCTGAGGAGAGTCCGCACCTGACACTCGGCAAGGCCAAGGGCGAACTCTACATTGCCTGCGCGGAGATCGACGAGTTAGCGCCTCTGCCCATGGTCGCCGAGCTGAAGAAGCTCTTCGATGCATCCGGAAATCCGGGCGAGCTCGAGATCTATCCCGGCGTGCATCACGGTTTCGGATTTCCGCAGCGCAAGATCTACGACAAGGCTGCGGCCGAGCGGCATTGGGAACGCCTGATCGCGTTGTATCGGAGGCGATTGGGCTAGTTTGCAGGAGCAGCACGCACCATATGGCAGTGCGAAGCAAGCCAATGGAGATGTGCATGGCGAGGAAGCCTCCGACACGCGACCTTGAGAAGAGCTACAGCACTGCGGCGTTCGTGGCCAAGCTCAGGCGCTTCGCAGACTCCCTCGAGCAGGGAAAGCCGTTCGTCATCCAGATCGCCGGAGAACGCGTGCGCGTGCCGGCGCGCGCCGTGTTCAACATCGAGCACGAGCGCAGCGCGGAGGACGAGGAGATCGAGTTTCAGATCAAGTGGAAGAGCGACACCTAGCAGCACGCGAGTACGCCGCCGCTGCTCATGCGGCGGTGGTCAGCTGCACATCTGCACGAGACGCCAACGCGTGACGCGACACCTTTCACGGCCGCGCTTATCGGTGCTGCATTCGCGGATCGGCTCACGCCGGTAGGAGCAGTAAACGCCGGGTGCGGGGAAGCCTTCGTAGCCGCGCTTCGGGCGCTTGCTTTCCGACTGCCACTCCTCGTACGGCTGATCCCAGAGGCGCTGCGCGGAGGCAGGTCCGCCGCTTGCGGCGACGAGCGCGGCACCCATGCTGAGCAGTATGCTACCGGCAAAGACGGTACGAGTAATACTGTTGTACATGACTGCACTCGCATTGATGAAGTTGCGGGCAGCGCAAACACAGCCACCCACTACGCAACGCTCAAATCGAAATTCGGGTTCCGAACCTCTATTCGACCAGCTTATGCGCCACCTCGACGACGCGCTCCGGCGTCACCCCGAAGTGCGCGAAGAGCTTGCCGGCAGGCGCCGAGGCGCCAAAGTCCGACAAACCGACGAACGCATCTTCCGGCCGCAGCCACTCGCGCCAGCCCTGCTCGATCGCCGCCTCGATAGCAATGCGCGGCGCATCACCGAGCACCGCTTGCCGATAAGCTGCAGGCTGCTTGCGGAAAAGCTCGAACGAGGGCAGCGACACGATCGCTGCAGCGATGCCCTTTGCCGCGAGCGCATCGGCCGCCTTCGCAGCAAGGCCGACCTCGGAGCCGGTCGCGATCAGCGTCACCGCGCGCTTGCCGCCCTCGGCCTCGCGCAGCACGTAGCCGCCCTTGGCGCTCGCGTTCTCACCGAGGGGGCCCTTGCGCAGGTTCGGCACGTTCTGGCGCGTCAACGCAAGCACGGACGGCGCGTCAGTCGATGCAGCCGCAAGCGCCCAGCACTCCGCGGTCTCGACGCCGTCAGCCGGGCGGAACACGTTCAGATTGGGGATCGCCCGCAGCGCGGCCATATGCTCGACCGGCTGATGCGTCGGCCCGTCTTCGCCGAGACCGATCGAATCGTGCGTGAAGACATAGACGACCTGCTGGCGCATGAGCGCGGCGAGGCGGATGGACGGGCGGCAGTAGTCGGAGAACACGAGGAACGTGCCGCCATACGGGATGAGCCCGCCGTAAAGCGCCATGCCGTTCATCGCGGCGGCCATGCCATGCTCGCGAATGCCGTAGTAGACATAGCTTCCGGAGAAGTCGCCCTTCACGATCGGCTTCTGGCTCTTGGCGTTGGTGTTGTTGGAGCCCGTCAGGTCTGCCGAGCCGCCGATCAGCGCAGGTTGCACGGCGACCAACGCCTCCAAAGCGCGCTCCGACCACACGCGCGTCGCCCGCTCGGCCGTCTCCGCCGCTGCCGCTTCGCGCAAGTTCATCACAGCCGCATCGACGTCCGCCGACCGCGCGGCCGCAGGATGCTCGAAAGCCTCGCGATCGCGCGCGTCGAGCTTCTGCCAGCGCGCCTCCCACGCTTCGCGCGCCGCTCGCCCGCGCGATCCCGCCGCGCGCCAAGCTTGCAGGATCTCCGCCGGCACCTTGAACGGCGCACTCTTCCAGCCGAGCTTCTCGCGCGTGCCGGCGATCTCTTCCGCGCCGAGCGGCGAGCCGTGGG